>JBEEIB010000511.1:0-3898 GCA_041167675.1 Verrucomicrobiota bacterium
AGATGGAGAAAATAGTCGCGCTAATTCCACAAGCATTTGCAGGTTCTCAATCGATGGATGAGCACCTTTCCCCTTCAGCCGACTCATCGCGATTGAAGCTTTTCGCCGCGGACGCGCTCACCAACCCTGAGCACCTTCAATTCGCGCTGAAAGGCTGCCTTGCGGCGAGCCTCTGTTACATCATCTACGACTCCATCGCCTGGCCGGGTATCAGCTCGGCGGTAACGACATGCCTGCTGACGGGGCTGTCCACGATCGGCGCATCTCGCCAGAAACAGATTTTGCGTTTCGCCGGAGCCTTGGTGGGTGGCTTTCTTATCGGGATGGGCTCGCAGATATTCATTCTTCCCTACCTCGACTCGATTGCGGGATTCACTGTTCTTTTCGTACTCGTCACGGCCCTGGCTTCCTGGTTCGTCACATGTAGCCCGCGGTTGTCTTACTTCGGGTTGCAGGTCGCTGTGGCTTTCTACCTCATCAACCTGCAGGAATTCGCCGTGCAGACATCGCTCTCCATCGCAAGGGACCGCATCGTTGGCATTCTGCTCGGACTGTTTATGATGTGGCTTGTCTTTGACCAGTTATGGGGCGCGCCAGCAGCAGTGGAGATGAAACGAACATTTATTTCTAATCTGCGACTACTGGCTGAAGTTGCGAGGGAACCGCTTTCAAGGGAGCTAAAGATTGCCAACCAACGCAGCTACGCTCTTCGCGAGACGATCAATGCGAATTTTGACAAGGTGAGGAGTCTGGCCGACGGAGTTTTGTTTGAATTCGGCTCATCCCGGCAACAGGACCTCGCATTACGCGATCGAATCCGCCAGTGGCAGCCGCAGTTGCGTATGCTTTTCCTGACGCGAATGGCCTTGTTGAAGTACCGCGTCCAGCTTCCCGGTTTTGAACTGCCAAAGCCCGTAGCTATGGCGCAACAAGAATTCGATCAACAATTCGCCACAACGTTGGATGGCATGGCAGACCGGATGGAGGGGAAAACATCGGAGGGAAGCGATAATTTCAGACGCTCCGTCAAGTCTCTAGATCAGACAATTCGGACTTACTATTCGGGAAAGTCGCACGAAGTGGCGGCTCAGTTTGGAGTATTTCTTTCCCTGTCCCGCAGAATCGAAAGTCTGACACTCTCCTTAGATGAGGAGATGCAGCACAAGATGTAGAGCGCCACCCGAACCCACCACTCATGGCGGCCGAGTGTCTAGTTAATGTGGAAGGAATTCTACCGGAATTTCCGATTTAGAAGCCTGGCTTATGCGTCGAACGCTTCTCCCTGCTCAATTCGGGCTCTAGCAGCCAGAAAAGCGCATTGCACGAAATCCAAGGCGCACTTCCAGTACATCCGCCTACACCCGCGTGGCAAGGCAAAATCGGAATGGAACGGCGATCAAGCCGAAATGCAAGTGCAAAATTCCAAAGGCGCGAATCTGAAGCATCGCTTGAAAGTGGAATCACGGCGCCACGTCATCGAGCAGTCTCAACAGCCTGTGGACTGGAGATACGCCTTCCCTTCAAATAACTGATGCGGGCAGCACGTGCCGGCGTGCCGGCGGTTGAGTCACCTTGCGGCGAGTATTCTTGAGCGAAAGTCGAAATGGCTGGGAGACACAAGATCCCTAGAGTTTGGAGACATACTGTAAATATCTTTGGTATCTTCATCGCTGTTTCAAGGGTTTCTGACGACCCGCACTAATTCCACGGCTCGCTACGAGCAAATAATTAGCTTCGTGCACGCCGGGTCCGAGTAGCGCTAACGCTAGACTCAAGGCCCGGCTGTCCACGGGGTGAAATTTATTCTTCGTTAAGCACCGGCGCTCTTCGCCTGGCCTGATGATCGGCCTTGCGATTGGCCTGACGATTTAATTTCTATTTTTTTTGGCAGAGCAGATTCGCTAAGCGGTGCGCTAACTTCCAGAACACCATCCTTGTATTCAGCGCTGAGCTTGTCCGCCTGTACACCTGGCGGCAGGACGATTGATCGCGCGAAGCGATTGTAAGAGAACTCCTGCTCCAGATAGTCCTTACCTTTTTTCTCATCACTGCTCTTATGCTCCCCAACGACGGTGAGGTTATTGCCATGAACCTTTAGCTCCACCTCTTTGGGATCAATTCCCGGTACCGCGATGCTCAGGTGGTATTCCTTTTTGTCGTTGTCGATCCAGGCCTCAATGGGGGGCACGGCGAAAATCAATCTTGCAGATTGGTCATCGGCGCCCGTTGAATTATTAGCGACCCTATTGAATAAATGATCGAAGCTACTCCTCAAATCAAACAACTCGTTAAACGTATTTTGTCTTCTCGCGAGATTTGCCATTGCTATTCTCCTTTAATTGTTCGAACTAGATTTTTCATGCCTATCTAACTAAGACCAATCCAACAAAGCGCTTTGAAGAGGGTTTCCGCAAATCAACAATCAGCGACGCTCCTGTTGCGATTGGCGCTTCATGAACGCCGATAATTTATCCTCGAGTTTGGCGAACAAGGAGCCGGCGTCGGAATTACCTTTGAGCTGTTTCTCCAAGTTTGAAATGTCGGCGCGCAAGTCTTCGTATTCCGGGGCTTGCGGCGCGTAGCCAAGTTCCTTGGCGCGCTCAACTTCATTCTTGGCGGTCTGCACGAGCGTTTGCGCCACTTGTTTGTCATTCTGACTTTGCGCCTTGGCGGAGTTAATGGCTTCTCGCGCAATCACCAGCGGTAATGGGGTGACTCGATCGACCACCAGTAAAGTGTTAAGGGCGGTCAGCAATACATCGCTGGCATCTTGCTGTTTCTTTTGATCGAGAAGGCGCGCCGCCGCTTTCAGGGCTTCGGGATATGTCGCCAAGGGCAGGTTATAGGTACGCACGCGAATTTCGCTGGTCAACGCTGCCAGCAAAACACGCGCGGCCGGGTAATCTTTAGCGGCCACGGCTGTCGATGCGTGCTGCCCAAGGTCCTTGATGAGTTTAACGTCGTGCGGGGCAGCGTCGATGATGTCGACGTTTACGCTGACGGGAATGATGGCTGTCGCGGGATTACGTGCCAAGAGGACGTTGATCTTACCGGTGGCTCGTTCGATAGCAGCGAGAGCCTGGTCCGATTTGTTGGAGGCGATGGCGTCGATCGCTTTCTGCGTCTCGAATATTGCCGCCATGGCATCTTGGTCCTGATTTCTTCCTGCTTCGTCCTCGGCCTTTTTCCGTTCTTTCTCTACGCCTGGCCTAGCTTGCTGCTCGGCCTGCTGGCGCTGTGTGTCGAGATTAGACTGGGGCTGGGTTGCCGGCTGTGTTTTTGTTGACGCGTCGGCCGAAGTAGTATCTCCGGCCGGTTTTGTGGAATTACAAGAGAACGTGCCAAGACCCAACAATACGGTGGCTATTACGGGCAATGCGACGCTCATTCCGTTCTTCATAACTTCTCCTTGATAACTTTCTCTTCAAATCGATGGCCTTCTGCAACCCGTGGAATAAATTCGGTCCGAATTTAGCTAGGCTGCCGCCGCAAAGGAACCAATCGTGATTTTGTTTTCAACATGGCGAACGCCGGGAGCGGACCATGCCGCGCGCTCGGCTTCCTCGCGTTCATTCCACGAGCGTACCGTACCCTTTAAGATAACTTTGTCTCCGTCTGTTTCGACGGTAATGCGATTGGCATCGACTTCAGCACTACGTTTCAACGCGGCCTCGATGGCAGTCTTAACTTCGCCCCTGCTTACTTGCGGCTTTACGGTAATGAGATTGCTGATTCCCTTAACTCCGGTCAGGCGCTTAACCGCGCTTTCCACGGCGGATTTTTGAAATTGCCACGAGACTTCGCCTTCGAGAGTGACCCATCCTTTGGATACAGAAATTTTGATCCGGTCCGCGGGCACTGAAATAGTCCAGTTGAGGCTATTCACCGCGGCTCGGGC
>JBEEIB010000512.1:0-5926 GCA_041167675.1 Verrucomicrobiota bacterium
CCAATGACGACGACAAGATGACGGAGGTTTGGGTAGAAGAGACGATCAAGCTTCCGCATCGCAACCGCCCTTTTTATCGCCCCGCAAAACTTCGAGTCTTTCTCGCTCCTCCGGCATCTGAGGCCGGCATGGCACGAATTGTCGGGTGGTTGGCGTAGCTGGATCAATTTGATCGAGCTAGAAGTCGGCTGATGACTAACTCAATAGCAGACGTCCGTATTCCCGACAGCAAACTCGCACGTGAAATTACGGAACTGGTTCGGGACACTGAATCTCCGTTACTGTTTCACCATTCGAGCCGGGTTTATTATTTCGGGGCACTAGCCGGTAAGCACCGTGGTCTTAAATTTGACCCGGAGTTACTTTATACGGGCGCGATGTTTCACGACATGGGCCTGACCCATCAACACAGCAGCGCCCATGAGCGGTTCGAAGTTGATGGTGCGAACGCTGCTAGCGATTTCCTTCGTCGCCATGGGATCGCTCAACAGGATATCGATATCGTCTGGACCGCGATTGCCCTGCACACGACGCCCGGTATTCCACCGCACATGCATCCGGTAATCGCCTTAGTAACTGCTGGCGTCGAAATGGACGTGCTCGGTCTCACTCACGCTCAGTATAGCGATGTTGAACGCGACGCTGTCGTGCATGCACACCCGCGCACCGATCATTTCAAGGAAGACATCATCCAAGCTTTCTACGACGGGATAAGGCACAAGCCAGAGACCACATTTGGCAACGTTAAGGCCGACGTGCTCGCAGATAAGAACCCGGCCTTCAGGCGCGGTAACTTCTGCAGCGTGATTCGCGGATCCGCTTGGCCAGCCTGAATCAAAACGTCTGAGAGGGGTGACTAAATTTCAGAAAAACGCCACCTTCAAGAAAGTATCGATCTGCGGTAAAATCAAAAAACTCGCAACTGTACCATGTCTCGCCCGGCCAGAAGCTTAGTCTGCCAATGCCGACCATCAACTCATCACGAGATGGCGGAGCGACAGTTAGAAGAAAAGCTCCGAAGTGAGAACGATCCTAGCTATTACCGTCATTGCTTGGGAGTCTCTGGATTCGGCGATTCCGAAGAGTTGTCGCACGAAGTTGAAAGCCTACGGACGAAACTGGCAACGATGGATTCACCGGAAGAGTTGCTGGCGCTAATCTCGGACGCGGCTAACAACGATGTCCGGCTGCGCCTGCGCACCGAGATTCGCCGCCGTATCAGGAAGTTGCCTGTCCGAGCGACGGTAGCAAAATAGCAGAGCTGAGGCTCCATAGGCCGCTGCTATCCTAGACATAGGAAACTTATATTTCAAACCTATAGAAGGATCGGCTACTGGTTCAATCCTTCAAAAAGAGGCAAACAGGCAGCGCTGAACAATATGCGCGCCGTACCTCGTGGCGATTGCAAGGTTTTCCAAGGCGGAAACCCGAATCCACAAAACTGAAGCCGTCCGACAAGCAAAAAAAATTCGAATATGCAAACTGTTTCTAAAATCTACTTCAAATCGCTTGCCGCGCTTCTGTCCAAAAACGGCAACTCTCCCACGCTGCTTCACTCGGGAGGCCCGACGGCCGCGCCGAGATCCTCATTGCGCGCGACCCAAGGGGCCTTCGATTCTACATCTGACAATGTAGAAAGGTATCAGCATTTCTGCCGACCCGGACTGGTCCCATTGCTGCAATCCATCGGTTTGGATGCGATCTACGAACGCGCTGAAGGGGACTACCTGTGGCAACGCCGCGACGATCGTCTGGTCCCTGTGTTGGATCTGGTCGGCGGTTACGGCGCAAATCTCTTTGGCCATCATCACCCCGAACTGGTGGCGGTGGCTCACCGGCATTTCGAGGAGAAACGTCCCTTTCATGCTCAAGCCTCTTGCCGGCCCGGCGCCGGCCGGCTCGCTGAATCGCTTTGCCACCAACTCGGAGACTACGTGGTCACCTTCACCAATTCAGGCGCTGAAACCATCGAGGCAGCTCTCAAACACGCGCTCTTGGAACGGCCTCGTCCGATTTTTTGGGCGGTCAAGGGAGCGTTTCACGGAAAGACGCTGGGTGCCATTCAGTTTACTTGGTCCTACCGCGAACCATACGGCGGTCACGGCCCCCAAGTTCGGTTTCTCGATCCCTCCGATCCGGCCGGCTGCCACGCCGTTGAGTCGGAAATCGAAAGTGTTTCGGCGGTTTTTTTGGAGCCGATCGCCGGTGAAGGTGGAGTCCGACGGTTGCCCGACGAATTTGTCCAATGGATCTCCGCGCTCTGCCACCGGGCGGGCGTTCCCATTGTCGTAGATGAAATTCAGAGCGGTATGGGGCGGACGGGAACGTTTCTCGCGTCCCAGCAAATGGGACTCGAGCCGGACTATCTTTGTCTCTCAAAATCGCTTGGCGGCGGGCTGGCCAAGATCGGAGCCCTGCTCGTGAAGCGGCAACGTTTCGTGGAAGATTTTTCGATCAAGCATACTTCGACTTTTGCGGAGGACGACTTCAGTTGCGACATTGCTTGCAAGGCTTTGGAGTTACTGGAGCGTGATCAGCTGCCGACGCGCTGCGCCGCTCTCGGAAGATTCCTCGCAGACCAACTCGAAGAATTGCGATCAATATACCCCGACGAAATCAGGGAAGTCCGCAGCCACGGGTTGATGATCGGCTTCGAGTTGCAGGACCATTCGGATTCCCGGTTCTACACGCTGCGGGTGCTTTCCCGGCAGGGTTATCTCGGCTACTTCGCCGCGGCCTATCTTCTCAATGTGCATGATATTCGAGTGGTTCCTACCCTCAGCGATCCATGCACGCTCCGGATTGAGCCCTCCGCTTACATCACCGAGCACGACCTAATCCGGTTCGTCCGCGCCGCCGGGGCCCTTTGCGAAGCGCTCCGTGCCGGGGATGTGGTCCACCTGACCGGTCACCAAATCCGTCGCGTGCCCGAAGTCGTGATTGATTACAACAGCGTGCCACGTCCCGACAAACAGGAAGCGCCCCGGACGGTCCGGCGTGTGGCGTTCCTCGGACATCTGCTTCTGGATGAGCATGCAACGTTTCTTGAACCCTCATTAAGTGTCCTCGAACCGGATGAACTGGAGGAATATCTCGACAACAGCGCGCGAATCATCGCCCCGACGATATTCGATCGCCTCCATGTCCGCTCTCGAACCGGAGACGAAGTGCATTTGAGCTTCGTTGGATTCAACCTCACCTCGCGACAGATTGCACACGCGATGGCAAGCCGGGATTACAAATGGATTCACAAGAAGATCGAGGCTGCTGTGGAACTCGCGAAAGCGGCCAAGTGCCAGGTCGTCGGCTTTGGCGGCTACACATCCGTCGTGACAGGCAATTGTCGTCGCATAAAAACCACGGGTGTGGCGTTGACGAGCGGCAATTCGCTCACCGTTGGAATGGGCGTCAGCGCGCTGAAAGAAGCGGCAAGAGAACTGGCGATCGAGTTGTCGGAGACGCGGCTCGCCGTGGTGGGAGCGAACGGTAACATCGCCAGTACTTACGCTCTGATCGTAGCGCCTCTTGTTAAGGAAATCGTTCTCATCGTCCGCAATCTAAATTCGGCGAAACTGGAACCGCTGCTCGATACTATCCGTCAGGCCGCACCAGAAACGTCCGTTCGCGTAGCGGACAAACTCGAGGAGCTTTCGAGTTGCCGACTCATAGTGACCGCATCGAATAGCCCAGAGCCTCTCATCTATCCGCATCACCTGAGCGCCGGGCCGGTTGCCATTTGCGATATCTCGCTCCCAGCCGACGTGGCCGAGGAAGTTAAAATCAAGCGGCCCGACGTCTTAGTCATCACGGGCGGCGTCGTCAAGCTGCCGCACGACCACGACTTTTCGATTGGCGGGATCCCTTTGAGCAAGGGTCATGTCTTCGCGTGTATGGGCGAAACACTCTTGATGGGCCTTGAAGGGGCATCGACGCACGGTTCCTACGGTTCGGTGACTTTGAGCGGAGTGGAACGCGCAATGGCCATGGCGGAAAAACACGGGTTCACGCTCGGTAACATCCATGAGAACACTCCGAGCAACGGAGTGATATCAAATAGCTATGTCAGATCCCGGAGCTGAAAGTGAGAGCACGTCGGTAGAGCGGCTTTGGCGAATCGGCAACGGTCATTCTGCATACCATCAGTTTTGATTCAACATGGCATATACTTACCGCATTTTTGATTCGATTGCAGATGCTTCCAATGAAGATTGGGAAAGATGTTTCCGCGAAATGCCGACCGTCTTCATGGATCGGAAGTTTCTTTTGACGGTAGAAAAGACCCTCGGCAATGAGAGTAAGTTTTGGCACGTTATCTTTTATGACACGGACTTAGAACCCGTCGCTTGGACAAGCTTATGCACGTTTCGAGTGGATCTCACCGCGCTGGCAAGCTCAGCCGTAAAAAGAATCTTCGAAGTCGGGCGTTGCGTGCTTCCTTCCTTGGCGAGGATGAAAATTCTTTTTTGCGGTTTGCCGGTGTCAGTCGGTCAAAAACATCTCCTCTTTGCTACTACTGCCGATCCGCGGGTCGTCTTGCAGCTTCTTGATAAGATACTCGACGAGCTGGCGGTGAGGGAAAACGCCCGCTTCATCGTTTATAAGGAATTCGACGAGTCCTCAGCGCAGCAGATGCTCTCGCTTCTCGAACTCGGCTACCGCCGCGCCGAGTGCCCGGCGATGCACGAGCTGAAAAGGCGCTTCACGGATTTCGGAGCCTATTGCGCAGCCCTGAAGTCGCATTACCGCAACGATATTGCACGATCACAGCGGAAATTCGAACGCTCCGGTTTGCGCGTGGTGAACCTGCATACCCCGATAGAAATCATTCCGCGCTATACCGAGAATGTTCACAAGCTGTATGAAGCCGTGGTGGCTCGCGCTGAAATTCAACTTGAAGTTCTGCCGAGGGAGTTCTTTCTGGAGCTTGTCCGCCAATTCCCAAACCAGACTTCTTTGACGTTGATTTATGACGGGGAGTGTGTAGTCGCGTTGAACTGGGGTCTCCGCAACGGCTTGGTTCACCACTTTCTCTTTTGCGGAATGGATTACTCCTTAACCGATAAAGCAGACATTTATTTTAACCTCATGTTCCAACACCTGGACGCCGCGATGAAAGGGGCTCCGGACTGGATCGAAGTCGGACAAACGGCGGACATGTTCAAGGCGCGGCTGGGTTGCGAATCCCGCAAGCTATTCCTGTACGTTAAAGGTTGCGGCAAAATTCCGTCGCTGCTGCTCCGCTATGGTTGGGAGTTTCTCTTTCCATCCCGCTCTCCGATCCCGAATTACTCGGTGTTCAGGACCGAACCGCCTCGTCCAAAGAACGTCCGAAGAACCCCTTGCTAATATTTGTTCAAACAGAAGGGATGAACAGGTGGAGCGAGTTGTCGTCACTGGCATGGGCAGCTCCAAGGCTAGCTGTGATAGATCCTTTGAGCAGTAGCCAGCTCGTTCAATGGGTCATGAAAAACGACTTTTTATGGCAATAGAATCTCCGAAAAACGGCGTTCCATCGTCCTTGAATCCGGTCATTTCTCCGGCTCCAATCGCTGTCGGATTGCAGGCGCGTTTTGCTGGCCAACGTTAACTCTGACGCTCGATCGACTCCGCGAGACCCTTAATAATATATTTCTTTTTCCCTCTCGGGGCAGGGTGTATCCTCGGTCCATAATGTCCTCAAGCGATATCTACTCCTCAAGCGATATCTACTCCTCAAGCGATATCTACACGGAGGCGATCGCCACGCTGGTAGCTGCCGGTCATCAGAAGCGGGTAATCGTTCTGGTTCCGGGCCGGAATATCGATAAGTACAAAACAGAAACCAAGGACGACTTAGACGAGCTTTCTATTGCTAAGGAGCTTGCAGAGGATCTCGTGCGTCATGCCTTGGCTGGTGTGATCCCTTCGTACGAACGTTATACGCTCG
>JBEEIB010000513.1:0-14530 GCA_041167675.1 Verrucomicrobiota bacterium
GTGGAGAATGTGCAATCGGATAAAACCGCTGACAAACTCGCGGTGATCAGGCTCCTTAGGTTTTCTTTGTAGGGCTTTTCGACGCATTCGTGCAATCCGCAACTCATGATCTTGACTCAGAACCGAGCCGCGCATCAAGTGTAATCAGCTGATTCGCTATCGTGTTTCGTTATTGACAAGCGTTAGTCATCACGTTCAGTCAAGAAGGTCTCATTTGCGGTTGAGATTTCGCTCCGACCCAGACGAAATCCGTTGGCTTAAGACCCCTTCCCCTGGAAGATCGACGAACTATGAAAGAGCACGAAGACAATACTTTTTCGCGCCGGCAATTTTTACTGGCTAGCGCCTTGGCGGGGGGAGGCTTTATGCTCCCAACCTCTGTTGGGGCGCAAAACTCGATGCAGATGCCGATCGCTTCTGCGACTGCAACGCCTCCGGTGAAGAGCGGACCGGCAGAAGTGAGTTTGCGAATCGGCCCGGTGTTAGTCGACGTCACTAAGGACAAGACCATCAGTACAATCGGCTACAATGGCCAAGTCCCAGGACCGCTGATCCGTTTACGAGAAGGGCAACCAGTCTCGGTCCAGGTCTTTAACGACACTGATACGCCTGAGTTCGTCCATTGGCATGGTCAATTCATCCCTTCGGAAGTCGATGGTGCCGGCGAAGAGAAGAGCATCGTTGTGCCCCCTCGTAGGCAAGTGAGTTATCAATTCACTCCGCGGCCAACCGGGATTCGCTGGGTCCATACCCACGTGATGCCTGGAAGCAATCTTTACAGCGGGTTGTACACGGGACAGTTCGGAATCGTCTACGTCGAGCCGAATCACGATTCCGGCAGCTATGATCAGGAAGTGTTTCTGGCCACGCACGAGTTTGACCCTTTCTACGGTACCGGTGAGATGGAAGAGGAGGAGGGCAAACCAGAGGACCCAGCTCTGGAACCCGAAGTAAAGGCCGATAGGACTCAGAAATCCAACGGTTGGGAAATCGGTTACCAGACCTTTACCATTAACGGTCGATGCCTCGGATACGGTGATCCGATCCGAGTTAAGGAGGGTGAGCGAGTGATGTTTCGCATCCTGAACGCTAGCGCTACAGAAACGATTCAGCTGGCCTTGCCAGGTCACGAATTTCATGTGGTGGCACTGGATGGTAATCCTGTTCCTCGACCGAATAAGGTTAAAGTGCTCCAGCTCGGATCAGCCGAACGAGTTGACGCGATCGTGGAGATGAAGAACCCGGGCGTTTGGATCCTGGGTACCCCGGTGGACGAAGATCGTAATCGTGGGATGGGGGTCGTCGTGGAGTACGCGGGACGAAAGGGCAAACCGCAGTGGCATTCTCCGGGCAAATCAGATTGGAATTACCTCCTGTTTGGTGAATCCAAATCAGCGATCGCGCCCGAAGAAGTAATTCCGATGGAGATCGGGAAAATCAATGGAGGTAAAGGTGGATTCAACATCTGGACAATCAACGGACAACCTTACGATCAGAGCGAGCCGATTAAGATTCAGCAGGGTCGCCGCTATCGCCTCGCTTTCGTCAACAAGAGTGACGACATGCACCCATTGCATTTGCACCGGCACAACTTCGAGATCACAAAGATCTACGGAAAAGAAACATCCGGTATCTTTAAGGACACCGTCCTCGTGAAAGGCTTTAGCCGGGTGGACGTCGACTTTCTGGCGGATAACCCGGGATTAACCTTGTTTCACTGCCACCAGAACCTTCACATGGATTTCGGTTTCATGCGACTTTTTGAATACGCTTAAGCCTCTACCGTTAAGACCGGGTCGCTGGAGCCCTGAATGACGATTCAAAAGCCCCAACCCATGAAACCCAACTCATCCCCAAAACCACTCTATACCTTTCCCTATCCCGAAGAGGGATACTCCGTTGCCATTATCCCGCATACGCCGGCGGATTCTGCCAAGATCAAACGCCAGGCGAAAAGCCGACACCTCTCGTTGCAGGACTACTGCCGGGACGAAATGATCGGCTCGATGGTATTCGCCGAATTCGAGTGACGCGGCTCGAATCAAAAACGGAGAGATGTACCGGATCAGTTAGCCAATGCTGAAATATTTGGTGATAATCACTTTGATCTGGGCTGTCACACAGACACCGTCCCCAGTCCCAGAGAAGGCATTGGATAGCGCCAGCCAGACAGCCGGTAGCGTCCAGAATCAAGGCAAAAACGACAAGGGCAATCCGACTTCATCGGACGGCAGTGGCTGGGGACTGGTAGTCGTTGGCGTACTTCAAACTTTGTTGTTCACGGTCACTTGGATCGCTATTCGGCAACAAGCCACTACGCAAAAGACTGCGGAGCGAGCTTGGATGATAATCACACCGGACAAACCGGAAGGCTGGGAACCCATCTTGCTTCCCGAGCAGCCTGGTGTACCGGCTACCCTGAACGTTTTTCGGGCTGCTATAAAGAATGTCGGGCGGACGCCCGCGCATGTCACTAAAATCGCTGCGCGTTACATCAACCTCGACAAAAGCGAATTCAAAAATCTGCCGGAAGAGCCAGACTATGGAACGAAGGAGTCGCTGGAGAGCATGCTCCTTGTTCCAGGAGACTCTTTTCCTAAAGCAGTTCCATTGTGGCCAAAATCCAGACTCACTACTGAAGAGATAGAGTCCATCCGCACTGCCAAAAGCTTTCTCTATTTTTACGCTCGTATCGAATACAGAGCTTTGGGCAAAAAGCGTGAAACACGGGTCGGATTCATATATCCCTTTCCCCCAGGCACCAGCTATGAGACTCCGCGCTTTCGGCGGAGCGGCCCACCCGCATACAACCGAGCAAACTGAACAGGCACGTCAAAGGCGCCGCTATTGAACCATGACTATTGAAGAGAAGGTCTGCGAAATCATGCTGTCTGAAGAATTCCCGGACAACGAGAAACTCGATCGATTGCACGCCCTCATCCCGCCCGACGTGTTCAAAATCGATAACTTGAACCGGGCGACGCCGGCACAGCTCAGACAATTGAAAGATGGCTTAGCAATTACCGAAGCAATGCACCAGCTCAGGCGCCCAACCCTACTAGCAAAGAAACAGAGCGAAAACTCTGATAACAATCCGGCAAACCCGCTCAAGGATAATTGAAGTATTTGTAATGCTCCTCGATCATTAATGAACCAGACCCGCCAAGGATTTATCGCCTCCCAATCCTCTTTTGGCAGTTCCTCTTTTACGTCTCTGCGGTTCTCGATTGGAAATTGCGTTGAATGGCACAACGCACATTGAATCCCGACCGACTGTAGTTTGCCCTGAGAGCCAAAAAAACCGGTTAGCCCAAGGACGGCATTATGGCGTAGTAGTTCAAGAGTTACTGCGGGATCATCGAGATTTAAACGCCCTCGCTTTAGCTCAAGGATCAGGGCTGGTGGAATTGCGTCTTGATCGACTTTCAAACCGAGAGACAATGCCTGCCGCGGGCTTAGACCGGGTCCGATCCCGCCAAATTGGGTGCCGGCAATGGTTTGGTGCAGTCCGGTCAACTAAGCACATGGCATACACGCCGCCAGCAAGGCGCTCACATGTCGACATTAACGTCACAAACAATTATTACACCGAATCTCGCGTGGGGTAATGCCGGGACTCGGGAAATTGTTCGGTGGGAAAAGAAGCGCCGGAAGAAATAACCTGCATAAAGAGGTTACGCATACCTAATCTTGGGCGCTTGTCGTTGATCGGGGTGTGACTTTGGGAATTTATTTGCGCGATTCTTTGGTCGATATTTTGTGTGGACGGCCTCATACTTTGGCGTGCTTCAACTGGCTTCTTTTTCCGAGCCCGCTCGACAGCGCACGCAAGGTTTCAATGCCGACGGAGACTACACAATGGACCGAAGCGTTAAAGAAGAGACATAATTTCTAAATTAGGAGCCATATGAGTTGGTTAGAGAAATCGCTTATGCATACTCGTGGCATCTCCAATGGAAAAGTTGGGAAGACGCACGAGCTAACTGAGAAGCTTCAAGGGAAGTTCCAGTATACTATGGGGCCGTACTCCGATCCCGTTTTGAACATCGATCCAGGTGATCGAGTTGTCGTGGAGACGGTGGACGCCTTTGAGGGTGTCATTAAAACCGAGAAAGATTTGCCGTCGCAGAAGTTAATTATACCGTTCCTCAATCCGCAATGTGGACCAATTATGGTCGAAGGTGCGGAGAAAGGGGATGTGGTGGCCGTGTATATTGAATCAATCCTGCCTCGAGGGAAAAACCCGCGCGGCACGGTATGCCTGATCCCGCGATTCGGCGGGCTCACTAGCACCGATTATACAGCGACGCTAAATGAACCACTGCCGGAAAAAGTGAAGAAAGTCGATTTGGACGAGAACGGCATCTACTGGAGCAAAAATATAACTTTACCTTATCGTCCACATATCGGCACGCTAAGCTGCTCGCCGGAGATTGATGCGATTAACTCGCTAACGCCCGACAACCATGGTGGAAACATGGATATTCCGGATATTGGGCCTGATAGTATCACGTATCTTCCCGTGCGTTCGCCCGGCGCCCGAATATTCATCGGTGATGCACATGCCTGTCAGGGCGATGGCGAATTGTGTGGTGTAGGTGTTGAGTTCGCTACTCACACGACGATACGTGTGGACCTAATCAAGGCCTGGACGATGAGCTGGCCACGCCTCGAAAACGAGCGCGTCATCATGGCAATTGGGAGCGCCCGTCCGCTCGAGGATGCGGTGCGCATCGCCTATACTGAGTTGGTATTATGGATGGAAAAGGAATACGGCTTTGATCGCTGGGATGCCTACATGCTTTTGACCGAGATTGGAATCGTGCGATTGGGAAACTTTGTTGATCCCAAATATTCCGTCGGCGCTGCGATTAGTAAGGACTACCTCGGGAAGGCGTAAGCTCTGGTCGGTCTGTGACACGGACCTAGCTACGTTACGGCAATAGCGAAACGCGCTTGAATCGAATTTTGGGGCATTGCTCTTGCTTCGTAAGCGTGTAACTAACCGCGCGGTTAACGACCTGGCCGAGATCGGCTATGGCGTAGTTCAGGCACTAGCTAGCTGCTAAGCTCTGGGCATCAGTTCCCTTTTGCCCATGGATGCGCGTGACACGAAGGCTAGAAATACTTACGCTGGAACTCGTGGATGGCCTCATAGAGGCCCCCCTCGGCGGCCGTCTCGTAGCAGAAGCGAAAGACCTCGAACAACCGACCATAGATATCGGCCGTCGCGGGGTCCGGCTCCACCGTTCGATCGACTGCCACCATCGCCTGGACAGCCTCATGGATACTTGCAAAGTACCCGCCGCCGACTGCGCCCAAGATCGAAGCGCCAAGCACCGTGCACTCGCGATTGCGCAGCAGGACCAGGGGGCGACGCAGTATATCGGCGTGCACCTGCATAAACTGGTCCGAACGACTAGCGCCTCCAGTCACGCGCAACTCCGAGATACCGCCCTCGAGGTCGCCTGCCACACCATCAACCATCAAGCGCACCTCACAGGCGCAGCCCTCAAGCATGGCCCGCAAAAGACAAGCCCGATCATGATCTAGCTCCAGACCAAGGAACGCACCCCGCGCGGTAGTGTCGTAATACGGAGTTAGCTGTCCTGCGAAAAACGGTTGGAAGATAATTCCCCGGCTGCCGGCGGGCGCCTCCCGGGCAGAGGCGATGAGTATGTCGTAGACGCTGGTCCCCTCCTGCTCGGCTCGGGTGCGCTCGATCTGGCCGAAATTGTCGCGCCACCATTTTAGGCAGCTGCCGATTGAGAAGGCGCCCCCTTCGGCGTCCCATTTGCCCGGAACTGCGTGTCCACCGATGTACGGTGCCGCGCCCATCACGAGCGCAGGATCCTCCAAATGGGCGACCATCATTGCCGCGGTCCCGATCGTAACTTCGGCTAAACCCTGTCTGATTACACCCGCGCCGACTGCTGCGCATTGCTGATCTCCGCCCCCGCGGCACAACGCGATGCCCGCGGGTAACTCGGTCTCCTCAGCAGCGGCCCTGGACAAGCGCCCGACCATTGTGCCAGGCCTACCCACCCGTGGGAGACGCGTCAGATCGATGCCCGCCGCCTGACAGACCTCCTCACTCCAGTCCAATTTGCGAATGTCGAGCATGCCGTTCAGTGTGAGCGCGGACGGATCAGACTCCAGTACGTCTGCACCCAAGCGACGTAGGAAGTATTCCTGCCCGTTACAGATGTGACGAGCGCGCTCCATCAGTTCGTGGCGATTGTGGAGCAGCCATGCCAGTTTCGAAATCGCCCAGCTTCCGCAAACGGGCATGCCCGTAATCTGTCGGTACCGCTCGGGCGCGATGCGCTGCATAAGCACGCGCTCCATCTCTTTCGCCCGGCTGTCGTTCCAGAGCACAGCTGGAGCGAGCGGATGCTCTCGCTCATCAAGAAGAATAAAAGATCCGCGCTGGCTCGAGAATCCGATCGAACGGATAGCGTCATCCGCAACGTTGGCAGCCACGCGAGCGGCACGGCTTGCCCGGCAGATTCCCCTCCAGACCTCCTCGACGTCCTGCTCAACCCAACCGGGATGCGGATAAATGCAGGGATACTCGCAATAGCCGCCGCCAAGTTCGTTGCCGCGGGCGTCGAACAGAGCAACCTTGCCGCCCGTGGTACCTGCGTCGATTCCTACGAAGATGTCCTTCGCCGTCTGCGCCATGCAAGCCTTCGTCAGAGCGTCATCATCCACTCGGTCAATCGCGTGAAGAACTTTGCCCGAAGTTCACGCTGGCCGGATGTAAGCTGTGTCACCAACTGCGTCTTCCAGGCCGCGAGATCCTCCACTGCGGGATACTCGCGTATGGGCGTTGCCGCGAGAACCGTGTCGCTATGTCCCTTCCAGTCTCGGTTGACAGGAAAACCATAGGAGATCAAGGCGTCGTGCCAGGTCGCATCGAGCTTGTGCCAACCCTCACCAATTCGGACGCGGACGTAATGATGAAAATCGCACACATCCTCACCCTCGATCATCGCACGCAGCTCTGCCGGCATGGCGGGATGCGAAGGAATGCCTCGATTGAAATGCGTGAACATGGTAATGATTTCGGGCTCCCAGCCGGCCTCCCGCAACAAGTCGCGGAGAAGGATGTGTTTGCCCGAGCAAGAACCGAGATTGTTTGCGATGACCTTTACGGGGTCACGTTCCCCGGTCGAGCCGTAGGGAATGTTCCGCACCGCGTGATAGATATCAGTCACGTTCGTCGCGCTGCCTTTAAAGCGCTTCTTGAGGAAGGTTCTGTACGTTATTTTCGGCATTGGTTTCCCTTGTTTCACACGGACACGAAGCGCAGCATCAAATTACGGTCGCAGATCTCCTCCCTGGATACAGCAGCGATTATGCGGCCCTTATCCATCGCATAAGCGCGGCCCGCAACATGTTCGATCAGGCGCATATTCTGCTCAACGAGCAGGATCGTGAGTTCTTCCGCGCGATTCAGCTTAACCAAGGCCTCGCCGATCTCCTGAATGATGCTGGGTTGGATCCCCAGCGAGGGTTCGTCGAGAAGCAGCAAATTTGGCGCCCCCACGAGCGCGCGACCAATCGCGAGCATTTGCTGTTGACCACCACTGAACGTTCCGGCCACTTGTCGGCGCTGGTCCCGCAAGATGGGAAAATACTCGTAAACCAGATCGTAACGAAGGGCTCTTTTCGCGCTGTTGATAGTCTCGCCCATCATCAGATTTTCTTCGACCGAAAGTTCGGGAAAGATCTCCCGCCCTTGAGGAACATAGCCAATGCCGAGGGCAGCGCGCTGGTCGGCGCGCAGGTGCGTGATGGATTGGCCTCTTAGGTAGATGGATCCTCTACGGAGTGACAGCAATCCGATGATCGCTTTCATCAGCGTCGACTTACCTACACCATTTCGCCCGATCGTCGCGACCATCTCGCCGGGCCAAATTTCAAGGGTTACCCCTTGCAGAATATCGCCACTTCCGTATCCCGCCACCAAGTTTTGCACGCCAAGGAGTGGGCTACTCACGGTTCAACGCTCTCCCAAATAGATGCGGCGCACCTCATGGTTCGACTCGATCTCGCCGAGGCTCCCCTCAGTAAAGATGCGTCCATAATGTAAAACCGTAATCCGTTGAGCGATATAACGCACGAACGCCATGTCATGCTCCACCACGAGTACGGTTAGCCCCTGGCGATTCAGATTAACGACGAACTGGGCCGTCAATTCTGTCTCTTCCGGGGTCATCCCCGCGGTCGGCTCGTCCAACAGAAGCAGGTCAGGCTCCGTGGCCAGTGCGAGACAAATTTCGAGCCACTGTTGATGACTGTGCGACAACTCCCCTGCTGGCACTTCGCCCTCCGAGTCGAGCCCTAGGGTGCTAAGGGCCCAGCTTAGTCTGCCATTCTTTCTCCTGCTCGATCGCGGTGTCCTGTCAGCGATCACGAGATTCTGCGCGACAGTTAATGCCCGGTAGATTCGCGTAGTCTGGAACTTCTGGCAAAGACCTCTTCGGACGCGTTGAAATGGCTTTAGGTTGGTAATGTCCTCATCTTTGAACACTATGTGACCTGCATCGGGCCGATGCAGACCCGATAGTAAGCCGAACAGCGTCGACTTGCCTGCGCCGTTCGGTCCGATGAGGCAGCGGAGCTCGCCGCGCGCGAGTGTGAGATCCAAGTGATCGACCGCGCGAATTCCTCCAAAAGACTTTGTCAGATCCTTAGCGCCCAACACCACCAGGCCATCGCTCACAGTGGAAGCGGGCATTGTCATGGCGCTCCGTTCTGTTTTAGATCGCGGTACATCGATTTCTGATGCAGCCAGCGCCGCGCTAGCGTGACGACGATACCTGCCGGGAAAAATAACATCGTTACGAGCAGCAGAAGACCCATGACAAGGAAAGCATATTCACCGCCTCTCACAGCTAGAGTGTCCGCAACCCATCGCAAGGTCACCGTCGATAAAAGAACCGCAAGCAGGCTGCTTCGCCCTCCAACCGCAGTCCAAATTACCGGCAGGGTCGCAGCTAGTAGGCCCATGCTGGAAGGGTTGATGTAGTTCCCCCACGAGACATACAGAATCCCGCTCAAGCCAGCCAACGCGGCCGCCACAACAAACACCTGAATCTGAATAAGGGCTACGTTGTATCCCAGCATTCGCGTCCGCTCGACATCGTCTCTTATCCCCACCACAACGTGACCATAGTGAGAATTCACCAATAGTCTGAGACCCAGGTAGGTTACGAGCATCAGGGCGACCACAAGATAATAGAATGCGATAGAGGCGCCGCCAAAATTTGCTGATCCAATTTCAAGAGAGGGGACATTGGTCATTCCGTTGTACCCCCCCAGCAGAACGCTCCCGACGCGCCATTGATACCCTGCCGTCTGCGCCATGAATGTTTCCAGGATCAGCGACAGGACGAGCAACAGCAATGGAATGATCCAATTGCTTACTTGACCGTAAAATACAAAGTATCCGAATGCCGCGGCTATTGCGGCGGAAGCAGCGATTCCGCCGACCGCGGCCAACAAAGTCCCGCCAGGGATGTCGAGCAGATTCCCTGCGATGATGCCGTACACATAGCCCGCAATGGCAAAGAACGCGCCTTGTCCAAAGCTCAAGACGCCGTTGTATCCCCATAAGAGCGCTAGTCCAAGACCCATCGGAATATAAAGGCAGAAGTTAGCCAGGTTCGATAAGGCAAACACCGAACCGAAAAAGGGGTACCCGAGCAGCCCTAGCGCCACAAAGGCAAATAAACACCAAAAGACCGGCCCTCGGCCAATCTCCTGAGGTCCGTTCAAGACTCGCCAAAAGCCTGTATACTCGCGAGCCATTAGGAGGCGACTCTCGCCATGTGCCGGTAACGGATGTCCTGGAAATACCCCGAAATTCCGCGCGGTAGAAACCTGATCACCACCAGCGCTGTGATGAGCAGCCCGATGCGTCCGCTGAATGTGCCGAGCGTGCTGGACAAAGGGGTAGCAATCAACGACAACAACGCCGCACTCGTCAGCGCTCCAACGATTGGATTGCTGCCGCCTCCGATAACCACTGTGATGAACGCCACGTCAACGAACTGGCTGCCCATCAGCGGGACGATCGTAGTGGTCGGAGCATAAAGCGCCCCGGTAAGCCCCGCCAGAGCGGAACCGGCTCCGAACGTAAGCAAGTAAATGTGCCGCGTGTCCACTCCTAGGGCGCGCGCCATATCGGCGTTTTGCATGGTCGCCCGTGTGCGCACACCAAGCCGAGTGTAATAGAAGACCCACCATGCGATAAGCACCGCCACGATAGCTATCACAAATAGAACTAACCGGTAGCCGCCAAACGAATAGTCACCATAGGAGAAAGTCCACGCGGGCAACGGCACCGATTGCATAGAAGGGCCAAAGACAAGTAGCGTACCTTGGCTCAGGATCAGGCTTACCCCCCATGTGGCGACGAGCGCTCCGAGCTTGTCGTCGTAGAACCGCCGGATGACAAACCGCTCCAACAGCATCCCAAATAACCCCACGCCGATACTGCTGAGCACCATGCATAAAGGGAGTGGAAGATGAGCGCGGTTATACGAAAGGGTGGCGATATATGCCCCCATCATGATCAGCTCACCGTGCGCGAGGTTAATGACGTTGACCACACCGAGGATTATCATCAGGCCCAAGGCTGCGAGCAGCAGGAACGCAAGGGTGTCAACATATTGGTAAAGCAAGCTTACGACGTAGCCTAAGCTCATGAACGGACTCTCTGCGAAACACTGAAGGCGATACACCGAAATTCAAATACGAAGGCCAAGCACGACCCGCCATGGCTAGGCTGCGGACCGAACCGCCAAGCTAGCTACGAGCGGCACGAGAGAGCCTTTCTCCGGGGCCAAGTATGGTCACGCGTTCCCTTTCTTCTTGAACATTTTGAAGAATGGATCCTCGTCCGGGATGTATTGCTTAGACTCCGGATGACGCACTAGGTTCACTCCCAGCCGGCGCGTCCACCACGGTTCAATATAGGGCCACTCGGTCACAAAAGTTATGTCGTGTTTTTCATCGCAGCTCGCGAGGCGAATGTACTGACTCAAGTGATGCGTGGCAGGATCCATAAAGACCCAGCCCGACGGAGCTTCCACGCCGATGCCCGACTCAAGCGCCTTAATCACCGTCTCCTTGTCAGTCGTTTTGGCTAGCCGCACTGCCTTCGCGTATAAGTGGGTCGCCACATAGGCGCTGTGTCCTTCCATGGCCATATACGGCTCATCGGGAAACATCTTCCGCCATCGCTCGACGAACTTTCGGTTGCGCGGAGTCGGAATCTCTTCCATGTAGCTCGCCGTGACATGGAACCGCGCCAGCGCTGGAGGGTCGAAGCGTCGATGCTCGTAGCCTTGCGCGATGTTGATGCTCGATCCCATTGGGATCTTGACCCCCGCGGCAACAGCCTGAGGATAGTAATTCGAGTGGTTTTGCCCCGTGATATACATCATGAGCCAATCTGGCTTGGCTTCCTGTATGCGTGCGATGCTTGAGGCAAACTGGGAGACGCTCAACGGGACAAACTCCTCCTTGATTACCTCCGCGTTCAGTATGGGTGCCATGGCGCGGGTCCATGCCGCACTCAGTTGGCCGAAGTTGTAGTCGGCGGCGAGGGTGTAAATCTTCGGTCCAAAGTTCTTGATCATATACTGCATCACCGGCACGATCTGCTGCTCCGGGATCGCACCGGTGCAGAACGTGTATTTGTCGGCCACCCCGCCCTCATACTGATTGTTGTAGAAATAAAGCATCTTATTCTGGTCCATGATCGGGCGAATCGCCTCGCGCTCGGCGCTGGCGAAACCGGCCATGAGCACGTCAACCTTTTCGTCTAGAATGAGCCTTCGCGAGAGCGCCTGGAACTGGGTGTTGTCCGATTGCGGATCGGGCGCAACGAGCTCGATCTGGCGCCCCAAGACGCCGTTTTCGCCCGACTTGACGAGGTACTCATCCTCCTCGTTCCAGACCGTATCCTCTTCTGTTTCGTCGCCGCCTCGATTAACTGTTTCCTTGATGTTCTCCGTAGGTGGCTTCGCCGCAACCTTGGCAAACACACCCGGACCGCCCGGTCCTTGCACGCCGCCCTCAAGCGTCCAGCCCTCGTTGATCTCTTTGATCGCGAGCTGAGTGCCGTGCCACTTGTTAATGCCGAAGATCGAGAAGTTTCCTGATCTGTCCTCAAGCAGTCCGAACTTAATGGCTGGGTTCTCGGCGGCGCGCGCGGAGATGTACGGGAAGCCTGTGGCGGCGGTGGCGGCGCCCGCGACGATCATTTTGGTGAGGAAGCTGCGCCGCGACTCGCCGTCCGTTTCCAGTTGCTCGACTTCGCTTCCAGGGTTGCTGTTGACCTGGCCAGTGGACCCGGCCGCATAATTGCATTGTTTCGCATTCATTTTTGGCTCCTTTTAGTGAACGAAGTAACTTTCAGACCCGCAGCCCTAGGCAGCAGTTTCACTAGCTCGTATCGACCGCACCGCTACAGCGAACCTTCGCTGCGGTATTCCCCTGCTCCCCAACGCGACCCGGCGCCGGGTGAGGAGCGTAGTGTGCCAGCAATGCTTGCGCGAGGAGGCTGTCAACGATCAGCGTGTTGACAAAGCCGCCGCGTATCGCGGCCGCAACGGCTCGGGATTTTTCCGCTCCTGTGGCTATGCCCACCGTGGTGGGAACCTTGCGAATGTGCCTGATGCCAATAGTTATTGAGCGATCGTAAATCTCCGTCCGGACGATTTCACCCTTATCGTTGATGAAGTACGAGAAAACGTCGCCCACAGCGCCAGCTCGTTTCAGGGACTTTAGTTCGGCGCCGGACACGTAGCCGCTACCTACGAGCGTCGAGTTGACCTGCGGCAGGATGGCGCCGACGCCTACAATGACGATGTCGAGTTTATCGAAGTGTCTGAAGGTCTCGGCGATCGCGCTCTCCCGCATGAGTAGTTCGCGTGTCTCCTTCTTGTCGACGACGCCAGGAGCATGTAGGAGCATCGGGTCGACGCCCAGTTTCTGTGCGAGGCGACGCGTAACCTCGTGACAATCGAACTGGACCGAGAGCCGCTTATTGCCACCCGTAATCTGAACGACCGTAGCGTCCCTCATTTCCAAGGGCTCGAGCTGATTAATAAGCTCGAACGTAGTAGTGCCCCAACCGACCCCAATTGTGTGATGCGCCTTTATCAGTTCCCGGAGGAACTCAGCGCCCGCTTTGCAAGTCGTGAGTTTGATGTCTTCGGGCGGCAGGTCTGGGTTGACCTCGACCACCAGCGAGGCCTTCAGGCCAAACGCGTTCTCCAGGGCCTGCTCGATTTCCATACCCTTGCTGAAGGGAGATTGAATTTCAATCTTTACAACGCCTGTTTCGATAGCCTCCCGCAATAGGCGCCCCACCCGATGCCGGGAAATGCCCAGACGATCGCCAATTTGGGACATCGTCAACGGGTCCTTGGAATAGTAGTACTGGCACACCTTCAACATTAGGGAGGATGGTCGGGCCACAATCTACCACTTGAGCAAGTAGTGCTCAAATGGTAGATCATGCTACTTCGATTGTCAATTGAGAGCGTAAATTTCTGGGTCAACCGGTCATGCGACCAGCGATTCAGCTTCGCACCGGAAAGTTAGATACCAGCCGCGGATTTCTCGCCTGGTTCGGCAAACATTGAGCATCGTTGGAACCAATGACGAGAATTAGGACGCTCACCATTTACATTATATCGCTCTGCGATAGAGTATTTCCAGATGATCTTGACGCCCGCCTGGTGTTAATGCCCCGTATAGGCATTTTTGGTGAGCCTATCCCGATCTTCAGCTTGAGCTGGCGATATGGGATGGGCTCGGCGACTTGATCGCAGCGATCGGGCTGATAGGATCATCCAACGCCTTCTAATATAAAACAGCGTCTGACCAAAGAAGTTCAGGCGGCAACCTCCACTCTTCCCTCTCCGCCCCGCTAGTCGCGGTGCCATATCCGCCCGCCAGTCTGCGATTTAATTGAAAAGAGAATTGAGTTCCAAACGCATGAAGCCAGCCAGAAGGCAGATCAATGTGGAATATTCTTTATTCGGAAAAGCGCTCTCGAAACTTCTCGGGATCTTGGCGCAGATCAAGGATTGCATGAATGATAATCCTGTTTGACTCGGCAACGTAGAAGATACCGAAACGGTATCTCGGTATCAGCAGACGGCGATACCGGCCCCGATAAGAGGAAACTCTCTAAGATACTCAAGGCTCAATTCTACATCCTGAAGGAAGAACTGTTCTTCTCCCTTGTCAGTGCTCTTCAACCCAGTTGTACGCCCCTTGAAGGTCTCGTTCTGCAGAGAGAAGAAAGACGACCTCCATCTAACGCCGACCGGAAAGGATCCTTGCCTTAACCTGTTCCCAGGTGACGACTTTATCCGGATCGTGACGGTATTCTTCAAAATGCCTATCGAGTTCGTTCAATTGCTCCTCGGTGACAGGAATTGCGTCGGGATTGGAAGATAACTCGTCCCAGAGCTCGACCGCCAAAGCGAACTTGTCCGCT
>JBEEIB010000514.1:0-6914 GCA_041167675.1 Verrucomicrobiota bacterium
TCCGCTGAATTTGAGTCCGACACTATTTTCGGTATTCTTCCTGCGAGCTTCCTAGATTCACGGCACTTTCAGTCTAACTTTGAGCCTCGTTGCTCTCCAAGAACGTGAGGATGCTTCGTGAAAGACCCAGATTCAGAAAGCGACCGATTCCGCGAGTTTGGCTCGGCGTCAGAATCCGAGCGTATTGTACTATTGTGGGACGAACACCGCGACCGACTGCAGGAAATCAGCAAGATCATCGATAGCGCCGGGATGCACCCGGCCTTCATTGAAGATTGTTCCGATTGTTGTCACATCGAGTTTTCAGCGAAATGCTTTGTTGCCGTGGCGAGTACGGGTGCCATGGCTGGCGGAGCCGGAATGCAGGTCATCCGCGACTTGAAGGCGAAAGGCTTCCGGGTAATTGCGTATGAGGACGGCGCCGGATCCTGGCCGATCAAGACGAAATGCCTGCCACTTCTGGCAGGAGCGATCCAGTTGTTCGACAGCTCGAGGACAGAATTCCCGCATGAGCTGCGCGAGACGATCGAGCGGATCGACCGCGTCGAAACGCAGAAACGGAGCGACGAGCATAAAATTAGAACAATCATGCATGGCTTGGGAATGATCGGGGAGAGCGCTGGAATGATGACGGTTTTCCGCGCTGTCATCCGGTTCAGCGCATTAAGCGATCTGCCCGTACTCATCGCTGGCGAGACTGGCACGGGTAAGGAGGCTCTCGCTCGGGCCGTGCATAGTTTGGACCCGAAGCGGAGTCAGGGACCTTTCGTCCCGGTGAACTGCGGGGCAATTAGCACAACTCTGGCGGAGAGCGAATTTTTTGGTCATCGCCGTGGCGCCTTTACCGGCGCGGAACGGGAACGCAAAGGCCTTATTCGTTCCGCGGAAGGAGGCGTATTGTTTCTCGACGAAGTTGCAGAACTGGACGTCGCCCTGCAGAACCGATTGCTGCGCGTTCTACAGGAGAATCGAGTCCTTGGCGTCGGCGAAGACCGCGAGGTGGACATAAGCGTGCGCGTAGTCGCCGCAACCAACCGCGACCTGGACCAGATGATGCAGCAGAACAAATTTCGCGCTGACCTGTTTCACCGGCTCAACGTCCTGGCAATTCAGGTGCCTCCGTTGCGTGAGCGTTCGGAAGATCTCGCGCCGTTGGTGGAGCATTTCCTGCAGAAATATCGTTCCCTTACAGCCCCAGCTACGGATACGGCTGACGCAGATTTTCTAGAGGCGCTGCGACAGATCGAGTTGCCGGGCAATGTGCGTCAACTCGAGAATCTGGTGCGCCAGGCATTGGTCCGCAAAGCGACAGATTCGCCCCTGAGCCTTAGTGATTTGTCGGTTGAAATTTTGCGGCAATTCTTGGCACCGGAGCGTGATCCGGTGGTTCGGAAGGCCGAAACTGCGGATCTGTTCAATGCGGATACTCTCACTAGCTCGTTCGTCCAAGTGCTGGAGGCGAACGGCTGGAATCTCAGGCGCTCTCTGGAAGATTGCGAGCGACAGGGGCTGGAAGCCGCGATGAAGCGCACCCACGGGAACCAATCAGAGATCGCACGGTTACTTGGGATCACGCCGCGGAGCGTTTATAATAAGGTGCATAAGTATCGCCTGAAATCCTAAGCGGAAAACATTTTCCGGAAGATTTGGCAGAGATACGGAACGGTCTTTCCGTCGCGCAGCCGAGCGCCGGAGCAATCGGTGACAAAAGAGAATCGACGATCCGATTTTTCTCTCTCGGTTCAGAGACAACGCGCGCTTTCCCCTGCATCCTGGCACGCGCAAAGCTCTATGGGCGGCACCCGATCGAAGCCGCAAACCAGCTCGGGATGAGCCAAACAATGTGCCAAACCCTTGGGTCCAATTTCGAATTAACGACGTTTATGTGCCCGAGCCCGTGCAGATCCTCATGGAACTCCATGGTAAAGAATTACTCCAAGGGAAAATTATCGACGTGTCCAACGCCGACAGCCCGGAGGAAGCATTTGCCGTCGTCGAAGTCGAGGGGCTCTCACAGCCTGTCGTCGTGCCCATGAAACACATCAAAGAAATGCGGCGATGAATTCTTCCGGTCCGATAGTGAAGTGGAGCGATGTCTGGGGAGGAATCAATTGGTTTGCGCTTCGCGCCAAACCGCGACGGGAGAACTTTGCTGTGACCAACGTCAATGCACTTGGCGTCGAAACAACGTTGCCCATGGTCAAGGTCGAACGGCTGGTCGGCGGCGCCGCGCGGATGGCGGCCAAGCCCCTATTTTCTGGCTATTTCTTTGCCAGGTTTTGTCCTGAAAACTCTTTCGAATCAGTCAAATACGCGCGCGGTGTTTTGCACGTGGTGAGTTCCGGGAGAATTCCAATCCCCGTACCCGACAATGTTGTTCGGGAAATTCAGGATCGCGTTCAAGAAGACGGCTTTATCAGAATCCGTCCGCAAGGTTTGGCGCCAGGAACCCGAGTAACCATTCAAACCGGTCCGTTCGAAGGAATGATGGGTAGAGTCGAACGAGAGCTGGATGATCGAAAGCGCGTAACGATTTTCCTGGAAACTCTGTTGCAGGCAAGGGTCCTGATCGAAAGAAGATGGATTGAAGCAGAGGCAGCATAGCTGACCGACTGCTGCAAAGACTTTTCAGGAAGAAAACGACGTTAACGTCGTTGTGCGGAGCCTGCCCAAATCAGACGGAGGTATATTCCCAGGGCCAGGCGGCAGCAGGGGCACAAAAACATAGTGTCCAAAATTCCTTACTCACATGGGCGATTACACAGTACTGGCAGAGGCTGGTGAATCGTTAGTTAGCATTCTGTGGGAAGAAATCCAAATCGACCCACAGATAAACAGCCTGATTGATAACGAGAACCGGATTTCTCTGGATTCGCCGTTCGATCTCCAGAACAACGATTCGGTCAAACTTTCAATTTACCTCTATCGGATCACCGAGAACGCGAGTACTAAGAATCAGTTTCCGGTCCAGGGCAACGGCACCCAACTGCGGAAGCCTCCACTGACTCTCGACTTACATTATCTCGTCACTCCACTGGTAGGAACGGTTACCGACCAACAGATCATTCTGGGGAAAGTAATGCAGGTTTTTTACGATCGGGCGATCCTGCAGGGGACCGATCTAACCGGCTCGCTGGCAGCATCAGGTGAGGAGGTCCGACTAATTCTCAATCCAGTCGCCCTGGAAGAAACAACTCGTGTCTGGCAAGCCATGGAGATGAGCTATCGACTTTCGTTAGTCTACCTGGTGCGGGTCGTCATGGTGGATTCACGCCGCGAACAGTTCGTCCAGCCGGTCGTAACCAGACGCGACCAATTCAGTCAACGACAGATCTAGGATATGGCGTCGACGAGCACACAACCAGATGTTTCTGAGTTACAACTGAGCCTTGCAGTGTTGCTCTACGATGGATTCACTGGCGCGCCCGAATTGATTGGCAACATTTCTGTCTCGCTCGTGAATGAGATGTTCGCCAGTCCCCTTCATGAAGCGCCCAGCAGTCCACCTACGGCCGGCCAAAAGACGCCACGAGAGACCTTCCGTAAGACTCCGGAAACAACATTCCTTTTTTTCGGGTTATCGCCCGGAGCGTATATCCTGCAAGTTCGTAGTAACGACGCATCGCCCGACCAAACGCCGCCGTATTACCTCCCCGCTGATATACCAGTCAATGTCATCGATATCCCGGTTATGGTCACGGCGCAGAAGCCAATATGGCCGGCATTCCCCGATATCAATTTGGCCGACAGTACTAAGCCGCTCACCGATCCAACGCAACCGGAGGCTTATCGTGCCGAGCGCCGAGCCGCCACACTACAACCGAGCACCGCGTATCCCTTCCCGGCCGGTTCGACGCTTGTTCGCGGGACCGTGTTCGCAAACGGAGCGCCTCTCACCGGAGCGAAAGTGCAAAAGGTAGGCGACGATCTGTCATATCCGACCGGTGATGACGGCGGGTTCGTGCTCTTCCTCAACCAACTGAGCGGCATCGGCGAAACGATCACTTTACAAGCAACGCACGCACTCCATCCAACCGTGCAACAGAAAATTGATGCTCACCGCGGGATGACGGTGGCGACAAATATCGTAATGGCACCCTAGCCAGGAAAGGAAATAAACATGCCAGAGTACCTATATCCCGGCGTTTACGTTGAAGAAGTGGACACCGGAAATAAGCCGATCGAAGGGGTTTCAACCAGCACGGTGGGCTTCTTGGGAATCGCAGAGCGGGGTCCATTGCGACCGATGCTGATCACCAGCTTCAGTGATTTCACACGCACCTTTGGGAGATATGTGAAAGAGGGATTAGTGGATCGCTATCTAGCCTACGCGGTCGAAGGATTTTTCCAAAATGGAGGAGAACGCTGCTTCGTCGCGCGCGTTGCATCGACCGAAGCAAAAATAGCCTGGCTGGCCAGCGAGGAAAACCCTCCCAGAATGAGGGTTCAGGCAGTTGGACCAGGTTCATGGGGGAACAAAATCGCGGTGCAAACCGTCACGACCGGCGTGCAGAAGAACTCGAATCTTTTCAGGCTGCTTGTGGCGTATTGGGCCGATGGCTTGCCAAGTCCCGTCCCGGACCTTACCGACGCCAGACAGATGGGCCAATCTCCACCCACTCTCGTCGAAAGCTTTGACGATCTCTCGGCGATTCCGGCGAGCAGCACATTCTATGAAAGTCAAGTGAATGAGGTGTCCAACCTCATTACGATACAGCAACAGGCGCCCGGCGTACCAATTATCGAATCGTTTCCAGCATCGCCGCCGGCATCCCCTCCAGTGGCGAGTGCGACCCCACTGCAAGGCGGAACAGATATTCCGATCCAGCTAAAGGACTTCACGGGAGAGTTTTCCGAGCCGGATAACAAGGTTGCGCTATTAGCTCTCGGAGATGTCGATGAGATCTCCATTCTATGTTGCCCGGACGAGTTTTACTTTGGTAAGGACGACACGACTATATCCAGCGCACTCGTCGACCAATGCGAGACTCTTAAATATCGGTTCGCCATTCTGCAAGCGCCACAGACCGCACGGGACCCGGAAACGAATGACCCCTCGATTAACTCGCCTCGGGGATACGCTGCCTTTTATTTCCCCTGGGTGTGGACTACCAATCCAATTAGTGGAGTTCCTGTTCTGATCCCGCCGGGGGGTCATATCGCCGGAATTTATGCGCGAAGTGATACCAACCGGGGAGTGCATAAAGATCCTGCAAATGAGGTTATCCGGGGGGTTAGCCAGCTTCAACTCCAGACAAATAACCAGGAACAAGCAATCCTCAATCCGAAGGGCGTTAACTGCCTGCGCTATTTTAAAGGACAAGGCAATCTCGTCTGGGGCGGACGTACCACAAGCCCTGATCCAGATTGGAAGTACATCAACGTCCGGAGGCTGTTTATCTTCGTCGAAAAATCAATCGATCGAGGCACGCAATGGGTCGTCTTCGAACCAAATGACGAAGCGCTCTGGGCGCGGGCCCGGAGAAGCGTGGGTGATTTTCTGACAGGGTTGTGGAAGGACGGAATGCTCCAGGGAGCAACGAAAGAGCAGGCATTTTTCGTCCGTTGTGATCGGACCACGATGACCCAGGCCGATCTCGACAACGGACGGTTCATCATGTTGATCGGCATCGCACCGGTGAAGCCGGCCGAGTTTGTGATCTTCCGGATCGGCCAGTACACCGGCGGTTCCGACGTCACGGAAGGTTAAAAATCTAACAAAAAAGGAAATAGCTTATGCCAGATGGAAAACGAAATGATCCTTATGGGCAATTCAATTTTTTGATTGAGATTGATGGTGTCGTGAAGGGCGGCTTCAGCGAGGCCAGCGGCCTAACTACCGACTCCAATATCATCGAATACCGTGAGGGTAACGAGAATGCTGACGGCCAAGCAACGACGCGCAAGCTCCCGGGACTAATGAAGTACAACAACATCGTACTCAAGCGAGGCTGGACCAAGGATCAATCTTTGTGGAAATGGAGGCAGAAGGTCATTGAGGGCAAAACTTCGCGGACGAGTGGATCGATTGTCCTGCTCGACGAGGCCCGACAACCGGCGCTTCGCTGGAAATTTCGGGAAGGTTGGCCGAGCAAGTGGGAAGGTCCGGCGCTTAACGGGAAGACAAGCGAGGTCGCAATCGAATCGATGGAGATCGCGCACGAAGGGCTGGTCTTAGAATCGGTTTAGAGAGTCGATCAGAGGCTCTGATAGATGCCTGTCTACCGATCTGTATACCTGACACCTGGCGTTTACCGGCAGCCGCAACCGGCCGAGAACGACGACATTCGCCTGGTACGGACCGATGTGGCCGGGTTTGTCGGATTCGCCGAACGCGGGCCGTTGCCGCGTCCGGGGGCTACGGCGGACGAATTGAGAGCAACTGCGGTTCGTCTCACGAGTTGGCAGCAGTTTCTCACGACTTTCGGAGGATTCATGCCATACAGCTATCTGGCATACACGGTCCGAGCTTTTTTCGACAACGGAGGCACCACCTGCTACGTGGTGCGCGTGGCGGCGCTTATGCCAGAAAAGAGTTTTCTTCGGCCACGCACCGCTTTTTTCGCCCTTCCGAGCGCGCCAGTAAATGAATCAGGGGATGCGTTCGCCGCCCCAGCGACCGCCGGCGATTCGGAGCTCACGATCCTCGGGTCAAGCCCCAGTCGCCGAGGTGAGATTTCGGCGGGCGACCTCATCGAGGTTCGTGATGAAGGAGCGACCGAGCACTTGATGGTTGTTGAACGGGAGAACAATAGGATCAGGCTCGCCCGCAAACTCTCATACAAATACTCCGAAGGCGCTATACTGTCGAAGTATGAGCCCGCTTTAGTGGTGACAGCAACCAGTGCGGGGAATTGGGCAAACCGGATCAAACTAACCGTTACCCCGCTGACGACCGGCGATTTTGTCGAGGA
>JBEEIB010000515.1:0-5202 GCA_041167675.1 Verrucomicrobiota bacterium
CTTTAAGAAGCAGGCTCGCCAATGCATCAGGCCGAATCGAGTTCAGCAGTGTTTTGTTTATGGACTGCTCTTTCGCTTTCGGCTGCTCTCCACCCCGTCTCTCGACGACCCAGTTGCCTTCCGCTACGGACAGACCAGTGCTTCTGTCCGATGAGGACTTTCACCCCACTGTTGGTGCGAACTCTCAGGCGCACTCCTTCTGCCCCTTTGGGACAAACACAGTCGTCGCCACCGATGGCTCCTGGCTCCTGTATTCCGCATTCCGCGTTCCGCGTTCCGCATTCGGATACCCGTCCCACCTATTTCCCTACCGGTGTCACTTCCAATTTTATTCCGAGCCGCTGCTGGAGCCCTTTCGGATCACTGAATACGGGGTCACTCAGGCCGATCGGTTTATCCGGATGCATCGAAAATTTAATCCGGCTGCGCTGCTGAAAGATTTGAGCAAGCGGCCCGCGATAAGCAGCGAGATCATCCGGCATCCGGCTCTTCAATTGCTGCTGGGCAGTAATTCGAAATTGTTCTTTGGTTGAGCCAGTAATTCTTGAACCCCAATCAATGATTCGATCGGTAAGTCCAAGGTCTACCAGTTCGCAGTCCAAGGAAACGAACCGGGCATTGGCCATGAGCTGCTCTAAGATTTGTGGATTTACACCTACTGACAATCCGCTGCCCTGAGCAATACTCTTCCAATTGTCGACGTTCACCTCATCGTACTCGAGTTGGACTGCACCATCGATTAAATCTTCGAAATGCATCGCGTAACGGCGAACCTTGAGTGTGCGATCGCTCGAATTGATAGCGATGTCGCAGTGAATGGTACCCTTTACCGCGTTTAAACCGATGATTACCATCGCCAATTTTGTTTGCGGGTTCGGCACGCTCGACGGCGTTACCAAAAAGTCTTCCGCCGTAAAGTTCACTTCCATCGGAGTGCCATTCTCCTCCCGAAATTGGTCAATCCGAAGTTCGGCGACCTTCACCGGAGAAGCAGATTCGCTCAGTTTGATTTCCACATCGTGTAGAACCGTGACTCCGGTAAACACGTTGTAGCTTGCGTCCTTGTAGCGAACATTTTTTTCAACATTCAGCGATCTGATTACTTGGGCTATTTTGGTTTGAGCGTACTGGTTAACCAGCCATACGCCCCCCCACCAAGCGACGATCAGCGATAGCAGAATGACAATCAGCCCGGCTACGATTAGAAAAATAAGGCGCGCCGGCACCCGACTCTCCCCAGTCCCAAGGATTTTTGCCACCGGCGGATCCTATCAATCCGAATCGTGAACGGAATTAAAATCACCGATATTTTTCTCCAGCGTGATGCTCAAAATCCAGCCAGCCCCAACGAAATCGCGCCTTTCCCGATTGGATTCCTCAAGGTAGTTTAGCGGTCCAAACCTGAAGCGCCCAACTATGCTTGCTTATTTTTCGCTTTCGGTGACCAGCGCTAACTCTCTTCCGGTATCCGATAATTCGTGGCTTATTGCCGGCTCGCTCACGGCGATTTATTTTGCGCCAGCTCTGGTTGCCTTTTTCCGGCGACAACAAAATCGCTGGTTTATACTAGCGCTGAACTTCTTGTTTGGCTGGACGATCGTCGGTTGGATCATCTGCTTGGCCTGGGCGGCACGCGCGCCGTCCGGAGAACCAGTACTAGTGGTACAAACGGTCCCACCAGTTGCTCCCGGACAAGGAAGCTTTTTTCGACGAGGGCATCCCCTCACCCCGGCTGGGCTCAACGTGCCGGAAAATGCACCGTTCCAGACCGAAGAAGTTTTCCCTGGCCGGCTCAAAATGGTTCTTGTCAGGCTCGCCGTTGCGGCAATCTCGCTGGCTGTGGTTGCCGGAGTGACCGCTTCCCAGTGGAAGGACACTGGCCCATCTGCGGGCTCCCAAGCGAGACACCGGATCAATCATGTCCCGCAAATCCGGAACATTGACCCGTACATGCCCAGTTCTCCCAGTGCTGCGCCATCTCAGCGACGTTACGCTTCGCCGGCAGCGCGGTCACATGAGGGATACTACTGAGCTGGGCTATAACTTGCGGGTTACAAGTCAGGTTGCAGGTTGGTTGATTCTGGCTCCCGGTTCCGGATTCATCATTTCGGTTGCAAAAATTCTGGGTAAAGCTATCTAATCCGTCCACCTTTTCCCGGAGGTAAATTCTATGCACATCATTGAAAAGATAGAGAGAGAGCAGTTTAAGAGTGACGTCACCCCTTTTCGAGTGGGCGATACGGTGAAGGTGCATACTCGAGTTGTGGAAGGCGATAAGGAACGAATTCAGCTTTTTAGCGGTATCGTTATTGCTCGTCGCGGCGTGGGGCTGAACGCTGCCTTCACGGTTCGGCGAATCTCGTACGGAGAAGGAGTGGAGCGAGTGTTTCCCTTGCACTCACCTCGCATAGCCAAGATTGAAGTAGAGCGGACTGGTAGCGTGCGCCGGGCAAAGCTGAACTATTTGAAGACTCGAAAAGGTAAGCAAGCCATCTCGGTAAAGGATAAGGCTCAGAAAGAGCAGGCAAGCTAATTCTAGAACCAGAAGCTGGAAGCTTCGCCGAAAGCGGAACGGCCAACGGGAAAACCGGTAACCGGAAAAACGCCTTAGCAGAATCCGCCCCTGGACCGAATGGTCTGACCGGTAATCCAGTCGGCCTCGGAGCTGGCCAAAAAAGCGACCAACCGTGCCGCGTCTTCCGGTTTGCCCAACCGTCCAAGCGAATGTCGCGGAAGCAGCTCCTGCTTTTTTTCTTCAGTCATCCAGCCGGTATCGGTCGGCCCTGGGTCTACCGCATTTACCGTAACTCCGTATCTCCCCACCTCGTCCGCAAAAGTGATGGTAAAGGCGTCCAGCGCTGCCTTCGACGCGGCGTAAGCAATCGAACCAGGCATGGGCCCTAGCATCTGCCCAGAGGTCATCGAAATGATCCGGCGGGCACCCTTTTCGGCGAAGCGCCGGACGAATTCTACGCTCAATAATATGGGCGCGCGCGCGTTCACCGCGTAGTGACGATCCAGCGACGCCGCGTCTAATGTCGCGATGGAATCAGCCCGCCAGAAGCAGGCATTGTTGATCATGATGTGAGCTCTATCAAACCGGCTCGACACTGCCTCTAGCAAGGTAATGGGCGATTCCGAGAGGCTTAGGTCAAGAGGCATCCATTCCACTTCGGAGCCGAGGTCTCGCAAGTCTCTCAAAAGTCGTTCCAGTTCGGAATCTGAAGGCCAATCATATTCTGGCCATCCGCTAAGAAACAAATGCGAACCCAACAGAGCGAGTTTCCGGCTAATAGAGGCGCCAATCCCTTGGGATCGGCTCACGCCGGTGACGATTGCCACCTGCCCTTGCAAACTTTTCTCCATACAAACAGAACCGCAGTAGAAGAGCCTGGCAGCGTCTCTCTGATCAATATTTTTAAGTGGACGAAATTATCGCTGACCTAAGCAAAATGCTTTTAGAAACGCATTGTTGCCTCAACCAGTGGGGTCACATAGCCACCAACCTCGATACTCTCGCCACTAATCTGTACGTGCAGAACGCTGCGCCGGCCCATTTTTGTACCTTGCTCGCTTACGAAACGAGTTCCGGAATTACCGGAAACCAGCCCGTGCTTCATGAGATAGGCAGCTAACGGACCGGTCGCGCTCCCGGTGGCCGGATCCTCAACAACGCCATGCTCCGGCGCGAACATCCGCGAATAAACTCCCTCGGGGGTGGTAGCAAACACGAAAACGCCGAGCAGCTCGTTCGGCTCAGCCTTTAGCGGCTCTAACGACCGAAGCCAAGCACGATCCACCGTTGCCTTATCTTTCACGGCGATATAGAGGTGCGGATTTCCGGCACTGAGGATTTGCGGTGGGATATTTCCGAGATCACTTGCAGGTAAACCTAGTGACCTCGCGCAAATATTCGGATCGACCTTTCTTCCCTCCTCAACTGGCGGAGTCCGAAGCCAGATCAAAGGCCTCACTCCTTGTTCTACTCGAATTGGGATCGGCCCGATCAATTCTTCCAAAAGGAAATTATCTACCGGAGCGGCTCCTTCGTCGAGCAAGACGTAACTTGCGCCGATCGTCGGATGGCCGGCGAAAGGCATCTCACGCGCCGGCGTAAAGATTCGCACGCGCGCGCTACAATCGGAGCGGGTGGACGGCAGGACGAATGCGGTCTCCGACAGATTCAACTCTTTAGCGATGCGCTGCATCGTCGACGCGTCGAGATCGCGAGCCTGCGGAAAAACTGCCAGCGGATTGCCTTCCAGCGGATTTTCGGTGAAAACGTCGACGACCCGATAGCGATAAGCCGTTGCGGACTCCATGGCTTATTCTTACCTCAGGATCCGCCAGTATCGCGAATTGTTTCCTGGCCGTCCCGGTCCGCATCAGAGAGTGCGCGTTGCAGAAAAACCAGATCGAGCCAGCGGTCAAACTTTCGGCCCACTTCGCGCAGGTGAGCTACCGGTTCGAAGCCGAGCTTTCGATGAAGATGGATCGACGCCGCATTGTCGGCATCGACCCCTCCGATCATGATGTGCTTGCCGAGCGCCACCGCATGCGGAAAGAGGGCTTTGATCAATGCGCGGCCTACACCGCGATTCCGAGCATCGGCTCGGACATGAACTGAATGCTCGATCGTGTGACGATAACAGGGCCAGGGCCGAAAATCACCAAAAGAGGCGAACCCGAGCACTACCCCATCATCTAATGCAACCAGTACGGGATAATGCAACGCGGTCCGAACCTTCCACCATTCCACCCGGCTCTCGAGGGTCACAGGTTCTTCGCTGTAGACCGCCGTTGTTGTGGCGATTACTTCATTATAAATCTCGAGGATTTCGGGTAGATGCCGTTCCTCGGCGGCGGCGATGACCATCGGGCGAGATTAATGAAAGCAGAATTCAGAATCCAGCAGTTAGAATGCCGTGAAAGCACCATGCTTGATTCCGGGTTTCTGATCTGATTCCAGCTTGCCCTGGAACTTCGACTTTGCGGGAAACAGTGGAAGCGGTCGGAGCTTGACTGAAGCGGCTATACGACAAAATAGCACCTATCCCGATAGGCTCCTGGTTCTACCGGACTAAAGCGTAACCCGAAGCCGCTGGCTCGGCACCAAACATAAATCGCGGTCGCGCAGCGCAACGCTCTGAAGGCATCGCGCGATAATAAAGACGCCTTGTTAGCCTCTTGCGTGATCAACAA
>JBEEIB010000516.1:0-8200 GCA_041167675.1 Verrucomicrobiota bacterium
GTTGCGCAATCTACTGGCGCCGCTGCAACCAGCAGCGCATAATCTGAAGCGTATCATTTTGAACGCAGGAGTAAAAGCTTATGGAGTTCATCTCGGACCGTTCAAAACACCGGCGAAAGAGACCGATCCCCGACATCTACCGCCTAACTTTTATTATGCGCAGGAAGATCATCTGAAACAGGAGCAGATCGGGAAGAACTGGGACTACACCATTCTGCGGCCAGATGTCGTATGCGGATTCTCCGTTGGTAGCGCGATGAATCTTCCGTTGATCATCGCTACCTATGCCGCGATTTCCCGTGAATTAGGTGTGCCACTGCGATTCCCGGGAAAGATTGGGGCCTACCAGGCGCTCGCGCAGGTAACCGATGCCACTTTACACGCCGAAGCGAGCGTGTGGGCGGCGGTTACACCGTCGGCGAAGAATGAAATCTTCAATGTGACAAACGGCGATTTTTTCCGATGGAAACAGCTCTGGCCCAAAATCGCCGAATTTTTTGATATGCCAATAGCCGAACCGCAAACGATCTCGCTGGTTAATTGGATGGCGGACAAAGGCCCAGTCTGGGATGCGATTGTAGCGAAGCACCGTTTGCAACCCCATAAACTCGAAGAACTGGCGGGATGGAAGTTCGGCGATCTAGTATTTGGTTCCGACTATGATGTAATGTCTGATACAACAAAAATCAGGCAGCACGGATTTCATCGTGTCGAAGCGAGCGACATTATGATGATAAGGTTGCTAAAGGAATTTCGTGAAGCAGCGGTGATTCCTTGACCGAGCGCTATTCACCGCTTGCAACCACTTCTTCAGATGAGCACACCGAACAAGGTAGCGTTGGTGGTGGGAGCTCAAGGAGTTATCGGCCGAAACCTTCTGGATCATCTGGCTACGCTCCGTGACTGGAACATTGTCGGTCTATCGCGGCGCGGTGGAAAACCAGCCAATCGCATCCGACACATTGCGATAGATCTGCTCGATCGAGACAACTGCCGAGAGAAATTTAGTGACCTCGCCGATGTAACCCACATTTTCTATGCCGCCTACCAGGATCGGCCGACCTGGGCCGAGCTTGTGCCACCGAATCTCGCCATGCTTACTAATGTAGTCGAGGCGATTGAGGCGGTAGCTCACCGTTTGCAGCACATTAGCCTCATGCAGGGTTACAAAGTTTATGGCGCCCATCTCGGCCCATTCAAGACGCCGGCACGCGAGACCGACGCTTACCATATGCCGCCAGAATTCAATGTTGATCAGCAGATTTTTCTTGAGAATCGGCAACCGGGTAAAGCCTGGACCTGGTCGGCAATTCGTCCATCCGTGGTTTGCGGATTCGCGCTTGGCAATCCGATGAACTTAGCCATGGTCATCGCCGTCTACGCCGCGGTATCGAAGCAACTCGGACTTCCATTGCGTTTCCCTGGGAAGCCAGGCGCCTACGACAAGCTGCTCGAAATGACCGACGCTGGACTCCTGGCGCGGGCCACAGTCTGGGCGGCGACCGAACAGCGATGTGCCAACCAGGCGTTCAACATCAACAACGGCGACCTATTTCGCTGGAGCGAGATGTGGCCAAAGATCGCACACTTTTTTGAGCTTGAGGTCGCGCCTCCGCTGCCCATGTCGCTAGCGGTTGTCATGGCCGATAAGGAACCGCTTTGGAACGCCATGATCGCAAAGTATGGGCTTGAGCCGAATCCATACCGAGACGTGTCGTCCTGGCGCTTTGGCGATTTCGTATTCTCGTGGGACTACGACATGTTCGCCGATGGCTCCAAGGCGCGCCGGTTCGGTTTCCATGACCACGTCGAAACCGAAGCCATGTTTTCGAGTATTTTCAGCGACTTCCGACACCGCAGGATCATTCCGTGAGCCGATAGCCAAATCGTCATCGTATTCGAGAACCGAGTGCGACTGCGTGTCCGGCCGAAACTTCAGCGAAGGAGGAAGGCAGTCTGTCGTCGGGAGCGACACGCCCAGCCTTCGTGATCTTTTGCCCAAAAGATGCTTTGTTAACTGTGACGTTAATGAGGCCGCGCAAAATCCCTGTTTATCCGATCGCTGATTATTCCGACGGTATGGCGCGCGATCCCGGTATTTTTGTCGGCACGATTGAAAAATCGATCGCACAACGACCAAACCGGCTTGCGATCCATCGACATGACTATTTCGAATTGTATTTGCTCGAAGGCGAGGGTGAGCACTTCAATGATTTCGAGACTTATGCCATCGAAACCGCTTCGATCGTCTGTGTCAGTCCAGGGCAAGTCCATTTCTGGAAACAAGTGGCCGCTCTTCAAGGACCGATGATTTGTTTCACGCAAGAGTTTGTCGAGAAGCACGCACCGTCTGGATACACGCTTCTCCAGCATCCGTTTTGGTATCCCATTGCTAATCCGCCCATCATCACGGTGTCGACGGATCAAGCGGGTGAAGCTCGATCACTGATCGCGGAAATGGAGCGTGAGTTTGCCGCGCGAAAAGCGGGATCGGAACAAATCTTGGGCCTGCTGCTTCAGGCCCTTCTATTGCGAATCAGCCGGATCTATCCGCTGCAAAATGCTCAAACCAGCAGCCGCTCGGAAACACAGCTGCTCCGCACTTTTTTGTTGGCACTGGAACAGAATTTCAGAGCAGTGACTTCGATCACTGGGTACGCGGAACTGCTTCGAGTTAATCCGGCAGCCTTAAGTGGAGCGGTAAAACAACAAACTGGGAGAACGGCAGGCACTTTCATTCGACAACGGATCCTGTTGGAGGCGCAACGATTGCTGCTCCATACCTCGTTGACGGTTTCGGAAATTGCCTACGGCGTAGGTTTTGAAGATCCCTCTTTTATTCGGTTTTTTCGTCGTCTCACCGGCAAGACCCCGTCTGCTTTTCGAGATCAGTGTCACCTGAAGTATTCTGCTTGAGTGTTGTGCTGAAAATACCTTTTCAAAAAATGTAAGTCCGTATTGACTGCCGGCTCTCTACTAGTACAACATAACATGAGAATGAAATGTTATATAGACTTGTGCAGAAGGACGCCTTTGCATCGGACCCATTACTAACACGCGATCAATAAACGATGAAGAGTAATCCTGGGTTCATACCAGCGCACGGCAATTACCGGGCACTCCTTTCTTATCAAAAGGCTGAGATTATTTACGATTTTACGTATCGGTTCTGTCATCGCTTTCTTGCCAATCTGGATCGTACCAACGATCAGATGGTCCAAGCGGCCCGATCTGGCAAACAAAACATTGTGGAAGGTAGCAAGGCTTCCGGGACTTCTAAAGAAACGGAAATCAAGCTATTTGGCGTTGCGCGCGCAAGTTTCGAAGAATTGCTGAGCGACTACTGCGATTTCCTACGCGTACGGGCTCTTCCAATTTGGGAAAAGGAGAGTCGCCAGGCCCGATTTGTAAGGCGCCTCGGGACTAAAGCTAACCTGAGTTATGAGGACTATCGTGAATTTTGTGAAACCCGGCCGGCAGAGGTGGTCGCGAATATTGCCATCTGTTTGATTCACCAAACGAACTTTCTTTTGGATCGGCAGATCCGCCGGCTCGAGCGGGATTTCATCAAAGAGGGCGGGCTCCGCGAACGTATGGCTCGCGTCCGGCTTCAACAGAGGAACGAAGGAAACGACCGGACACGTGGGTTACACTAGTCGCATGAGTCCCATGCGACCCATGTGACCCATGAGTCTCATGCGACCTATGCGTCCTATGCGACCGATGCGACCGATGCGACCGATGCGACCCATGTGTCCCATGTGTCCCATAGGATAATGGAGTGTTGCAGTAATGCCGACCGTTCATTCGCGATTTGCGACTTGCCATCTGTCATCCGTCATCTATCTGCTCTACTGTAATGAATTATTGGACACGCATTCGGATCATCTCATTGATCGCTGTTTTCACCGCGAATGTTGCTTCAGGTCAAACCACCAGGACCGCTGCAAGCGCCACTGACGTGGCGCGGTATCTGGCTGGAATGCCGGTGTCGCAGGGTTCGCCGTTGGAAGCCCTTACTCGTGATCCCCAGTGGATCGCGCACTCCAGCGCAATGAATAATTCTTTCACCGCGCTGGATCAGCGGCAAATAAACAATATCCGAATCTGGCGAGCTGAAGCGTTAGCTCCAGTTACCCAGTCGAGTCGGGTCTGCCTCTATCTCTTCGGCGGCCCGGACTTTCTTTACGCGAATGCTTTTTTCCCGGACGCGTCGACTTATGTTCTTCAAGGTTTGGAGCTAGTCGAATCCATTCCCGATTTACTTACCGTTCCGGTCCAATCTCTGGATAGCACGCTGCAGAACATCGAAATATCGCTGAATCCGGTCTTGAACTACAGCTACTTCGAAACCAAAGATATGCGGGCCGATTTTTCCCGGTCGCAACTCAAGGGCGTTTTACCGATCATTTTCGTATTCATTGCTCGATCTGGCCTGGACATCGCGAAACTGGATTACATTTCGCTTGAGCCAAATGGAGGGATCATCAATGGCTTTCGCGGTTCCGTGCGAGGCGCGCGGTTTGTTCTAGTCGATCCGACAAACGGTGCACACAAGACTCTTTATTACTTCAGCTCGGATCTCTCCGACGGTTTCCTGAAAGGCAATCCCGCGGTGTTGCGTTTTTGTGAGCGTCTAGGCCCCACGAATTCATTTTTGAAAGCCGCTTCCTACCTGATGCATCAAAACGCTTTTAACACCGTCCGGAGCATGCTGCTTCAGGTCAGTGCTTCCATCCTAGAAGATGACTCCGGCATTCCCATTCGTTACCTGACAACAGATCGATGGACTTTGCGGGTCTTCGGCGCTTATCCCGGCCCGATCGAGCTTTTCAAGAACTACTATCAGCCTGAACTCCGTAATTATTACGCAACGAGTAATCCGAAACCGCTCACTTTCGGTTTCGGGTATCAGATAAGTCCTCGCACCTCCACTTTGATCCTCGCGGTACGCAAGCGATAGGACTTCCTGCCGGTCCGTGAATTCGAGCTTATTGATTAAACCAGTTAAGCCGAAAACAGGATCCGCAAGCCGGTTACAATATCCGATCACCGCATTGCTGTAGGTGAGGGTTTTGTGTACTTCGGCTTTCTTGTTGGGTGTCGCGCTATTCTCAGGTGGAGCCGAAGGATCATTTTGGCTGAGCGCGTTCGTGGCGACTATCCAAGCGAAGAAAGGAATCAGCCAATCCAATGGACACGTTTTTGCAAAATACATGATTTAGTCGTGTTCCGAGTGAATCAATCACCCATAACACAAATATTTCCGAATGGGTTTCCGGCTATTTGTCATCTGCCATTTTTCATCGGCTGCGTGCTATCTGCTATTTGCTATCAACTTCAGTAACCCGGGAAACCGCTTGTCCAACTCCGGCCGGCGTAGCGAGGTCATGCACTTCGTTCGTTCGGTCCTGGTGAAGATCAGACCCGCCTCGCGCAAGACATCGAAATGATGGGAGCGCGTTGCTTTTGACACATCGAGCGCAATCTCGTTACAGGCAAGCTCTCGGCCATCCGCGAGCGCTCGAATGATAGCGATCCGACACGGATCCGAAAGCGCCTGCATCACCGTCGCTAATTCGACATGGTTGAGCGAAGGGTGGGAGTAAACCTTCATGAGCACTGAAGATACCATCTCGCGAAAGTTAGACAATGATCGAACTATTGGTTGACTTGGGACTGGATGCCGGATTAGTTCGACGAATATCGAACTTTATCGATCGGTTGATAGCGAAATAAAGAGTATGATCACATTGCAAGACCCAGTTCGGATCGGTGATTGGGACCTTCCCAACCGCGTAATTATGGCTCCGTTGACCCGTTGCCGAGCCAGCGAAGGCCGAGTCCCCAATGATCTAATGCGGGAATATTACCAGCAACGCGCCAGTGCCGGTTTGATTATTTCCGAAGCGACTTCGATCTCTCCGATGGGCGTCGGGTATCCGAATACCCCGGGTATCTGGTCGAAAGAACAGGTCGCAGGCTGGCAACGCGTGACCGATGGCGTCCACCACGCCGGAGGACGAATCATCCTGCAATTGTGGCACGTCGGTCGTATATCGGACCCGATATATCTTAATGGAGCTCTTCCCGTCGCGCCGAGCGCTATTGCGCCCGATGGACACGTTAGCATGGTTCGTCCTGAGAAGCCGTTCGTGACTCCTCGCGCTCTCAAGCTCGATGAAATTCCCGGTATTATTGCCGAGTACCGGAGAGGAGCCGAAAATGCGCTCGCGGCTGGCTTTGATGGAGTCGAGCTTCACGGTGCAAATGGTTACCTGCTGGATCAATTCCTTCAGGACGTGAGCAATCATCGCGCGGATGAATATGGTGGATCGATTGAGAACCGCGCCCGGCTTATGCTCGAAGCTGTTGACGCTGCAGTTTCAGTATGGGGAGCGGCCCGGGTTGGTCTGCACCTCAACCCTCGTGCTGGCACGCATTCAATGGGCGACTCCAACAAACCGGCGACTTTCGGATACGTCGCTCGTGAAGTCGGTAAGCGTGGTATCGCGTTTATTTGCGCCCGCGAATCTTTAGAGGAACCGCGCCTCGAACCGGAACTGAAGAAGGCGTTTGGCGGTCCTGTAATTGCTAATGATTCGTTTATCAGAGAAACCGGCGAACAGATCCTGGCCAACGGTGAAGCCGACGCGGTTGCTTATGGTCGAATTTTCATCGCCAATCCGGATCTTCCTCGACGCTTCGCTTTGAATGCGCCGCTCAACGAGCCGGTTGCCGACACGTTCTACGGTTCCGGTCCGCGCGGTTACACCGATTATCCCTCCCTCGATCTGGAAGAGCAAGCAGCGTGATGATATGTGCAACCGATTCTGCGAAGGCAGGATCCGTGATCCTGCAACAATTCGCGATTCGCGCTGCACCACTAATGGCGACTTAATTTTCCCGGACAGGGTCGACGAATAGATTGATGAACGCGTAAAAGGGCCCTTGGTATGTGGACCTAACGGGACGCTACCGAAAAACTGGATCGACAGCGGCCGCTCAGATGCGTTCCTTGGAAACTGCAAATGATCGAATCCAATCTGAGCGGTAAGACCGCAGTCATAACCGGGGCCAGCAAGGGATTAGTCAATGCAATGGCCTTGTCGCTTGCTTCCGTAGGTGTAAACGTTGCACTCGTTTCGCGCGACATTGAGCAGTTGAACTTAGCGAAGCAAGCAGTCGAGAGCGTCGGTGGCCAGGCGCAAGTCTTCTCGGTCGACGTCTCGGAAGAGGATCAGGTCCGAAAGCTGGAACGTGACGTGGTTGCAGCTTTCGACGGTGTCGACATCTTGATCAACAACGCTGGTATCAACCTGCGTAAGCAGTTGGTAGAATTCACGTTAGAAGAGTGGCATCATGTTCTCGATACCAATTTGACCAGCGTGTTTCTCATGTGCCGGTCGTTTGTGCCACACATGAAAGGTAAAGGCTACGGACGCATCATCAATCTGGCATCGATCATGAGTCACGTTTCGATTCCAGGTCGCTCGGCCTACTCGGCAAGCAAATCTGCGTTGCTCGGCTTAACGCGTGCACTGGCCCTGGAACTCGCTGCCGAGGGCTTCACGGTAAATTGCATCAGCCCCGGACCGTTCGCCACTGAGATGAATACCACGTTGATTCAAAATCCAGAACTTAACCAGCAATTCCTTTCGAAAATCCCGGTCGGCCGCTGGGGGCGGGTGGAGGAAATTGGTCAGCTTGCCCTCTACTTATGCTCCGAAGCTGCAGGTTTCATCACTGGGACGGATATTCTCATCGATGGTGGGTGGACGGCGCAATAGCGCTTCCGAGGTGGGTCGGTAGCAAGACATAGGTATATTAAACTTTTCCCGCCAGCAAAATGGCCTCCGAGACAAAGCAAATGAAAGCAGCGAACCTCTAACGCGATGCGCAAAAAGCTTTCGCAGCAAGTGAGCGTAGGCGAACAGCCGCGACCTTCGGACTTAGAAGAGCTGAAGAAGGATGGAGTAACTACCGTCGTTAACCTCCGCCTGGCTGAGGAAGACACTCCGTTGACCCCGGAGGAAGAGCGTGCGCTTGCGGAGAAACTTGGTCTTCAATATCATCACCTGCCGATTCCCTTGGATAAACTCGATGCCGCTCAGGTCAAAGAGCTGCGCGAGATTCTCCGGAACAGCCAAGGGCCGGTTTACGTTCATTGTGGCATGGGTCAACGCGCATGCTCGTTTTC
>JBEEIB010000517.1:0-16845 GCA_041167675.1 Verrucomicrobiota bacterium
ACTCTGGGCCCTCGCTTACTGGCGGCCTTCGGCACCGATCGGGAGCGCTTTCAAAGCCCGCTCGACGCAGTGACTTTCTTCGGGGTGGCGCCAGTGACCGAACAAAGCCTACAAATGGATCCGCATCCTGTTCCGTTGCTGGAAAAGCCGCCAACCTTACGACCCTCAGCTCTACCTCACCGCCTTTGCTCCAACGTGGCTCCCCTTACACTTCCCCGGTGAAAAACTCTACCCCAAAAACTTGACAGACCACCTCAGACCTCTGCGGGACGGACGTGCCTTTTAGCATCATTTCCCAGTCCGGCAGCTGCCCATGCGCGCCTCCTTAAGTTGACGCGCGTGAGCAGCCGCCTGACGGAGTTGGGTGTTGCCCGACTGTAACGCCGGCGCTTGAACTTACCTGATCGGAGCAATCTCGAACTTCAAGCCTAAGTGGTCATAGAGACTCTTTTTGTTGCCGTCTCCCGATAACGGATTGCCATGATACGCCTTTACCGCCATTTCGACGTGCGGCAGATCGACCGTGTCGCGGTTTCCTTCCGGAAGTCGATCGAAGAGCAGAGAACTAAATGCCTTCCAGGCATCATTTCGATTGCGGTAGATACCGTATCGCAGCCAACCATTCGCGTCGATTGCTGGGCTTCGAAAAATAGCACTGATCTCTGCCTGATCTCGGGCGGGCTGCGGGTCGACGACGGCCCAGGCTTGAACCAACTCCGGATAGGCGGAAACCAATTGAAGTACGCCCAGCCCGCCTCGGCTAAAACCAGTTGCCACGATCCGCCGTTTCGCATACCGCTTGGCGAGGAAGTTAGCGAGGTCGTTCACGTATTCTCGCCAGTTCCAATGATCTATGTCCGGGACGGGCGGCGCTTGCGGCGCTATGACGACTGTCCCGGGAAGACGCCCGAGGATTCCCTGAAATGGAGGCGTCTGATGAATACACACCTTTGCAAGCTCATTGATTGACGAGCCAGCTTCACCCATACCATGCAGAAACAGGAGAATGGGAACATCTTGATCCGAATCGGGCCCAACTTCCAGAGCATGCAGTTCGCTCAGTTCGCTCACTTCGCTCAAAGCAACGGGAATCGTGACGGTACTGGCGCGCATCACAATCTTCTAGCTTAGCCTCCGATTTCACGCAAAGGCGCATTGAATCTCACGCCAAGACGCAAAGGCGCAAAGGATGAGCAGTGCTTGATCCTGTTTTTTCATCTCTACCTGAGGATGAGGAGAATTTCTCTCCGCCTGATCCTTAGTGCCTTGCGTCTTGGCGTGAGATTCAATGCGGCTTTGCGTGCGGTCTTATCGGTACAACTGCGCCCTTTACAGCTGCTCCCGGTCGTGATTAGTGGACGGCAGTTGTTCATTCTATGGCTCGTATCATTTCTGCACCTATTCGAATTGAGGCTGAAGGACATCCACCCAAGGTTATCGAAGAATTTTTTGGTCGGGTGAACACTGGCACCTCTGCGGTCAGCGTCGCGCGAATGGTCAGTCCCAGCGGCTGGTCCGAACCGGGGCAAACTCCTGCGTTCGATGAATTCACCATTGTGCTACGCGGACAACTCCAAGTCACAACCCATGACACCGTGTACCAGGTACCAGCGGGCCAGGCGATCTGCGTTGGATCAGGAGAGTGGGTTCGTTACAGCACTCCCGGCTCGGACGGTGCAGAATATATCGCCGTTTGTCTGCCGGCTTTTTCGCCGGAGACCGTGAATCGCGACTAGGACTGAAGGGGTCTCACGCGAAGGCGCCAAGACGCAAAAGGAGGAGCTAATTTCGGTAGAGTGAGCGCTGAGATACCGAAAAACAATCGTTGCCGGAACTGCGGAACAGATTTGCACGGTCCTTACTGTTCCGTTTGCGGTCAGCACGACATTGATTACGGCCAATCCTTCGGCATAATCTTTCGCGATTTCCTTGATTCAGTCTTCAGTTTTGACGCCAAAGTATTCAGGACCATATCGGTTCTGCTGGCGCGTCCCGGCGAACTCACCCTTCGTTTCCTTCAAGGGAAACGCGTGCCACATCTGAATCCGATTCGGCTCTATTTCAGCGTCAGTTTGTTGCTCTTTTTGACAGTGCGACTACTCCATTTCGAACAAGCAGATACATTGGAATTCGGTCCGAAAAGTACATTGTCCCATCCAGCATTACAGCTTGAGATCGGTCAAACCACACCACAGATAACGCCAAGGTTCGCGACAACTTTTGACCTCGACTCTAGGGAGAACTCCTGGCTTAAGCAACGTGTGCTGAGAAAATACGGCAGCGAAGAAGCAGCCACTCGGATGATCATTGCTGACTTTTGGAATTACCTTCCGATCACATTGTTTCTTTGTGTGCCGGGTTTTGCCTTGATTTTGCAAGTTTTATACCGGCAAAAGGGAAAACCGTATCTAGCTCACTTGTTGTTCTCTTTTCATGTTCAAACCGTGGTCTTTCTTTGGGCTACGGTGTTGCTTATCTTGCGTCTATCATTGCATTCCTGGCATCCTGGCCTGGAACGCTGGATCGCCGCGATCCTTAACCTGTGGTTAATAGCGTACTTGCTTTTGGCCCAGCACCGATTTTACAGCGGACCTTGGATCAAGACCGGATTAAAGTTCGTTGCGTTGCAAACCAGCTACATTGCCGTCATTATCGCGGCAACACTGCTCACAGTATTAGCTCCGATTCTGACGATCGCGTCGACCTAACTTCACGTGTCAGACTAAGACGCAAGGCGCAAAGGAACAGGTGATGCGATCGCGGCAAATATATAATAGTTTTGTTCGTACCGGATTGTCTTTAAGAATGGTCTACTGTCTCTGACGGCAGGAATAGTAGCACGATGCTCCTAATTAACGTCACCCAGCCAATCAATGTACTAAATAAAGGCAAGGAGACCTTTCGACCAAACGGTGTGTGCCAAAACCGTCGAGAGGGACGATAGAGATCTCTCGCCTGACCGGGTTTAGCCATACACTCGATTCGGCGATCCCGGAGGACACGCCCAACGGCAGGCTCACACTTGGACCCCCTCGACAAAGAGCAGTCTCCTACTCAATGCCTTGGGACAGATAGCGAGCGCTTCAGCATATTCAGGCGATCGATACCATTCGCGCGCCCTCTCCATCGTTGGAAATTCAACGATCACTAAGGTGTGGGGTGCCGACTCGCCCTCGAGTTTTTCAATCGCGCCGCCTCGAACGATGTACCGGCTGCAAATATTTTTTTATGGTAGTCTGCGCTAACGCTCGATATTTCTCCATTAGAATAGGGTCAAGTATCGCGGAAATTTCGGGAATTACATACGCAGCCATGCTGCTGGTTCTAACATGGGTAAGTCAGTTGAGCGAACAAGATGGAACCACAAATCGTAGCGATGGGTGGCGGAGGTTTCGCCACGGAACCAGAAAATTTACTGCTTGAACAGTACGTGTTGAGTCTGTCGCGTAACCGCACTAAGCCAAGAGTCTGTTTTCTTCCAACCGCGAGTGGCGATTCTGAGAATTACATCGAACGATTCCATACTTCGTTTGGTAAGCTGGACGCGGTGCCGTCTCATCTCCCTCTATTCGGGCTCACGGTACGCGACATCCGCGAGTTCCTTCTCGAACAGGATGTGATCTATATCGGCGGCGGCAACACCTTGAACATGTTGTTGATTTGGCAAAGCGAAGCATTGATACGATCCTTCGGGAGGCAGGTGAAAACGGCACCATTCTCTGCGGGGTAAGCGCCGGTTCTATTTGTTGGTTTGACTCGGGAGTGACCGATTCGCTGGCAGCACAGGAACTCTTACCAATGAAGTGTCTGGGCTGGCTACCAGGGAGCAATTGCCCACACTACGATAGCGAAGCGCGTCGAAGACCTGCGTACCATAACCTTGTTGTAAACGGAGCCCTCCCATCCGGATATGCAGCAGACGACGGTGTAGGTCTCCATTTCGTTGGCACCCAGCTTGCGCAGATCGTGAGCTCCCGAGTCGACGCTCGGGCCTACGAGGTGCGGCTCAACGACTTGGAACTTATTGAAACTGAGTTATTGCCAAGATATCTCGGCCAGTAAAGCCAATCCGGGACGATTATTATCTCACCTTGACAAGCGACTGGCGTTAGATGTGTGTTCCTCTGAACAGTCAACCCGGGCAACTCCAATGATTCTGTGACAAAGCCAACAAGTCCCGGCGGCTGTGACGCCATCACCCAGAAACTAGCAATGAAAGTCGTCGAAATTGCATTCAGCGTTTATCCGGTAACCGATTTGAAACGGGCGCGCACTTTTTATGAAGGGACACTCGGCCTGAAAGCCGCTACGGCCTACGAGGGCGACGGAACGGGTTGGGTGGAATACGAGATTGGTCCAGGCGTTCTGGCCATCGGGGCTGGCTCCGAACAATTCAAACCGTCCGCTAGCGGCGGCTCAGTTGCGCTCGAGGTGGAAGATTTTGAAGCAGCGACCCGAGAATTGAAGGAGTATGGAAGCCAGTTCGTCATCGAACCGATGGAGTTTCCGGGGTGTCATATGGCCGCCGTTCTTGATCCGGATGGGAACACCATCAGCATACACAAGCGGAAGGCTACGAATCCCTGATCCTGGTCCTTTAACCACGAATGGATACGTTTGCGCCGGACGCGGCGCACGAGATATCACGCAAAGACGCCAAGGCATGAAGAAGTCACGCAGGATTCTTTGTTTGTCCTACCTTGGCGCCTTTGCGTCTTTGCGTGAGATTTCTTGACTGATCAGATGACTGGTTACATTTCGCGAAGCGGTTAGCCAGAAATTCCAGTTCGTCTGCCGCAAAGTGCTGGCCAAATAAACTCTCTATGAGTCTTCGATAGACTGGCCACGCTTTCTTCAGCTCTTGCTCCCCTTGATCAGTGATTCGCACAATGAGACCCCGCGGATCTTCCGGGCAGTCCAGCTTTTCGACCAGTCCCGATGCCGCCATGCGATCGACGCAACGAGAGAGCGCGCTTCGCGATAACACGACTTCCCCATTGATCTCGCGGAAACGCTTTTCCCGCTTCGGTGCGTGTCGTAACTGCAGAAGGATATCGTAAAAGCTGAAGGAGACGAGGCCACGAGATTCGAATTCACGCTCGACCGCACGGACGATCCGGGATTGGCAGATAAGCAACTGTTGCCAGGCCGCAACCTGTTTGCGAATCGACGGAGTGGACATGAATCAGCTTCCGTGATTTTTGTTGCATACGCAACTACAAGTACAATGTTGTTGCTAATGCAACAAGATGTCTTATCCCCCGCTGAAAGATTGATCACCAACGGATCCATCAGGAATAACCTGCTTTGGATCTCGATCCTGATGCGCCTTTCCATCGGAACTCTATTTCTGTGCGCCGCCCTGGTTAAAACGCCGCTCGGTATCCCTGGCATTATTGCGTATTACTCCTCCCTGCTAGACAAATCGCTGCTGCCGGCATTTTTGGTTAAAATTCACGCCGCTCTGATCTTGTTTTTCGAATTCGGGCTGGCCCTCTGGCTGTTCAGCGGCTGGCAGCTTCGCTTGGCCTGGAAAATCGCCGGGATTCTACTGATCAGCCTGGCAATTGGAATGATCTTTGCGGGGAAATATGATGTGGCGAGCGCCAACTATCTGTATGTCCTGCTTTGCTCGGTGGGACTTATTGTGAGTGAATTCGACCGCTGGGTGGTAAGAGCGAAATGAACAATAGCCAATCGCCAATAGGTCGAGAGCAATCTCTGACGTCGGAGGGTGCGTCGCTTGCGACGCCCGAAAACGTCTCATCGCGCCGAGGTATCGAGCCCACGACGCCTTTGTTTGCTCTTTTTAGTTAAAATTGTTCATTGCGCCTGAAACGGCAAATCCTCGGGATGTTTTGACCAAACGGTGGCAGACTGGGTTCTTTCGCACATACAACCATTTCGCGTTACAGGCCTGATCGATCCACATTTGTCGATCAGCATATGCACAATTACTTTCTCACGACCTTTTCAGAAACCGTGACGTTCGAATTTCTGCGGTGGACGATCGTGCGCTCGATTCCTCGGTACGCGGCGGGTCGTTTCCGGGCGTCGCAAGCGACGCACCTCCGAGCATGGGGCATGGCCTCGCCACGATCTGAATTCCTGTCGATATCCTGCTATTTGCTATTCCCCACTCGGCACGACTGGCTCTTCCCATTTACCCGATTTAGCCGAGCGGAAAACTGCCTCGATTACCGCCATGTTTCGAATCGAGCCTTCCAGCGGAACGGGTAGCTCCTTACCTTCGCGTATGCTCTGCGAGAACAAATCGCCTTGGATCGTGTACTGATCAGCAGTCTCGTATTCCACCACCTTGGCGCTCCGGCCGGAGGGATCGGCTCCATCATCGATATAAATACGGCATGGTCGATCCGGCGGTGCATTGAACGGAATCTCTATTTCGATCCGGGCCTCGGTCCCGAAGATCTGTACCTTCTGATAAGGCACTACCTGGGTGCTACAGGTGAACACGGAGTGCCCGGAAGGAAAATGAAGTACTCCGGAAGACAACGCATCGGTATGCAACTCCGGATCCTCTTCAATCACCCCAAACACTTTGGTGGGTTCTTCTCCGAAAATGAATCGGGAGGTAAAAATCAGGTAACACCCAATATCCATCATTCCACCGCCTCCGTACTCGCGGATGTTGCGAATATTTCTCGGGTCCTGGTTATTGTAGCTGAAGCATCCCGAAATAGACCGAACTCTTCCGATTTTGCCGCTCTGAATCTGCTCGACGGCGCCCCGCCATTGCGGATGGGTGCGAACCATAAAAGCCTCCTCGATCTTCACTCCGGTGCGATCTCGGACTTTTAGCAGCGACAACGCCTCTTCCACTGTCATGCTGATCGGCTTTTCGCAGAGGACATGTTTTCCCGCTTCCGCAGCCTTAATCGACCAAGGAACATGCAGATGATTAGGGAGCGGATTGTAAATCGCTTCGATATCTGGGTCGGCCAAGAGTTCCTCGTATGACCCGTAGGCTTTGGGTATGCCTAATTCCTTGGCGGCTTGCCTGGCTTTGTCCAGATCCCTTGAAGCAATCGCCGTCACTTCGGACCACTCGCCTCGTTGCATGGCCGGAATGACTTTTTTGGTTGCGATGTTAGCAACCCCTAATACTCCCCATTCAACTTTCTTCTTCATCAGTCTTGTTCGGTAAATTGTTCAGCGCTCCAAATCCGCTTGGTTAATTGGAAGCGGATGGCGACAGCGGCGAGGTAGGGCGGGTCGCTCCGCGACCGCCGAGCCACGCCCTGCTAGGCCGAAACCTATTGCCGGAGGTTTAATCGTAGTAAGATTCTTAGGCTACCAGGGTAATGGCATGCAAGTGGTTTCGGCGGTCGCGGAGCGACCCGCCCTACCTCGCCGCTGTCGCTGGATCTGTTTCGCCCTACCCATCGCTACTCTAGAGGCAACTCGACTCTTTCCTCCAGCCGCGGGGTCAGCTGATTTCCCATAATGATACGAGCACAAGTGTTCCAGTGCAGCAATGCATCATCGTTTCTGGGTGGACGCAGCTCCTCGGCTTTTTCGAACCAGCGCATCGCGTCGCGCAGAAATTCATAGGCGTTATGGCCCGCACCCGGATTGCCCTGCCGCAGTTGAGCTTTGGCTCGGCGTTCACAGATGATTCCCGCATAATAGGCCCGCTCATAATCACTGCGAAGGCGGGATAAAACTTCTTGTGCTTGGATAACGCCAACCGCGTAACCTTTGCCAAAGCGATCAGTCAGGGCCAGCAACAGAAGGACCAGTGCCTCTTGATTCTCCGGATCGATTTCCAGTACATCGTGGCAAATGCTTTCGGCTTCCGCCGGCTCGTTGAGCAGGCGATAGCGCAAGGCTTTCTCCAGTGCCGCTGGAATGGCATCTTCAGAAAGTCGCTTGAGCTCAAACATGACTTTCTCCTTTCACGTTTTTGGACGAAACAGTTTCAGCAATTTCCCTAATGGATCATAAAACTCATCAACCACGCGTTCCTTCAGCGGGATAATCGCGTTATCGGTTATCTTGATGTTTTCGGGACAAACTTTGGTGCAACACTTTGTGATGTTGCAATACCCAATGCCATCGGCCTGCTTCAGCTCCGCTGATCGGTGCTCCGTGTCGAGCGGATGCATTTCCAGCGCGGCGACATAGACCAAGAAGCGTGGGCCAATAAATTCCTCGTACTTCTGATGGTCCCGCAGCACGTGACAGACATCCTGGCAGAGGAAACATTCGATGCACCGGCGAAATTCCTGGACCCGGTCGATGTCGGTTTGGGCCATGCGCCAAGTGCCATCAGCAGCGTCAGGCGGACGTGGCCTGAACTTCTTGATCTTTTTCTTCACGCGATAATTCCAGGAAACATCGGTGGTTAAATCGCGGATCCGCGGAAACGCGCGCATTGGCTCGATCGTCACTGGTTGGTCGAGTGCTAACTGATCGAGCCGCGTCATGCACATGAGCTTCGGCATACCATTGATTTCCGCCGAACAGGAACCGCATTTGCCCGCCTTACAGTTCCAGCGACAAGCGAGATCGTTCGCTTGAGTGGCTTGAATCTGATGAACGGCGTCGAGCACAACCATACCCTCGGAAATTTCAGTCGGGTAATCGACGAAAGCTCCACCCTTCGCGTCGCCCCGCCAAATTCTGAAAATTGCCTTTTTCATTTCATCTCCTCCACCACTTGCTTCAGCTGCTCAGGCATTTCGGGAATCGGCTCACGGCGCACTTGCATCGACCCGTCGGCAGCCTGGTAGACGACAATGCTGACCTTACCGTCGGCCGCGCTTTTGTGGGGAAAATCGTCGCGAAAATGCCCGCCCCGACTTTCCTTGCGCTCAATCGCGGAACGCGTGATGGCTTCGGAGACAGTGAGCAGATGCTTCAAATCAATCGCTGTATGCCAACCGGGATTATATTCGCGATGACCATGAACCGCGACGTTTTGCGAGCGTTTCCGAAGGGCGCCTAGTCCGTCGAGCGCGCGAATCATTTCCTCCTCTCGCCGTACGATGCCAACGAGGTTTTGCATCATTTCCTGCAAATCGCTCTGCACCTGATATGGGTTTTCGGCGTCCCCCGCTCCTCTGGCGGCGCGAGCAAATGATTCCAGCGCCTCACGCGCAGCTTCTTCAATTTCCGCTTCGTAGGTTTTGCCGGGGCCGTACTCCTTGGCAAAGTTAGCGGCAAATTCGCCCGCGCGCTTGCCAAACACCAGCAGGTCGGACAATGAATTTCCACCGAGCCGATTCGCTCCATGCAACCCAGCGGCAACTTCGCCAGCAGCGAACAGCCCGAGCACACTGGACATCTGCGTTTCCGCGTCCACCCGCACACCGCCCATAATATAATGGGTGGTGGGCCCGACCTCCATCGGCTCCTTAGTAATGTCAAGGTTGGCGAGTTGCATGAATTGATGATACATGCTCGGCAGCTTCTTTTTGATATGCTCCGCTGCGTTCGGGATTTTCTCCTTGATCCATGAGATATCGAGAAACACGCCGCCGTGGGGACTGCCTCGGCCAGCCTTGACTTCGTTCATGATACAGCGCGAGACGTGATCTCGAGTGAGAAGTTCCGGCGGGCGGCGGGCACTCTTGTCGCCCTGAGTGTAGCGCCAGCCTTCTTCCGGATTGTCCGCGGTTTGCGCATTATAGTTTTCCGGGATCTCTGAGAACATGAAGCGCTTGCCATCCTTGTTGCATAAGACGCCGCCTTCACCACGTACCCCTTCGGTAACAAGAATACCCATCACACTCGGCGGCCAGATCATTCCGGTTGGGTGGAATTGCACGTACTCCATATCAACCAATTCGGCGCCGGCGTGATAGGCAAGCGATTGCCCGTCGCCGGTGTATTCCCAGGAGTTGCTGGTGATTCGATAGGCGCGACCAATCCCACCGGTAGCAAGCACGATGGCTTTTGCCTTGAATACCTTGAATCGTCCACGTTCGCGCTCGTAACCGAACGCGCCAACAACCCGTTGGCCGTCCTTGAGGACGGTGACGATCGTATGTTCCATATGGACTTCGATCCCCTGATGAATGCCGTGGTCTTGGAGTGTGCGAATCATTTCCAAGCCGGTGCGATCGCCCACATGGGCCAGACGCGGATAACGATGGCCACCGAAATTGCGCTGAAGAATCCTTCCGTCCGCAGTGCGATCAAACACCGCGCCCCAGGCTTCGAGTTCGCGGACGCGGTCGGGCGCTTCTTTTGCGTGTAATTCGGCCATGCGCCAACTGTTAACGTATTGGCCGCCGCGCATCGTGTCGGCGAAATGCACTCTCCAGTTGTCGCGATCATCGACGTTCGCCAGCGCCGCGGCCACGCCGCCCTCAGCCATTACCGTATGGGCTTTACCGAGTAGCGATTTGCAAATCAGCCCAACCTTGACTCCGGCGACCGAAGCTTCAATGGCGGCGCGTAGCCCTGCCCCTCCCGCTCCAATGATGAGTACGTCGTATTCGAGAGTTTCGTAATTGCCCACGTGATTTATCGAAACGTTGAAGGGTTAAAGCCTGGGGAAACTTGAAGCAGGAAGCGGTGTAACGGTTTAACGGTTTAACGATCAACGTTTATAAAATCTTCCAATCGTGCCAGGTCCCCATCGAACACAGACGCACGTACAGGTCGGTGAAACCGACCCAAAATAGACTCATCCACGCCCAAAGCATGTGGCGCCGGTTCAAGCAACTCACGTAGGAGTAACATTGGGCGCAAACCGGCGCTTTGGAAATTTCATCGAGAAAACCGCCGAGCAAATGACGCAGCGAGTGACAGCCAAATGTGTAGCCACTGAGCAAGATGACGTTCACTGCCAGCACAATCGTTCCAATGCCAATGCCGAAATGCTTCCCGCCCGAGGTGTCGGTAAACCACATCGCTTTCCACACGTCGTGCGCGAGAACCAGAATGAAGAGCAGCGCAAGGTAAAGGAAGTAGCGGTGGATGTTTTGCATGATGAGCGGAAAGGAATTTTCGCCCAGATATCCTTTGCGCGGCTCGCCGACGGCGCAAGCGGGCGGGTCAGCCCAAAATCCCTTGTAATAAGCGCCTCGGTAGTAGTAACAGGTAAGCCGAAAGCCCGCTGGCGCCCATAAAACCAAAAGAGCCGGTGAGAATAGCAACCACGACGGCCACCACCCAGGCTTCGGCCCAAAAATCGCATGCGGCGAGGTGCCGAATATTTCCGGCGAATAGAAAGGCGAAACATAATCCGCCCCATTTTGATCGAGCCAATAATGATTGCCCTGAAACGCCGCCCAAGTTGAGTACACCAGGAAAGCGGAAAGCCCCAGAAATACGAACAACGGTTGGGTCCACCACGCGTCACGCCGCATGGTCTCGCCAAACGAGCGTTGTTTTAATGACGCATTTGCGTAAGACATATTGACTGCGCTTTCAAACGGGGGACGGCTGCAAGTTACATATCGGCGAGGGAGCCCGATTTCAAGCTGATTACACGATTATCGCAAACCGCGATTCGAGAACGAGTGCAGATTCGCGGTTTGCAAGCTCAGATCTTAACTCCGCCATTAAAGCTAGGGCGCGCCGCACGATGGTAGGAAAACCTCGGCGCTTTAGCTCGCTGCATCCTTTCGCTTTGCATCCCCTTGCGCCGGGTTTGAGCCACTCGTGCGGATTCGCCACACCGCTCCAGCTCGCGTCGGTTTTTGATCCCGCTTATGCCGCATTGGATGCGTCGATGAAAAGCCTTTCTAGGTTACGGATTAGGGTTCTCGGGTGTTCAAACATTTCATGACAGCGCCAATGCTGTGGCTCACCCGGCGCAGGGGGAATGCAAAGCGAAAGGATGCAGCGAGCTAAAGCGCCGAGGTTTTCGTACCTACCATCGTGAGGTCCTCGCGGCACGTTGGGATTCAACGCTCTCATTGGACCTTATTGGCGGGTTGCCAACTGCGAAGGGAGTGGTGGCAAAGCGCTCTTGGGTGCTAACAGCAGGATCCAGGCAGACACGAAAGTCACGCCGATGCTTGTCAGCCACAACCAGGCACCAGGCTGCAACGTCTGTAAAGATGCTCGAGCAACGCCACCCTCGTCACCCGGCAATTCCATAAGAAAGAGACGAAAGGTGTCCAGACTCAGGAGTAATGTTAACCCGCTTGAAATCACGGTTAGCCAACGCCATCCCATTAAGAAGAACAGCAAGGCCAGCAAGAACAAAATATTTGCTAGCCACGCCACACAGCCGAAAAATAGACTCATCCAACCTAGCCCTAGTATCGCCAATCCCAACCAAGCATCGGTCGACGGCGGCGAGTCGTTACCGGGATAATAGCGCGGGAAAACTAGTGCGGGAAGACAGCAAGCTGCGCCGTAAATAAGAATAATCACGGCCGTCAATATCAGACGAATGCGCAGGGTCAACTTAGACTCTCCAGACTGGTAACTCGATTGTCGATCAGACATGCTTGCAGAACCCAGGTCTAATGCGCAGAGTGGTGGTACGCACAACACCGCGAGTCATTGTCGATATCAGGGTGACAGCTGATTGATCAACACTCAATATTCGCCATCGATTGCGTGAGAAGGCTGAAGGCAACCGCGTAACCGAAATGCACATCCGCTCGATCTCGCGAATCCGGTTCACGTTTCATATCACCTGACCATTCTATTCATCGACGAACCGACTCGCCACCTGCTAGAAAGCTCCTGTCATGCGATCAGCTGCGCTTTTAGTTTGCTTTATGCTGGGTTCGATCGGCATGCAGGCTGAGCCGGTACTGCGATGGGCGGCGGATCCTAACAGTAACGCGCCCTACACGTTCTTCGCGCCCGGCAAAGCGTTGACCGGATTCGAGTACGAAATCATTAACTCGGTCGCTCGCCGGATGGGACGACGGACTGAGTTTGTCCAGAATGATTGGAACGGCCTGATCCCCGGCCTGCATCGCGGTCTCTATGATTGCGTGATCTGCGGAATAGAAATTACCTCTGAGAAAGCGGACGAGGTAGACTTCAGCATTCCCTATTATCTTACGTTTGAACAATTTGTTGGTCGGCGTGGAAGACCGCCAATCACCTCTCTTGACCAACTCCGCGGCGAAAAAATTGGCACACTCGATCAAACTGCGGCGCTCCGGATGCTGGAACAGACTCCTGGAGTTATAACCAAGATCTATGATCAGGAAATAAGTGCCTATCAGGACATTGTTAACGGGCGCCTTTTCGGTGTGCTGCTCGACTATCCGATTGCCAAATATTATGCAGCACCAAACCCGGTGCTAGCGCTGAGCGGTCCCCCTTTTGGCCGGATTGCCTATGGCATCGCGGTGGAGAAGGGAAACTCGGCGCTACAAACGGAAATCGACGCCGCGCTGCATGACCTTATCGCCAGCGGGGAGCTTCGAAACGTGCTCTCACGCTGGGGCCTTTGGACCGGTAGCGTGGCCCAAGCCTTCGACCAACCGGCCAAACCGTCAGTAGCGGACAGCGAATATCAATCCTTTGTTACCAACCAAGGCGGTCAGACAAACTTCTGGTCTCGCATTCACATTTACGCTGCCGCCGGACGACTCCTTCGCCGAGCTGCGCTGCTCACACTAACCGTTTCGGTCACCGCGATGATTGTGGCTGTCTTTGCCGGTTTTGTACTCGCCGTCTGTCGTATTTTTGGGCCGCCGCCAGCGCGTTGGTTCGCAACCGCCTATATCGAAGTGATTCGCGGCACACCTCTCTTGATTCAGCTTCTATTTATCTTTTACGGCTTGCCGATCATTGGCATACGATTTTCGCCGTTTCTGGCCAGCGTGCTTGGACTCGGCTTGAACTATGCAGCATCAGAAGCCGAAAACTATCGAGCTGGCCTGCTCGCGGTGCCGGCCGGCCAGTGGCAGGCAGCGTATGCACTCGGTCTGACTCAGTCCAAAACACTTCGCTTGATCATCGTGCCGCAAGCCATCCGCTTCGTGCTCCCGCCACTCACCAACGACTTCATTGCATTACTGAAGGATTCTTCCCTTGTCTCGGCGCTCACAATGGTCGAGCTAACCGGCGCTTACCACCGGCTTGCCACCGAAACTTTCGACTATTTCGGCGCGGGCCTATTGGTGGCGCTTATATACCTGCTTCTCGGCCTACCGTTTGTCCGGCTCGCCCGATGGACGGAAGAACGGCTGGGCAGGTCGGGCCGACCGCCCCGATGGCAAATGACAAATGACAAATAGCAGATAGCAAATTTTTTGAGGATCACGTCCCGAGCACGCAAGACGTACGTCGCCGCTAAGTACAATGGTATTTGCCAAGCTGAGTGCCAGGGCGCGCCGAAGCTTGTGAAGGCGTCCTCTCGATCCGCGGAGCGGGAGGGCGCACCCCCTCCCCGCCTCCATTTCCCAAATCCTCCCCATGCATGCAGGCAGAATAATCCGGGTCGCTCGAGGACGGCTTCCGAGCGGTGCCTGGGAAAGTGTCCGGGCGACTGCCCACCCGGAACTCGCAATCTACGTACGCGGCTATCAAGGGTACTTTGAAGCATCGTCCAAACCAGTACGGCGTCGGGAACTACCTTCCGGCGACGTAGCGTTGATCATCTCCTTTGGTCCGCGTTACGAGCTGATTGATCCGGTTAGCGGCGGTTCGCTCGAGACCTGCTGTACGTTCATTGCCGGGCTTGATGATGCTTATTCACTGGTCGACTCCAGCGGCGCCGGTGTCGCCCTGCAAATTGATTTCACACCGATCGGCGCCCATCGCGTCTTGCAAACTCCGATGCATCTGCTTGCGCGCCGAACAACGGAACTATCCGATTTACTGGGAAGCGTGGCCGATCGTCTAGTCGAACGGCTTTTCGAAGCTTCGGATTGGCGCAGCCGGTTCACAATTCTGGACGAGTATCTGTTGGCGAAAATTCGGAGCGCGCCAACCGTTTCCCGGGAGATCCAATGGGCCTGGCAACAACTCACGATCAATAATGGGATGACTCCCGTCTCGAAAATCAGTGGCAACCTGAGTTGGACTCGGAAGCGGTTGGTCAGAGCGTTTCGCGATCATATCGGCGTTCCTCCTAAGACGCTCAGTCGGGTTCTTCGATTCCAGCACGCGCTGGCGAAGCTTGGTTCCCCGAACGCAAACGCATCCCTAATAGCCGTAGAATGCGGGTACAGCGACCAGGCACACATGATTCGGGAATTCGGCGCGTTGTCCGGGTCCACGCCGGTCGAACTCGTCCGATGTTATTCCACTGATGGTGGCATCGTTGAAGCCTAATACGGGAAACATTTCTTCAATACCGGACAGCGGCAAGCTCTTAGCTTTCTCGGTACCTAAACCAATTACGAGGAAGGAAAATCTATGCAGAATCCGAAAAACTACGGACCGGCGACCATTAGTCCAACCATGCGGTATCGCCAAGCGCCGGCGGCGATCGAATGGCTCTGTCGAGCCTTCGGTTTTGAAAAGCATTTGGTAGTACCTGGACCAAATAACACAATCTATCACGCCCAGTTGACGTGGGGTAACGGGATGATCATGCTGAGTTCCCGGTTAGATACCGAGTTCAACCGCCTCCTGAAACAACCTGATGAACTTGGCGGTGTCGAAAGTCAAAGCCCTTATGTCAGCGTGGATGATGCCGACGCTCACTATGCCCGGGCAAAAGGTGCCGGAGCTGAAATAGTAATCGATATCGCCGATGCAAGTTACGGCGGGCGCGGCTATTCCTGTCGCGATCCCGAGGGCCACCTCTGGAACTTTGGAACGTATAATCCATGGGCGGAGGAGCACATTACAAATAGCAAATAGCAGATAGCAGATGACCAAACGGACGGCAGGCGGCCTCCGCAAGCTACGGCGCGTCCTGCCTTATGGATCTACGCAGTTTAGCGGTGTGGCCGCGACAAAGCCTTGGTCGAAGTCGGAGTCGGTCCCTACCGGACGTTGTGACCATAAACGGTAGAGATTCCGCGTCCGGTTGGCCCTCCTTCAATCACGATTGCGGGGCAGACTCGCACGACCGAGATACCGCAATCAGAACGACCGAGTCGAAAGCGGACCCGCCCAAAAAGGATGGTGCCAGAGGGCGCGGAGCCTTCAATCTGCTCTTCACCGGGAAAAACGGTGAACGTCCACGAGGCGCGAGCATCACTATCTGGCAGTTCGTTGCCACTCCGTAAGACCCGCGCAGCCCAAATCTGACGGACCATTAACTTGCGGGTATCTATCCCATCTACGGTATAAAGGGTCGAACTGTCAGTACGGACATCGTTGTAACTGCCCAAGAAAATGCCGGCCGCGCTGGTGATAGTAGCTACTAACGTCCAATCGATACCTGGTTTGGTCACCGTCTTGCCCGCCGGCAAACGCTTATCCATGATATCAGGTCCGCTTAGCTCAGTCTGATCGCGACGAATGGCTGGGTTAACCGCGGCGCGAGTATCAAACTTGTTCGGATCAGGTACCAAAAAGATACCAAACGTAGCCTGATCAATGGATCGTGCGTCTTTGAAATGATTACGCAGAGCGCTAGTCGCTTGGTAAGCTCGAGTCCACTGCTTCGATGTAAAGGCAGCTTCAAGATAGGTAACCGCGGGTACTGGCCGATTGACCTTTTTCAGGCCTTCGCGAATAGAGCTACAGCAGTCCCAACCAGACTTGGCCAGCAGTTTGACCTGGTCACCACGGAATGTCGCAACTTCGGGTGAAAGCGCACCACCCCTGCCGCCAGCAACGGCAGCACTAGTGCGTTAAGTCCGTGACTAATATAGCAGTTTGTGATACGATATTTGCATGAGTTTGAGTCGAGTTGTGTTGGCTCCGCTCGAGCGGAAAGAACTGGAGCGCCGTGCGCGAAGTCGAGCGCTGGCGGTGGAGTTGGTTAAGAGAGCA
>JBEEIB010000518.1:0-13877 GCA_041167675.1 Verrucomicrobiota bacterium
CAGCACAATGAAAAAATACACCTTAGAAGCGGCACCCGCCGCCGGTGCAAAAGAACTAAAGGATCAAAAGGCGGCGAAAGCAAAGCGAATCGTGATGGCCGCGGATGTGCATCTGAGATGAAAAACCACTAACTCGCTTTTCGGTAGCTTGACACTCACCATAGGAGGGCGTGTCGCTCCGCGACCGCCGAATCATTGATTAGCCATTGTCCTGCTAGGCCTGGCCAGCTGGCCACCCAGAACTTCCGATAACGGTTCTCGGCCTAACTGGATCGGATCACGTCGTTCCCTTCGACGGTCCGGCAGCTGCCGGACACGCCCTACCTCTGAGTCGTTCAAACATACGACCATTGGTCCTTAGGTGTAGCGAAGCACCCTCTCCTTCGTGATCTCTGCGATCTCCTGTTCAAAAGCTCTTTGCGTCCTCCTGTTTGCGTTGCGTTCGAATGTGTTGCTGCAAAACGAAACCGCCCACTGCGAGAAATGGCAGGATAAACCATTGCCAATAAGCGGCTACGGGAGGCAAAGGCCGATCGACATCCAGAATTCCTTGGACCGTCGCGTGATCCGCTCCTCGGCGAATGGTGAGTTGAAGTTGCCAGCGCCCGTCGTATGGAATCTGAATCAGGGCAGAATAAAACAAGCGGTTTGTGCCCCGAGAGATCTGCAGTGGAATGTTTTGGAGATCAGGTTTCGCGCCGCTGGCGCAAGCGGGAGGGAGCCACGCCGCGTTGGGAATGGTCTTTGCTGGCTCGAGCGCGGAAAGGGAAGCGACCACTTCGGCATCGAGAACCGGGCCTTTCTCTTCTTGAACGAAAGCGCTAAGGTCCACTTGGCCGGCCCGGCACTGAGGTGGATCGGTGAATACAGTCACTACAAAGGGTGGAGCGGCTACATGCAATTGTACCGCTCCTCCGTCGGCCAATCCGACTCCCAAGCTCAAGAGTAATAAAATTAGTGCGTAGATCAGTCGCATGAGGCCGTTAAGACATGAAGGTTCCGCGCATTTCCATCGGTTGAAAAATGATCCAGATGGCCAACGCAAATAGTCCGAGAGCAAAGAGACCCCACGGCAAAAATATCAGGGATACGCGCGAAGACGATTTACCAATATCGCGAGCGACCCGCCACATCGAGTAAAGGGTTGCCAATAACCCAAGGTCGATTGCGAGAAATTCCCAATCGAGCAGTTCTGGAAAAGCCCAGGATCGAATATTCCAAGCCGGAGCGCCTAAGAAGGGAAAATGTAGATCGGTCAAGATGCGTTGAAAAACCGGAATAAATGTGTGCGATCCGACAAAAAGGTGAAACCCCAGATGAGCTAGCCATACGCTCGCTCCCAGTGGGGCCAAGGTCATGATAAAACGGTTGGCCATCTCCAGCCGAGACTTGCTGACGGAACCAAGTCGCTGGCTCGTCCAGGCGCACCCAGCTATCAACAGTGCCGGGATTAGGCAAATCGTGAGACCAAAGAAGATTGCTAGCTCGAAAGATCTTCCCGGAAGACCGAGACCGATTCGTTCGAAATTGAGGAAATTTTCGACCGGCAAAGCCATCCCAGCGGCATTAGCAAACGCGCCAAAGACAAGTACTCCAACCAAAAACGATAAGTCAGGGCGGCGAGCGAAACGGCCGACGGAAGAGCGTGCCCGATCAATCCATAACGACTTGGCCGGTACTGTAGCGATAATTCCGACGTTGTCGTGTGGACAGGCTCTGACGCAATCTAAGCAAAAGGTGCAATCCAGGTTGCTCTCTTTCTTTGGCTGAAAGAGCCTTAGCTCGCACCCACGGTGCTCGGCATTTCCACGAATGCAGTCGAATGTCTTGCAGGAATGACAGATTTCCTGGTTTCGCACTTTTACTTCCAGAGGTGACACTAACGACTGAACGAAATGAAATTGCCCGATCGGACAGATATATTTGCAAAAGCTGGCGCCGCGAAAAAAACCATCAACCAGAAGCGCGGCGACGAAATAGCCGATGATGATCCAGGCAGTGAGCCATGGGCTATTCCAGAGACTGAAAGCCTCATAGCTCCAAAGATAAAGCAGGACTAACCCAGCGGCCAACCACTTGGAACGCAACTGGCGCGGCCAATTCCAACGAGCCGGAAAAACCTTGCGTCCGATATCGCGAACGAATGTGAAAGGACAAGCGAAACAGAAGAAGTTACCAGCGACCAGAAGAGCCAGTACGGTAAATCCGCGCCAATGAGTCCAAGGGAGAACACCGGCGGCATTCATTGGCGTCAATTGTGGTCCGAACAATCCATCGAGAACGATCAAGATTGCCGTCAGAAACATGGCGAGTTGAAGGCTGCGTCTGAACCAGAGCGAGGTGAGCAATCGTTGGACTCGGCTATTAGCCAGCAAATCGAATCCCGCGCGAACTCGGCCTCGAAGAGGACTGCGGATCTTAGGTCGAACCAATCGACGTGGGGTGCTCTTCGTCGTTATTCTGAAACGCCGCGGTGAAAGATAACGGGACGCGATGACCGCCGCCGGCAATAGATAGGCAATTGAGCCAGGGACCCACATGATCGCGCCGGCAATACTCTGGTCACTGAGCGGAGTCATTCCGGCAAAATGGGGGACCTTTTCGTAGGTCGGATAGAGGACCCGATCGCTGAAAGAGAGAATAGCCGAAAGAGCGGTATTTTGGATGTCCGCGAGCAGCAGATAAGGGATCATGGTCCAGCGTGGCCATTGCGGCCGGCTAGGCCATGGCTGCACCACTGGCCACCAGAACAGCAGCGCGGACAAAAAGAAACAAATGTGCTCGACCTCGTGCCAAGCGTTTGAATGCAAGGTCAGCTCGTACGGAGCGGGCAGATGCCAGCCGAGCGTGAAAGCGACATAGATGATCCAGGAAGTACGCGGGTGGGTAAGCCAAAGCCCGAGCTGTTTGAACGGTCGCCAATTGAGGAATGGCCCCAACGCGTTACGTGCGATTGAGCGCGGTAGGCCGGTAAGCAGCGGTAGGAATGGATTGCCGAGCAAAAGCAATGGCGGGGCAACCATCATGAACAGCAGGTGCTGAACCATATGCACCTGCAAAAGGAGATTGCCGAAGGTGTCGAGCGGCGACGAAATTGCGATGAACAGTGCGAGCAGTCCCCCGAGGAAAGAGGTCAGGCGCCAACCATCGAATCGGTGTGGTGCCAGCCGGCGCAGTTTAAGCCAGCCTACAAGGTAGAGAACAGCGGTCAATACCAACGCAAAGGTTGGTTCGAAGAGAATCGACCAGGAACCAAAGATCGCGTTGGAAACATCGGGCATGGATTGAACAACAACAGCGCAAAGTGCCGGATCACTCTAGCCTCCATCGCTCACAAATCCTTAGAGATTTGCGATGCAGAGTCAGGGCAGCGTGCGGCGTCCTCGCGCGCCTGGGATCGCGGGGACGCGACTCCCCCCGAATTCCGCTGCTTTTTGGAGAAAACAGTTTGAAACAGTACATTTTGATCCATTTATTTTAAAAACAGACTCTTAAACGGGCGCCAACATCTGTTTAATAGCTTTCTAGCCCGCGATGACCGCGTCTGGTCTTCGCGTGATTCTTGCGGGTAGGGAGGTCACCATGGAATTCGGAGCTCAATTTCACCAAGTATTGCGAAGATTTGACGACGAGAACGCACGCGATCCGAACCTAATTACCATCGGTGGCACAGTACAACCGCGAGAATTGTTCTACGCGCAGCGGCTAACCGAGTGGGTCTTGCGACTCTGTCCGGAAGCTTCGGAAGTTTTGCAGTTGGCTGCGCGTTGCCAACATATTTGTCGCTGGATGATTCCCAGAAACTCCTATCCGATGACTCGCGCCGGCTATTTGCGGTGGCGCGAGGAATTGAAACGCTTTCACGCGCAGAAATCATCTGAGATCCTGCGCGAAGCCGGATACCCGGGAGAGATGATTGCGCGCGTGCGCGAGCTGAACTTAAAAAAGAATTTGGGTGAAGATCCCGAGTGCCAGGTATTGGAAGACGCGCTCTGTCTCGAGACATTGCAATATCAACTCGGCGACCTAATGGATAAGACAGAGCCAGATAAGATGGTCGCGATCCTGCAAAAGACATGGAAAAAAATGTCGCCAGCTGCCCGGCAAGAGGCGCTCGGCTTGTCATTTTCCGATCGGGAAAAAGAGTTGCTTTCAAAGACTGGAATTGTTTAGGACTGGGTCGAACAAGAGGAGGAAAACACCCTGGGTTTTGCTCTTCGTAATCCTTCTACGGAGTTTTTTCTGCCTTTGCGAACGTATCGTCCGCACTCGGCTGTGACCCTGAACGTTTCTCATCAATTGGGGCTAATGGTCCTACCGCTTCTCGAGCGGGTGGAACGTTGGGCGGGTGCAGCGATGAGAGATAAGCGACGAGTGCATGAATTTCAGACGGAGATAGGTTCTTTCCATAAGCTGGCATATTGCCGCCGCCCTGGATTACCTGGCGAACGAGTTGAGGTGACGTCATGCGCGTAGCAACAGCCGTCAGATCGGGGCCCCGGTGCCCTCCCTGGTTATCGATTGCATGACAATTGCGACATTGCTTGTTCTGAAAAACAAGAGCTCCTTGCAGTTCCAGCGGAGTCCGGTCTTTCAGGAATTGCGGTTTTAGCTCCAGACTTTTCCAAGCTTCCATATGCGGAGACCAAGGACCGGTCATGCCGGCATAAGTGAGCATCCCAACTGAGAGGAAAGTAATGACCACGGTCAATACGGCAATTGGCCGGCGGCGCCAGCTCTTCTCGCCTTCGTTGGATATGAAGGGGAGCGCAAAAAGCAAAATCGCACCCAATGTCGGGAGAACGAAAAAGAGCAGCACTTCCGAACCATTGGGCATCAGGGCGGCGGCGGCGAAGAGCCAAAGGAAGGCGTCATCCGGTTTGGCTTCGGTGATGACTGCCGTGGGATCAGCCGGAATACCAGGTCCTTTTGGACCAACGAACAGAGCGAGGGCGATGATGACCAGCAGAAGGATGCCATTTGCCACCGCGTCCTTGTTGAAGGCGCCCGGGACAAACGGAACTCCTTCGCGTTTGATGATTCCTTTGTAGTAGCCATCGTAGGTCTCGCGCTTTACCAAGACACCTGGCTTCGGCGCCTCATTGATACCTTTACTCAGGACCAGGCGGAGATGGAGGCTCAGAAAAGCCAGGATCGCTCCGGGAAGAATGAAAACATGTAGAGAAAAGAATCGCGACAACGCTTCGCTTCCGATGATTGGGCCACCGAGGAGAAGATGGACGAGGGAATCACCGATAAAGGGGATTCGTCCCAGCACTGCGGCACCGATCCCGAGTCCCCAGTAGGCGTCGGCATCGAAGCGCATGACTTGTCCGGAGAAGGCGAGACCCAGAGTAATAAAAAGCAACACGCATCCCGACATCCAGGTCATCTCGCGCGGATACTTATAGGCGCCCCAAAGGAAAACCTGGGTCATGTGCAGCATCATTAGGATGACCATGCAGTTTGATCCCCAGTAGTGCATGCCTCGCAGTACCCAGCCTAGTTGCTGTTCGTAATTTAAGCGTTCCAGGGTGTGGTAAGCTTCTGCGGCCGAAGGCACATAGACCATGGCCAGGAAAATTCCGGTCAGAATCTGAATGATTAGACACAGCATGGTCATACTCCCGAAGGTGTAGAACCAGCTGCCCGTGCTCTTCGGCACCGGGTGACCGGCGGTTTGTTCCCAGAGTTTGACCAGGTGGAGACGATCCTCTACCCAAAGAGCGACTTTACGAAGAGTCTCCTTCATGTCGTTCTTCCTGACTGGGATAAGGTCCCTGGATCAGCCAAAGTCGGCAATACGCCAGCCTTGATGGCAAGATCTCCTTTTTCGATCTTAAACTCGTACCGATACAGGGCGTGCGGAGGCGGTCCGGCGGCGTGGGATCCGTCTTCATAGAAGGCCCCGCCGTGACACGGGCAAAGGAAAAGCTTCGATTGTTCAAACCAACGCACCGGGCAGCCCAGGTGGGTGCAATTCACTGCGAACACCCTGAAATCTTGTTCGGAGTTACGCTGCACCCAACACGGTATGTGAGCGGTCTGACCGTCTGCCGGTATTCGGTAGGGATTGTCATACGCAACCATCCGAGTCGTACCGACTTTGAATTGGTCGACGGGACCAAGAGAGATCCAGGTCGGCTCCGCTCTCTTGATGATAGCTGAGATAACGAAACCAATGATCGGGATGCTGATCATTGCGCCGGCGATAACGTCCAATCCGATTCCGAGCTTGAGCAGAAAATCCCGCCGCGAGGAGCGATAATCAAACTTAGGAAAACTGTGAGAATCGTTACTGGAATGTGGATCTTCAGAGGCCATAAGCTTGCGTACTAGGGATTGGGAGTGCCGCCAGGATTGGCAGTGATGCCCTGCGCAGCATCAGCGGCGTTGCGATGGGAAGCGAGCCAACCGACGATATCGGCAATGTCCTGATCCGACATCGACTGGTTCGGCACTAAATTCTGATAGTTGGGCATGCCCAGTTCCGGGCGGCCGGCAATCGTGACGCTGCGCAGATATTGATCGGAAACCAGTCGGAGGTAGTCCGGCTGCAGGATTGAGCCAGCCTTTCCGTTTTGCCCGACCTGTCCATGGCAGCTTGCACAGAACCGATTGTAAACTTCACTGCCACGGTTGGCATCACCCAAAGCGGCAGAATAGGGTGGGAGATTGGTTTTCGTGATCTGTGTGGTTTTTCCCCAGTCACGGATCCCATTCACAATGATGTCGACCTGTTCATCGGTTAACCCGCCGCCATTTGCCTTCGAGAACCCTGGCATGGTAGTACCCGGGACGCCCTCCGCCGTAATCTTGTGCAGTACATCACGAGGAATGATTGTGAGATAAAGAGGGTCACGCATAGAAATTGATGCGCCGATGTTTGTCTCGCCCGCGTGACAAGCGCGGCAATTTCCTTCGAAGAGCGCTTGAAAGTTTTTCTCCGCTTCCGGCGGCTTCCAACGATCGCTCTCTTTTGGTTTTCCTGGAAGTTGATCACAGCTCGACAGCCCGACCATCCCGCTGAGGCTACAGAGCGCAAACAGGAAAACTCGGAGTTTGGACGCACGCATTTAGACGTCTTCCTTTTCCATCGCGTGCACGCCCATTCGAGCCGCAATTGGCCAGGTCTGCATAGTTTCGACTTTGGCCGACTTGAAAACGACGTAGCCGCCCACGACGCCAAATGAAATCTGACAGATGATAAACCAGATCCAATCAACTCGAGCGGCCAAGGCCGGGTTAACGATATCAAACATCGGAAAAAGCAGCGCTGTCCAGATAATCGGAATCATGATTCCGCCCCAGAACCATTCGAAACGGGCTGGCAACATGGGAAGGATCACGGTGTACAGCATTCCAACTCCGATCGAGAGAAGGCCATGACTTAATGCCGCGATGAAAAAGGAGAGTGCATTGAATTGATCCAACGTCTGGACGTCGGCAGATGCCATCGAAGGTAGAGCGGCCGCGGCGAGCAAATTGATCGGGTACCAAATGCTGTGCTGGAAAATCAGGCCGTAAAGCATCGCCAAAATCGCCATCGCAGCGCCGCCAGCTAAACCGCCGAAGACGCCGGAGGAGTAACGGTGCACCTGAACTGGATAGTAGGCCCGGTGACCGCCTGCACCCAAGGCGAGGTGACTGATCCGTCGCGGCGAAAGCTTAATTGGCGCGGCCCGGCGAGCGGGTTCTACATAAGGATAGACTTCATGTTGGGGGACAGGAAAAACGTCTCGAAACCAGCCGATGGCGCCGACCAGTGCGGTGAGTAAGCCGACTAGACCGATGACGATGCTGGTGACAAAACCAGCAGCAATGAGCATGATACCTAGGGCACTGACCATGGGCCACGCAGTCGGAGTCGGAAGTTCGACCCCTTCGTGATGATTCTCTTCCGGATCGGTATTCATAGTTCTCAGGAGTTTCCGCCGATGATGTAGACGACGAGCACGACTACGGCCCAAACGCCGTCCACGAAGTGCCAATACCAGGAAACCATTTCGATATGTTCGTGGTGGCGGTGCTGCAGTTTGCCGGAAAGGCTAAAGATGAGGATCATCGAAAGGAGAATGAAACCAACGACGACGTGACTGGCGTGCAAACCGACCAGAGAATAGTAGGTTGAACCAAACAGATTGGTGCTGATCGTCAGCCCATCTTCATAGATCAATTTGTGCCATTCAAAGCCAGTGTAGATGAGGAAGCCGAAACCCATGGCAGCGGTGATAGCCCACCAGATGTGAAAGCCTACCACCGCGCCTTTCTTCAGGTTTTTCTCCGCTAGGACGATTGTGCCGCTGCTACCAAAAAGAAGAAAAGATCCGAGCCATGGAAACTCGAGGACCTCATGCGGGTAAGGCGGATTAAGGCTTTTTCCAAGATAGAACAAGTAAGCGACGACAAAGATAGTAAAGAGCGCGGACTCCGTCAGGATGACCAGGATAAGGGCGACCTTCCGCGGAGAAGGTAGCTTCCACTCGGTTTCGGCGACAGCGAGGTATTCAGTGCTCACGTTGACGATGGAGAAGAGAGTTATTCAAATTTCCAGTCCGGATCCTCCGGATGTTTCAGATCCCACACCGGGCGCCGGCTCTTTACTTCCGGCAACGTTTCAAAATTGTAGTCGGGTGGGGGAGAGGCGGTGGCCCACTCGAGGGTCCAGGCATCCCAGGGATCGTCTCCAGCAATCGCGCCTTTCCGAGCGGATACGAGCAAATTGATGACAAAAATCAGCGCCGCAATCCCTTGAATGAATGCGCCGATGGTGGAGATCTGATTCCAGATTTCCCAACCCCGTCCGGCCTGATAAGTATAGATGCGGCGGGGCATCCCGAGAATGCCGGCGACATGCTGAGGATCAAAGGTCAGATGGAACCCGATGGTGAAGAGCCAAAAATGCCAGAGTCCTAACTTCTTATTCAGCATCCGGCCGAAAGCTTTTGGGTACCAGTAGTAGGACGCAGCGAAGATTGCGAAAATGATTCCGCCGACGATCACATAGTGGAAATGAGCAATGACGAAATAGGAGTCGTTTAACTGCCAGTCAAAAGGGGCAACGCCCAACATCACTCCAGTCAATCCGGCGATTAAGAACTGAAACAGGAAAGCGATGGCGAAAAGCATCGGCAGCTCGAGCCGGATCTTTCCGCCATACATTGTGCCGAGCCAGTTAAAGATTTTGATACCGGTCGGGATGGCAATCACCATCGTGGCAAACGCGAAAAAAGTGATGCTATAAGAGCTCATTCCGATCGTGAACATGTGATGCGCCCAAACCCCTGCACTCACGAAGCCGATCATTACACTGGCCGCCACCATCATCGGATAACCGAAGATCGGTTTTCGGGAAAAGACCGGCACGACTTCAGAGATTACGCCGAAGGCCGGCAGCACCAGGATATAGACTTCCGGATGGCCGAAGATCCAGAAGAAGTGCTGCCACAAAATCGCTGAGCCACCGGCTTGCGTTTCGAAGAACTTGGCGCCGAAAAATCGCTCAAGAACCAGCATGATCTGAGCAGCCGAAAGCGGTGGCAGAAAAGTGACTACCAGGAACATGGTGACCAGGCTCAACCAGACAAACAGCGGCATGCGGTAAAGGGTCATGCCTTTGCAGCGATAACAAAAGATCGTGACCATGATATTGATACCGCCGGTGACGCTACCAACTCCGGTGACCAGGAGCCCCAGGGACCAATAATCGACACTGGATCCAGGGGAAAACGCGCGAGAAGTAAGTGGGGCAAGAGCAAACCAGGCTACGTCGGGCGCGGCCCCGGCGCCATAGAGACCCGGGGCGCCGATGTAGCTGAAAAACATCAAGCAGGCACCGAAAAAAGTGAGCCAGAATGAAAAAGCGTTCAGGCGCGGAAATGCCATGTCCCGCGCTCCGATCTGCAAAGGGACCATATAGTTCGCCAGACCAAAAATCATCGGCATCGCGACAAAGAAAATCATTGAGGTGCCGTGCATGGTGAAAAGGCTGTTAAAGGCCTGCGGCGACACCAAGTGGTTATTAGGAACTATCAACTGTGCTCGGATGATCGCCGCCATCGTTCCGGCAATCACAAAAAAGAGCCAACCCATCCCCAGATACATCAACCCAAGCTTCTTGTGGTCGACGGTAAAAACGAGATCTTGAATCCAACCGGTCAATGTGCCGTGTTCTTCCCCGGGTCTTGCCGGGTTCGCTTCGGTGCCGATTTCTTTGGCGGTAATAGGAATGCCGTTGGCCATAGATCGTTATTTCAGGGTTCGCAGGTAAGCCAGGATCGATTGAACCTGTTTGTTATCCAGCTGCATATTGGGCATCAGGCAACCCGGTTTGAGCACCTGGGGATCCTGCAGCCAGGAGTGTAAATTCGCCTCAGTATTTGTCGCAACGCCTGATCCGAGCGTTTGCCGGCTGGCGAAATGCGTTAAGTCTGGACCGAAAACGCCCTTTGCGTTGGTGCCGCCGATGTCATGACAAGCCCCGCACGAGTTGGCGATGAATTGGCGTTTACCCTCTTCTACGGCTGGATCATTGGCCGGAGTTGCCTTTTGCTCGTTCAGCCATTGTTGGTATCGATCAGGCGAATCAACAATGACGCGAATAAGCATATTCGCGTGTTGCGCGCCGCAAAGCACCGAACAATTACCGAGATAAATTCCGGTCTTGTAGGGTTCAACCCACATTGTGTTTCGATGATTGGGAACCAGCATTGTTTTCCCATTGAGTTGCGGCACCCAAAAGCCGTGGATCACGTCGGCCGACTCCAACACCATTTCAGTGGCGATCCGCTTGGAACGATCGCTTAACGGAACGTGAATTTCGTTGGCAGTAACGACATCGTATTTCGGATAACGAACTTCCCACCAGAAACGATGGCCGATGATTCGCACTTCCTCCGCGTCAGTCGGCAATTTTGGCCTCTGGATTTCGCCAATCGTCCGAGCGGTCACCAAGACGAGTACAACCACGATCAGAATTGGTGGCACGGTCCAGGCCAGCTCGATCGCAGCACTACCATAGACTTGGGGTGGCTCCTCGAGATCATCGCCACCGCCCTTGCGGCGATAGCGAATGATTGCGTAAGTTAATAGCCCAGCGACGACCAAAAAAATTATCGCGCAAATCGCCAAAACGAGAATCGAGATTCGGTATAATATTTCCGCCGGAGCCGAGAGTGGATCAAAGATGTTTTGGACTGCTCGAATCGTGGAATCCTGGGCCGATGCGCTCGCTAGAGTCAGGAGCGTCAATGCCGCCACGCCGAGAGTGCTTCGGTTCCGCTGAATCAGAGAAAATCTGCACAAACGACCTGGCGTTTGCCTTTCGTGTCCGTGGCGAGACCCGCAGTTCCAATTCATTTGCATGCTTTAGTTATGGCGGTTAAAAGCCACTAAGGGCGACCGTGGCCAGAGGGATCAGCCGCGAACTTTGTGAAATTTTTCACAAGCGATCCTTACATACATCCAATTTCCCAGCAAGCAACCTGGTCAACTCCTACCTGGTTTCGATCAGTTCTGCCGCAAACAGTGGTTCTGCACGCAGCAGAAATTTCCGCTCTTGCCAGAGAGCTCATCACCCCAGCTCTCTCCGGATACTACCAGCCCTCCCTGCGCTATTGCGCTATACTTATCTGATCAGCCAAGCCACGGCTATCACTCTTTTGGATGTAATTTCGTTTACTCGGCAAGCATAAAAGTACGCCGAGAACGCCGTCATCGCCGGGAACGCCGAGATCGGCAGGCTCCGATCTTCCATTCCGCCGTGTCTTTGCTAGCGGTCCTGCAGCCACCAGGCAGCTGCACATGAGCGTCAACATAAGGTGTGCCGGTCTGTCGAGCGCGCAGGTAGGGCGGTCTCTCCGAGACCGCAGGATCACCGGCAACCCATTGCCCGTCAGGCCCAATGCTCTTGACTCTCGCAACCGTTCTCGACCGAACAGGGTACCGCTACGTCCTCGGTCCTGCGGTCTCGGAGAGACGCGCCCTACCTGCGCGCTCGACAGACCGCCACCAAAATCATGCGCCCTTCAGTCTCGGACGCTGACTTATGTTGACGCGCATGGGCAGCCGTCCGATCTCAAAACGCCCTCCGGTCTGGCACGAACTAAGAGTCCGTTCGAAGGTGCTCGTGTGGCACCGCCAGAAACCGCTGCCGCCAACGTGTCGCAGCGCTTAGCGTATCACCGTTTGACGTTCGGGGTCGGCCTATCGGTATTTGGCGGTCGATTCCATGACACGCAAACCGCGGACCACCCGGTGGCGACTACGCCGACGGTCGGGCTCGCCTGATTCCTTCGTTCAACCCCATTCCCTCAGCACGCGTTTAACTTGCGGCGGACAGTCGCCGCTGAAGACACGGCGCAATGGAACATCGGAGCCTCACGATGTCGGCGTTCTCGGCGATGTCGGCGCTACCGGCGTTCTCTATCCAACTTGCTCTTCGGCCTACGCTGGTTTAGTCCTTCCATTCTGATAATGAACGCCGATTTCCGCTTTACGGAAGATGGGTTGATTCCGGCCATTGTGCGCGAAGCCAATCCTCCCGGCCGTGTTTTGATGATGGCCTGGATGAACCGTGACTCTATCGAACGCACGCTTGCTACCGGCCTGATGCATTATTGGAGTCGAACCCGGCAAAAGCTTTGGTTTAAGGGCGAAACGAGCGGACATACGCAAAAACTCGTTCGTTGGTTTACCGATTGTGATCGGGATACGCTACTTTTTGAAGTGGAGCAGGTCGCTGGGGCCTGTCACACCGGTCATTTTAGCTGTTTTTTCCAAGAACTGGATAGGGAAGCAAACACCAAGCCGGTCGTTGAAAAGAGAGTTTTCGATCCAGTTGAGGCTTATTCAAAATGACTGAAATTCCGCTCACTCCCTCTCGTCCAGAATTTCTCGACTTGGCCAAGAAAGGGAATCTCATCCCAGTTTACACCGAGTTTGTGGCGGATTACGAGACACCGGTTTCGGTTTTCGAAAAGATCGACGATGGGCGCCGCTCATTTCTTTTGGAATCAGCCGAGAGCCACGATCATGTTGGCCGCTATTCGTTTCTGGGAAGTTCGCCGCGCGTTTATTTTGAAAGTCGCGGCCGAAACATCAGAGTCGAAGAGAACGGGGAAACGCGAGATTTTGAGACCGTAACCGATCCGTTGGCGGAGCTGCGGAAGTTGTTGGGTCGTTACACTTTTGTCGATTTTCCGGGGCTTCCCCCGTTTGTCGGGGGTGCGGTCGGCTATATTGGGTACGATGTCGTCCATTTCTTTGAGCCGACCGTGACGCCCTCGCCGCCGGACCAACTTGATATTCCCGATTCGGTATTCATGATCACCGACACATTTCTGGTCTTTGATCACCGATTGCGCCGCCTAAAGATCTTCGCGACCGCGTTTGTAGGCGAATCCGGACCCGAAATGGCGTACGACGAAGCGCGTGAGAAAATCTCCGCGATTCTCCAACGCTTGGAGACTCCGACGGAAGCCCGGCTCATGAATGCGGCGACGCTCGACTCTACACTCCAGGCCAAGGCGAATACTGAAGAAGCCGAATTTTGCGACATTGTGCGGCGTTGCCAGGAACACATTCAAGCGGGCGATGTCTTTCAGATCGTTCCCTCGCTGAGATTTGAAGCTCAGTATCCGGGGAGAGCGCTTCCACTTTATCGCGCTCTACGGTTCATCAACCCTTCTCCCTACATGTTCTGTTTGCAGTTAAGCGAGCGTTTTGCGTTGGTGGGGAGCTCGCCGGAAGTACATGTGCGGTTGCGCGATGGCAAGGTAGAGATTCGTCCTCTGGCGGGTACGAGAAAGCGCGGTACTACTCCGGAGGAAGACCAGCAATTGGCCATCGAACTCTTGAAAGATCCGAAAGAGCGAGCA
>JBEEIB010000519.1:0-4011 GCA_041167675.1 Verrucomicrobiota bacterium
TCAAGATGTTCACTCAGGGGTTGTCCAGGGAGGTGGGGACCCGGGGCATCACGGTCAACAATATCCAGCCGGGTCCGATCGACACGGATTTGAATCCCGCCGCGGGCGATTGGGCCGCGCCCCAGAAGGCCAATACAGCGCTCGACCGCTACGGATCTGTTGACGAAGTCGCCGCGTTGGTAGCGTTCGTGGCCGGTCCGGAAGCGTCATACATCACCGGTGCGAATCTGACAGTCGACGGCGGCACCAACGCCTGACCGCGCAAACCCACAATGAATGCCCCGTGCACCAGTAATTGACAGTCATTGGCGAGACGCGAATCTCGGAAACGATCTGCTTTTGTGAATAGGCGTTCTTTGATAAGTAAAACCGGAGATTCAACTGCGCAGCCAGTAGTTGTTAAAGAGAGATACGGTCTGACACCCGGTCAGGCTATCTCGCTAGCGAACAGTATCCTCGATATTGAGCTCGGCTCCGGGGTTCGGGAGAAGTTCACCCTGTGCCTAATGCGATAGCGACATAATCTGTCTTGGTGCATTTTGGGAGCAGAACTTGCCCCGATCCTAATGACTAGAACTTCAAGCTGGATCGCCTTACAAAACCCGACCTTCAGGAGACTTTGGTTTGCTAGCGTTGTTTCCGGGACTTGGGTGTCTGCGCATGAAACGGCTGCCACCTGGATGATGAACAGCATTAGTCATTCAACGTTGCTCCTCTCCCTGATGTCGACAGCAGCCACGCTTCCGTTTTTCTTATTCATTCTGCCTGCAGGCGCTCTTGCTGACATGACCAATCGCAAGAAGATGTTGTACCTGGCATACATTTGGCTCGCCGTATGTGCCGGCGGACTTGCGATCCTGGGTTGGCTAAATCTCCTGACTCCATATGTCATTCTCGGCTCAACATTTCTGATCGGGACGGGGTTCGCATTCAACGCGCCAGTCTTTTCTGCCGTGGTGCCCGAGATTGTGTCCAACGAAGAACTTCCTTCGGCCTCAACCTTGAGCGGACTGCAGCTGAACATCTCGGCGATTGTTGGCCCGGCTCTAGGAGGACTGCTTTTGCTTTTTGTCGGAGCCAACACCGTTTTCGCGCTCAACGCCCTCTGTTTTCTTGCGGTGCTAATAAGTATTGCACCGTGGAAACCCCAGGTCTCGAGACTTCCGCTCGAGAGCTTCTTCGAATCAGTTGCTACTGCGATTCGCTATGTCCGCTATTCTCAAAGCGTACGAATCGTTTTGATCCGCCACGCAATTTTTTCCTTCTTTATTGCAATCATTCCTGCGTTGCTCCCGGTGGTCGGTCTGAAAGAACTGCATCTAAGCTCGTCAAATCTCGGCCTGCTATTTACCAGCTTGGGTATCGGCTCAGCGTTTTCTGCCGTCCTCATTCTTCCATGGGCGCGTGCACATTTCTCGCCAAATACCTTAACTCGATCGGCAGCATTGTTGTTATCTATCGTTTCGGTTCTGATGGCATTGATCCGTGAAACGCCGGCGTTTATTTTGGTTGCCGCTCTTGCCGGGGTTGGATGGACCGTGTCCGCTGTTGAACTCTGGGTGGCCGCTCAGCGCGCGATGCCTGGATGGGCAAGGGGACGCATGAATGCGACCGTGATCATGGTTTCGCAGGGTGCAATGGCTCTCGGCGGGATCCTTTGGGGTACGATCGCTGCGACGGCCGGAGTACGTTCTGCGCTGTTAGTACAGGCGATCCTGATACTTGCTCTGCTCACCGTGACTCACTTGCTCCGCCATCCCTGGTCGATTGATTTTACCGCGACGGCTGACCTCGATTCTGTGCCAACGATGGTGATGAACGTTGGCTATAAACTGCTATATAGCCCTCAACCAAAAGACGGACCGGTCTTGGTGACGGTCGAGTTCCAACTTGATCGCTCACGGGGCTCCGAATTTGTTGATCTAATGCGTGAAGTCCGGCTGATCCACTTGCGAAGTGGCGCATACAGTTGGCAATTGTTCGAAGATCCTAGCCGGCTCAACACGTTTCGTATCGAAATGATGGTTCCATCCTGGACGCAATATCTGTTGCAACAAGACCGAATGACGAAAGCTGATCGAGAGGTTATTGGGCAGGCGGAGTCCCTGCACGTCGGTCCAAGTCCTCCGGAAGTCCGGATGTATCTTGGCGTCAATAAGGAACTCCTTTCGCACAAGCACAGAAGCCCGGAAAGGTTTGTGGTGCCAAAGCCGTGAAGGAGGCAGCCTACGGCACCACGCAGCAGCATCTTTGATTGAACTATGAAACTGCCGCGCTCACAATTTGAAGGTCCTGCAAGAGATGCTCTAACACTCGCAGGCGAGGGGAGTTGGTTCGATCGGTGCTAAAACCATTCACATCAAGCGGAAATAAAATGTTTTCAACAACAAAAAAACAGACGCTCTAACCTGGATTTCCCACAACTGAATGAGCTAAACGTCATCTCGGTTAATCAGCACCTCGCCAGCGTGCTACCTTTCCCCTATTTCGGGCAGACCTCCCCGAACTCCTGCGCAACTGTCTTCGAGCCGTCAGGCGCAAGCCTGTCTTTCCAGCCATTCGGCCGACAACCAACGCCTCATCGAACTCAAATTCGTGAACGTCACAACGATTACCTCGCGGACCTTGGTCTTCGACCCCAACATTTTCCGTGTTTGTTGAGCTACTGAACATGCGGTTGCGACGCAAGCGCCCGCGAAAGCATGTTGCTCATTAACACATGACTCGATCCTCTAGCCACTAAGGGCCGGTGCGGGCAATGTCGAAGATTTAAAGGCGTGACCCCAACTGCCTCTAAGTTAGAATCCACTCCGAGCGAGCATCTTACGGAGCGATGTGCTACCATCGGAAGAATTGGCAGGGAATGCGGCTCCAATCGTTGGCGCGTACGCCGTAATCCCATGAAAAAGTCGATCTTTCCCGCCCTACTTCTCGCGTGGACCATAACTCAGGCAGTTGCTGTCCCCGAAACGTACGAGATCAATCCGGAAAATTCTTCAGTGCTATTCAAGGTTCGCCTTTTATGGACCACCAACATTGAAGGTTGTTTCTGCGGAGGCGTTTCTGGAAGGGTGTCATTTGATCCCGACGCTCCACAAAAATCGACCGTTAAGCTCGAAATCAAAACCGAAACGTTAAACGCCGGTGTTCCGCAGCTAAGCAACGAGATCAAAGGCCGGGCGTTTCTGGACGTGGAAAAGTTTCCGATTATCATTTTCAAGAGCACGTCGACCCAAAGGGTCAACGACCAACAGTCCACCTTGACTGGAGAGTTAACCTTCCATGGGGTCACGAAACCACTGACGGTTCGGTCCAACCGCGTTGGCCAGAGTAAAGATTCGAAAGGTGAATCTCAGACCGGTTCCGATATTTATCTCGTCATCAAGCGGAGCGAGTTCGGGATAAAGGGCGACGTGCCAGCGGTAGGGGACGAGATTTTCTTGACGATCCGTGTCCGCAATTAAGCTGCGATAAACATAATTAATCCCCAAGAAAAAATGGATCTTAATATCGAATCCGCTCCATGTCTTCGAGGAGCACCTTTTGCCCGCGGCGGTCATAGAGTTTGGTAGTGCGGCTATCCGCGTGGCCAGCGATCCGCTGGGCCGTCTCCAGAGTGCCACCGTTTTCTAAGTAATTGGTGATGCCGGCAGCGCAAAAGGAGTGGTTGGAGTAGATGCTCGAAAGTCCCGCATTGCGAAGCCGCCGCTTGAGCATTGCCCAAGCGTCTTTGCGGTGAGAGACCGTCGGCTCCCAGCTCGCGAGACCTGCCGCGAGTCGATCGGAAAAGCGGGTTTCCAGACTCTTCTGAGAGCCTGGCTGCGCTCAGATAGGCCGCATCTAAGTGTGGCAGAAAAAGCTCTTCGAAACGCGGCGCCTTTCGCAATTAGGCGAAATTCGCGGTGTGAGTTTTATTCCCGCGCGTCGCCCAAGAAAGTCTCAGGGAAATAGACATCGCCATTTGCAAGACCTGTCCCTTCCGTTCCGGTTGCCATGCCTTTGGTGGAGCCT
>JBEEIB010000520.1:0-19775 GCA_041167675.1 Verrucomicrobiota bacterium
AGAGTTTGTGACTGACTCCACCTACCAAAGAACCGTGGTAAGTCTCCGCGTCTCCATGCTCACTGATGCCCCAGTACTGCATGATATCAGCGCCGTTGTATTCGTTTTTGGTAATGACATTGACGACACCAGCGATGGCGTCGGAACCGTAAACGGCAGTACCGCCATCATTCAGAATCTCAATCCGGTCAACGGCAGCCAGCGGGATCGAGTTGATATCGACGAAGCTGATTACGACAGCTATCGGGAACGGGAAGCTCGGCATCCGCTTGCCGTCGACTAAAACAAGGGAGAAAAGCGGAGGCAAACCGTGGAGACTAACCGATGCTGATGCCGGAGAAGAGCTGTTACCGCTATTGGTGGTAGGCCCAAAGTTACCTGCGGTCATGGGCAAGCGCTGCAGTACCTCGGCAACGGTTTGATCACCCTGTTTGGAGATAAAATCCTGGTCCAAAGTCGTGACCGGCTGCGGGCCTTCCTCAACTCGCGGGATGATGTAACCGGTGACAACAATCTGCGGCAGTGGTCCCCCTTGCTCCGTGGCGCCCGGTAAATTCAGGCTTGGTGAGGGCCCAGCCACCTGAGCGTACACGCTGGCTGTCAGCGTCACTGCAATCGCCAGTTCGGCTGCAAAAACCAAACCAAGGTATTTCGCTTTAGCCATTCTCCCTTGATCTCTGTAGTCAGTGACGGCGAGGGATTTCTTCTTCCATCACCTTCGTTTTCGAAAGAAGCGATTTGCTAAGGCAATGCCGAAAAACAGGCCGGCTGCGTCGATGTCGGGAATTCGCCCAGGACTGTCTTAACCTAACGCCTTCAAGGTGAAGCAAAGTTTAGAAAAAAGAAGTCGGGTGGTCGAGCAAAAGCAGTAGGATTCATTTGCTACGGTCGTCGTATCGGATCTTTCGCGGATGTTTCGCGCATCCTGAAACTTAGCCCTCGGCTTTCCTATGTACCTCGTGAAGGCAGGCAAAGAAAGCCCGCCGGTCTTTAACCAGAAGGGTACAAATGTCAAAAATTCAGATTTATCGCAGTCTCATTGCGGCCGCTGTAATCGGTGCAGTCTGGTACTTTGCTATGCTCTCGCAGGCGGCCGAGATGCATCCAATGGTCGTTGTCGGAATCCCGGCCAACAATGTTGCCCTAGGGCATCCAACCCCGGAATATCCTCGCAATGCTTTGAACTTACATATCAGCGGTGACGTTCTGCTTCGGGTCCAGGTGGAGAACGGCGTAATTATGGAAACTACGGTAGTTTCGCATTCGTCGCTGCTCCTGGCCGATTCGGCGACACGCTGGGTGACCAATCAATGGAAATTCAAGCCCTCGGTTAGTGGGGTGTTTACTATTCCCATCTCATACAAGCAGTCCGCATAAGATCAAAACCAAACGGTGCGAAGAAAGGCGGAAACGCTTTGTTTCGGTCTCTTCTGTTTTCTGATCTGCCGTCCAACGGCGAATATTCGTGATGGAGTAGATGGGTGACGCTCATCGACCTCATTCAGTAAGGGCGGATCGGTCAAAAATTCCGCAATTCCGGAGTTGCTCCGCGACTTACTGGTAGTTGGCAAAGTGGCTATGGATAAAACCGAACGAAGGCAAATGGACCCCCCGGTCTTCATTCAAAGAAAGTTACACATGTTAAGAAATCAGCCTTATCGCGGCCTCGTCGCAGTGGCGATGACCGCCACACTCTGGTCCGTTCCCGTGCAGTCGCAGGCGAACGAGCTGCGTCCATTGGTTGTTGTTGGAATCCCGGCAGACAGTATTGCTACCAAGCATCCAACTCCGGAATATCCTCGGGTTGCATTGAACTTACATATCAGCGGAGACGTCCTTGTTACCGTCCGTGTCGAGAATGGCAAGGTCGTCGAAACTACTACAGCTTCGTATTCATCCATTCTTGCAGATTCCGCGCAACGATGGATGAACAATCAATGGCAGTTCAAACCGTCCGTTAGTGGAGTCTTTACCATTCCGATTTCCTACAGAGAGTCTGCCTAATCACAACCGAGCGGCGCGAAGAGAGGTGGGGACGCTTTTGTTTCCGCCTCTTCTGTTTTCTGATCTATCGTCCACAGTCAACGTTTGCGGCGCCGTCACCGCCGCAGAAAGAGGCCAACCTTGCGCGGGTAGGGCGATACAGTCTGGCGGGTGTCGTACACGATAGGAATACTGGGTAGCGCCGGACTGTGAGCCTGGTCCAGATCGATCGGACAGTCGTCGGGAATCCATTCGCCTGATCGGGTCACGCGCCAAGCTTACACGTCTGAAGGCTCACACACCTCATCTCGCTATCGCTCGATGGTGTGTATTGCCCTACCAGTCGCTAAAGCTGATGGCAGGATCAGTACGTCGGCGCTATGCTGCACGTACTCTCCGCATGAACACCGCACTTTTGCCAGAGCTGGAACGAATCATTCCGGTCGATCGGATTCTCACACAGGCGGAGGACCTGCTCGCTTATAGCTACGATGGAACGCCGATGATGCAGCAGAAGCCCGAGGCGGTGGTTTTCGCGACAACGCCCGAAGAGGTAGCGGCCGTTCTCCGATTCGCTAACGAAAAAGGTACACCGGTTGTGACGCGTGGATCTGGCACTGGCCTCAGCGCGGGAAGTGTCCCGGTAGCGGGCGCGCTCGTCTTGTGTCTGGCACGGATGAACCGGATCCTGGAGTTCGATACCGCTAATCTCACGATGCTGGTTGAACCGGGAGTAATCAATGCTGATATCCAGGCTCGCGCTGAGTCGGAAGGGTTGTTCTATCCACCCGATCCCGGTTCGATGAAGGTCTGTACGATCGGTGGAAATGTGGCTGAGAATTCCGGAGGTCTGCGCGGGCTCAAATACGGAATCACTCGCGACTATATCATGGGTTTGGAGGTGGTCTTCCCAAACGGCGAAATCATTTTTACCGGGAGCAAGTGCGTTAAGGATGTGGCTGGCTACTCCATTAGAGACTTGTTTATCGGATCAGAGGGCACGTTGGGAGTGGTTACTAAGATTCTGTTGAAGCTGATCCCGAAGCCGGCTGCCCGAAAAACGTTAACCGCAGTATTCGAACGCATGGATCAGGCAGCCGCTACCGTGTCGGCAATCATCGCTGCCAAGATCATACCGTGCACCATGGAATTCCTGGATCGGACGACGATTCGTTATATTGAAGAATTCAGTCACGTCGGTTTACCGCTCGACGCTGATGCGATTTTACTGATGGAGGCGGATGGGCATCCCGCCGCGGTCGACGACGAAGCCAAGCGAATGGAGGAACTGGCGAAAGAACATGGAGCTCGCAGTGTGTCTCTCGCAAAATCGGTGGAGGAAGCGACCAAGTTGATGACTGCGCGGCGCATGGCCATACCGGCAATGGCTCGAAAAGCTCCTACCACGATTTTGGAGGATGCGACAGTTCCGCGTTCGCGGCTGGCGGAGATGGTGACGTTTATTCAGAAAACGGCGGAGAAATATAAAATCAACGTAGGGACATTTGGACACTTTGGTGATGGTAATATCCATCCGACGTTTCTCGCTGATGAACGCAATGCCGACGAAATCCACCGAGTACACCAAGCGGTCGCGGAAATCTTTGATTACGCGGTGCAACTGGGCGGTACGATCACCGGCGAACATGGGATTGGATTGACCAAGAAAGCATTCTTGCCGCACGCGATCGGCGAGATCAATGTGCGCGTCCTACGGGATATGAAGCGAGTGTTTGATCCGCGGAATATTCTCAATCCGGGAAAAATTTTTTAGTCGCACCGAGTGGATAACCGCAAAGAGAACGAACAAGAATCACGGATGGATGTTTCACGAGGATGTTTTAACCACGAACCCACACGAATGGACGCGAATTGAAAATCTATTCGTGTACATTCGCGTCAATTCGCGGTTGATATTTAAGAAATGAGTTCTTCCGTAATTCGCGGTTCGGCGCATGATTCGCTCCGGACCCTCGATTATTCGGTAATCCAGCAATGCATGCATTGCGGGTTCTGTTTGCCTACCTGTCCGACCTACGATCTGACTCGCCAAGAACGTAACAGTCCGCGTGGGCGCATTGCCTTGATGCGCGCTATTGCCGATGGTCGAATGGAACCGACGAAGGTTTTCGCAGACGAAATGTATTTTTGTCTGGGATGCTTGGCCTGCAAGACGGCTTGCCCAGCCGGCGTCAATTACACGCAGCTTTTTGAAACCGCGCGTGCGACGGCGGAACAATCAGGGGTGTTGAAGAAACCTACGCGCGATCTGGTTCGGGGCTGGTTACTCGGACAACTTTTCCTCCGGCCCCGTCTCTTGCGGATCGTTGGACGCTTCCTCTATCTCTTTCAGCGAACTGGACTGCAATCCTTGACCCGCCGATTAAATCTGACCCGGTTTCTTCCAACGAGACTGCGCGAACTTGAGCCCCAAGCGCCGGCGATTCGAACCGAGTTTTCCCATCAGTTGATCCGGCCGGTGGAGCGTCCGTCCGGCGCTCAGGTCAAATACCGGGTAGGGGTATTAACCGGCTGCGTCCAGGATTTGGTTTTTTCTGATATCAACCGGGATACTGTCGATGTCCTGTTGGCCAACCAATGCGAGGTGCACACGCCCGCGGTGCAACCATGCTGCGGTTCGTTGCACGGCCACAATGGCGAACCGGAGTTGGCGAGAACTCTGGCCCGTCGCAACCTGGAGACATTTGATGTTGCGAACTTGCATGCCATCATTACCAATGCGGCCGGGTGCGGTTCTCATCTGAAGAGTTACGGGACTTTACTGGAGGAAGATCCAAAATATGCGGAGAGAGCGGCCGAATGGTCTCGCAAGTGCAAAGATATCAGCCAGTTTTTGGTCGAAATCGGTTTTCGCGCTCCGACCGCCGCTCCGCCGAATTTGCCCTTGGAAAAGTTGACCTACCACGAAGCGTGTCACCTTTGCCATGGGCAAGGGATCACCGCCCAGCCGCGCGCGGTGCTCAAATCGATTCCTGGGGTGAAGTTGTCGGAGCTTTCGGAATCTACCTGGTGCTGCGGTAGCGCCGGCATCTACAATATTGTTCAGCCGGAAACGTCTGCGAAGCTGTTGACGCGGAAGCTAGACAATATCGAGAAGACCGGTGCTGCCGTCGTTGCTACAGCTAACCCTGGCTGCCATCTTCAGCTTTTGAATGGCGCAAAGCTGCAACACCGCGAATTCGCGGTGCATCATCCGGTGAGTCTCCTCGCTGCGGCGTATCGAGCGGAAGCGACAAAGTAGCCTGCAGCCTCCTCCTTCGCCAAGGCTCCGGCCGACAAGTCCAGCTGCGAGGATCGCGACGTTCCGCATCAGCTTCGCTATAGCGCGTCCTTCTTCTTGGCGGACGCGCCGAAGCTCGAAGACCATCTTCGCTCTTGGAGACTACGGCCAAAGCGACGGCGGAGCGAAGGAGGTCCGCACCTGGAAGGTGCGTCTACTGTGTTGGCGACTGCGCTCTTTGGTTTTTTCCTATCGGGTGCTCCGTGCAGCCCTTGGCATTATTCAATGCGAGCACCTTCGGGGGGACAGTCGCCGCTACCGGAAGAATCCGAATCGGCCATCGACATCCACCTTTTTTTGCTGATTACACCGTCGATTTCCGGTATGCATTGCTCCAATTTCCTAAAAGGCTAGCTTTTCACAGCTCGGTCGTTCCCCCAAACCTCCCCCAACATGTTCTCACAAGTCTATAATCCGTTTCACAGCACATTGCTTTCCGCGTTGGTCGCGGCTATCCCGGTAGTTGTTTTGCTGGGAGCGATCGCCTTCTTGCGTATGAAGGCTCACATCGCAGCTCTACTCGGCCTCATCGCTTCTTTAGCCGTAGCGATCTTCGTTTTTGGTATGCCTTTGCAGATGGCTGGCATGTCTGCCCTTTTCGGCGCCGCTTACGGCCTGATGCCAATCGGTTGGATCATTTTGAATCTCATTTTTCTTTACCAATTAACGGTCGACAAGGGCTATTTCAAGATCCTGCAGAACAGTATCGGCGCAATTACGCGTGACCGCCGGTTGCAGCTTCTTTTGATCGCCTTCTCGTTCGGCGCATTTTTTGAAGGAGCCGCTGGATTCGGGACTCCGGTGGCGGTTACCGGAGCGATTCTCATCGGCCTCGGATTTCGGCCATTGGCGGCATCTGGTCTTTCGCTGATCGCCAATACCGCGCCCGTCGCATTTGGCGCACTTGGTACTCCGGTGATTGCACTCGCCGGAGTTACCGGTCTCGATCTATTTCAACTCTCGGCCAAGATCGGTCAGCAACTTCCGTGGTTTTCGTTGATTGTCCCGTTCTGGCTGATTTGGGCATTTGCTGGCTTTCACGGAATGCTGGGCATTTGGCCGGCCGTCTTGATCGCGGGGGTCTTCTTTGCCGTGCCGCAGTTCCTGATTTCTAACTTTCACGGACCCTGGTTAGTCGACATCGTTTCCGCCGTCGTTTCGATGGCTGCACTCACCGTTTTCCTCAAAATATGGCATCCGAAGCGGCTCTGGCTGGCGACCGAACGTCCCGGTAAAAATAGCGCGATCGACGTGCCTGAAGTCGGAGCAAGAATGGCTCAAGCCGAACCCGATGAGAGAACGTTGCGGCCAAGTGCTGGCGACACGATCAAAGCGTGGATCCCTTGGATCCTTCTCAGTGTTTTCGTTTTCGTCTGGGGTATCCCACAGTTCAAGGCGTCCATGGACGGGGTGTTCGGTCCGAAGTTTCCAGTTCTGGGTCTCGACAAGTTGGTGCAGAAAATGCCGCCGGTCGTCGCGAAACCTACTCCTGACGCTGCCGTCTACACGTTCGGTATACTATCGGCTACTGGCACTGGAATCTTTGTGGCGGCGATTGTCGGCGGGCTGGTCATGGGCTGTTCTTTTGGCACTCTGTTGCGAACCTATTGGCGGACTCTCAAGCTGGTCCGGTTCTCACTGCTGACGATCGCCTGCATGCTCGCATTGGGTTATGTTACTCGGTACTCCGGCACCGACGCGGCGTTAGGTCTCGCCTTTGCTCAGACCGGAGTTATTTATCCATTTTTCGGTACGTTGCTCGGCTGGCTAGGTGTTGCTCTCACCGGGTCTGATACCGCGTCCAACGTATTATTTGGCGGATTGCAGAAGATAACGGCGCAGCAGATTGGGCTAGATCCGATTTTGATGGCAGCGGCAAACAGTAGCGGCGGAGTGATGGGTAAAATGATTGATGCCCAGAGCATCGTTGTCGCTTCAACCGCTACCCGCTGGTACGGTCACGAAGGCGATATTCTTCGCTTTGTGTTTTTCCATAGTATTGCCTTGGCATCGTTGGTTGGAATTTTGGTGACGTTGCAAGCATACGTTTTCAAATAAGGGTTACAGGTTGCAGGCGAGCGTTGCTTCTGCCGATAGATGTTGCGCGGCTCAACGGTCGGAGGGTGCGGCGCCCGGGAACTATCCAACGCACACCGCGGAATCGAGGCGAAAGATGTGCATCCTTCTATATTGGACTGAAAGAATCACCAACAACCTTTCGATCGACCGTGGCCGTTTCCGGAGGCCGCAAGCGGCGCACCCTCCGACCGTTTAGTCGCACGACGTCTATTGGCACAGACGAGACCCAACCCAACTCCGCTATCCGCATTCCACCCTACTCACCCCGCACCAACTCTGAAATGATCGCGAAGTCTTTTGCACCCCAGCCCTTTTCGTCGGCTCGCGCTAAAATCTGATTCACGGTTTCGGTAACCGGAAGTTCGAGCTTAAATATTTCCGCTAATTGCAGCGCCAGGCGAGAATCCTTGAGCATATTCGTCAGAGAAAAGTTTGGTTCAAAGTCTCGTTTGATAATCGCTGGGAGCTTCATATCGCTGACGCCGGAACGGCAAGCGTTATACTCGATCGCTTCGGCCAATTTGTTTAGATCGACTCCGGCTTTCTCGGTGATCGCAACCGCCTCGGATAGGCTTTGCACGATGCTGGCGGTGATCAGATTCGTCGCAATTTTTACCAGGCTCGCGTCTCCCAGGTTGTCAAAGTAGACAATATGCCTGCTGGTTGCCTCCAGGACTGGTTTTGCTCGCTCCAAATCGGCTGGGTCGGCGGCCACGTAATAAACTAGTTGGCCTTTTTCCGCCGCCCCTTTGCTACCGGTAAACGGTGCGTCGATCAGGTGCGCGCCGCTTGGAGCAATTCTCGCAGCAATTTCGTTGATCGTTTCTGGAGAAATCGTCGAATGCGCGATCAAAAGGTGCTGCGGTGTTAACGCAGGAAGCAGGTTTTCGATCGTTTCTAAAATCGCTGCATCATTAGCGACAAAGATTTGGAGAACTTGGCACGTTTCCGCCAGAATTCGCGGAGATTGAACAAATTGTGGTTCATCTTTAGGCGTGCGGTTCCAAACATAGACGTCGAATCCGGCTTTTCGCAGATTCTTGGCTACGCGAGCGCCAATAATGCCGAGACCGATAACCCCGACCCGGGAAGGAGTGCTCATAGAAGAACGGATAGCTCGGCCCAAATCGACCAACAAACGAATTTAATTTGAGGAACAAATTTATCTCGCATCGAAATCACAATGCAGATTCCAAATTCTTGATTATCGTACTCCTTAGCAAAGGATTAATTGCGAACTGCGGGCGAAGTGAACAAGTGGTTCATTCTCCCTCAAGACATATTTCTTAACAGGAGGTTTTATGCATTCCCGAGATGAGGACAGCGCGTCGCAGTCCAACAGCTTTCCGGAAGAGACGCACTCTTCTCGCCGACATTTTCTGAGTCAATTGGCCGCATTGTCCGCCAGCTTGACGATCGCCGCGCCGGGCGCACGAGCCGCGTCTTCGAAAGAACGCTCCAACGCCGAGGCTTCGGATCCGGAACGGCCGGAATCCCTCATTGATATCGTTCTCAAGGTGAACGGTCAGGAAAAGCGGCTTAAGGTCGATTCTCGGGTGACGTTGCTGGACGCCGTTCGCGATCGGCTCAACATGAGCGGCACCAAAAAGGGATGCGACCATGGTGCTTGTGGCGCCTGCACGGTATTAGTCGACGGGAAGCGAGTTCTTTCTTGTTTAACTCTAGCGGTGATGGCTCAAGGCAAGGAAGTCACCACGATCGAGGGGCTTGCCCACGGAGATGAGCTGCACCCGGTCCAAGCGGCCTTTGTGACTTGTGACGGCTTTCAGTGCGGTTACTGCACGCCCGGCCAAATCATGTCTGCGGTTGGTTGCATTGGAGAAGGCCATACCCGTTCGGACAGCGAGATCAGGGAGTTTATGTCTGGCAACCTTTGTCGCTGTGGTGCGTATCCCAACATCGTGCAAGCGATCAAGCAAGCTGCGACGCAGATGAAAGGAGCGGTAAGCTAATGCGCGCTTTTCAATTTAAGACAGCTGCTTCGCCAAGAGACGCTGCGAATAGCGGAACGGACACCGCATTTATCGCAGGTGGAACCAACCTGATCGACCTGATGAAATTGGATGTCGTTGCGCCTGCGAGGCTGGTCGACCTGGGTCCATTGTCCTTTCGTGGTATAACAGTCGACGGCGACGGGCTTCATATCGGAGCACTCGAGAAAATGGCCGAGGTGGCGGAAGATCCGCGGGTAGTAAAGGAATATCCGGTCATTTCCCAAGCGCTGTTGAAAAGCGCTTCGGCCCAGATCCGCAATATGGCAACCATGGGAGGAAATCTGATGCAGCGAACGCGGTGTGGCTACTTCCGAGATGCGGTTTCCCCTTGTAACAAGCGGGTGCCGGGTAGTGGTTGTCCAGCGCTGGAAGGCGAAAATCGAATGCACGCAATTTTCGGAGTGAGCGATTCCTGCTGCGCAACTCATCCGAGCGATCTCGCTGTCGCGTTGGTCGCGCTCGAGTCGGTTCTCAAGCTGCAAGGTCCGCAAGGCGTTCGCGAGGTAAAGTTGGAAGACTTCTATCTGTTACCGGAGAATACCCCAGACAGAGAGCACGACATTCGTCAAGGCGAGATGATCACCGAAATCTTTGTTCCGCATAACGCTTGGACCGGTCGGTCCGGTTATCTGAAGATTCGCGACCGCGAATCTTATGAATTCGCGCTGACTTCAGCTGCGGTCGCCCTTGACCTTGATGGCTCGACTATTCGGGATGCCCGAATTGCGGTGGGCGGAGTTGGAACCAAGCCGTGGTCTCTTCCGGTTGTAGCCGAAGCGCTCAAGGGAAAGACGGCAAATCGCGACGTGTTTGCGGTTGCGGCGGAGCACGCGACAGAAGGAGCACGGATGCTGAGTCAAAATGGGTTTAAGGTTTCGCTGGTCAAAAAGACCATTGTGCGGGCTCTGAGTGAGGTGGGAGGAGTGGCATGAACACCGCATTTCAAGGACTCAATCGAGACCGGTTCGATGCAAAATTAAAGGTCACGGGACGGGCAAAGTATACGGGAGATCATGATCTGGCTAACATGGCCTTCGGCTATCTCATCCAAAGCAGCATTAGCCGAGGGCAAATCCGGTCCTTTGATCTGAGCGCTGCTCAAGAAAGTTCGGGCGTGATTGCGATTTTTACGCCGTTCAATTCTCTCAAGCTCTACCATCCGCTTGGTCGCGAGGAAGGGGGTGCCAGTGGAGAGGTGATTCCTCTTCTTCAGGATACGCAGGTACATTATTTCGGTCAGACGATTGGATTGATTGTGGCGGATAGCTTCGAACAAGCACGAGATGCGGCCGCGCTAATCAAAGTGAACTATGAACCAAAAGCGGCCGTAGTTACGTTGGAATCGGGGATGGCCAAGGCTTATCAACCGCAAAGTGTAGATCAACAGCCTCCGACTTGGAGCATCTTAGAGTCGGGGGCATCTTCGATTGACGATATTCTTCGACAAGCGGAGGCGTCTATTGCTCAGGAATACACAAATCCGATTGAGCACCACAACCCGATGGAGCCGCATGCCACGGTTGCGGTTTGGCAGGAGGATCGTCTCACTATCTACGACGCGACGCAGGGGGTGCGTGGGCAACAGAGGACCCTGGCGGCGGTGCTCGGCATCGATGATGACCAAGTGCGCGTGATTTGTCCTTTTGTCGGCGGTGCGTTTGGCTGCAAGGGATCGATGTGGATGCACTCTCCGCTTACCGCAGCCGCTGCGAGAGTTTTGAATCGGCCGGTGAAGACGATTCTCACGCGAGAGCAGATGTACACGACTACTGGACATCGTCCCGCCTTGCTGCAGAAGATCGAGTTGGGAGCGACTCGCGACGGAGTGCTTCGCGCCGTAAAGCATGAAGTATTTTCCTCAACCGCAGCGACCAAGGAATTCATCGAAGCAGCGGCGCATCGCACATCTCGCTATCTGTACAAGTCGCCGAACATTTTAGTGAGCCATCATCTGGTTCCGCTAGACATTGCGCCTGGCACCTTCATGCGAGCACCGGGGGAGGCTCCCGGAATGTACGCACTGGAGTCAGCAATGGATGATTTGGCGGTGAAGCTTGGGATTGATCCGATTGAATTACGGATAAAAAACCACGCGGAAATTTATCCGGGAAAGAACGTACCGTTCTCGTCCAAACACCTACTGGAGTGCTATCAAAGAGGTGCGGAAAAGTTCGGATGGGCGAAGCGTATTCCGGAGCCGGGAATGACCAAAGATGGTGACTGGTTGATCGGCCAGGGAATGGCGACGGCCCTTTACCCGGCGCATCGCGCCGGAGCCTCCGCGAAGGTCAGACTCCAAGCGGACGGTTACGTTACGGTATCGAGCGCGACAGAGGATTTGGGAACCGGTATGTATACGGTCCTGGCGATCGTAGGAGCGCAGTCACTCGATCTTCCATACGAACGAGTTCGCGCCGTGCTCGGCGATTCGGCTCTACCGCCGGCGCCGGGAGCTGGAGGTTCGCAATCCACGGCAAGTGTCGGTCCAGCGGTAGTGGTCGCTGCCGACTTAGCGAAAAAGAAGCTGATCGAAGTCGCGGCGAAAGATCAAAAGTCTCCTTTCCAGGGCGCTAAACCAGAGGAACTTTCTTATATCAGCGGCGAAATTCGCGGTAACGGTAAATCCTTATCCTTCAATCAATTGCTCGGCGTACTCGGGCGAAGCGCGATCGAAGCGACTGGCTCATCCGCTCCAGGTGACGAAGAGCATAAGTATGGGTTTAGCTCTTTTGGTGCGCAATTTTGCGAGGTGAAGGTACACGCGCTCACTAGCGAGATACGGGTGAATCGTTTTTCCAGCGTCATGGACGTTGGAACGGTGGTGAGCGAAAAGACCGCCCGCAATCAGATCATGGGAGGAATTGTGTTTGGCATCGGTATGGCGCTCCTGGAGGGAACTCAGTACGATGCTCGAACCGGTTGGATCGCAAATCGGAACATTGCGGAGTATTTGGTGGCGACGAATGCGGACGTTCCCGCAATCGATGTGGAGTTTCTTAACCGTCCCGATCTGCAGTTCAATTCGATCGGTGCTCGCGGAATCGGTGAAATCGGGATTACCGGAACTCCTGCGGCCATTGCTAACGCAGTCTATCACGCAACCGGTAGGCGAGTTCGACAGTTGCCGATTCGTCCGGAGCATTTGCTGGCGTAACGATTAGTTTTCGCATGAGCGCGGTTTTCCAAGGACTCAATCGAGACCGTTTCGACGCGAAGTTGAAAGTCACGGGTCAAGCAATGTACGCCGGTGATCACGATCTGCCTGACCTGGCCTTTGCCTATCTCATCCAGAGCAGTATCAGCCGCGGAGAAATCCGTGCTTTCGATCTGAGTGCTGCCCAAGAAAGCCCTGGGCTAATTCGAATTTTCACTCCGTTTGATTCTCTTAAGCTCTACCGTCCGCTCAGTTTCGATGAAGGAGCTAATAGCGGCGATGTGATCGCTCTGCTTCAGGATACGCAGGTAAACTATTTCGGTCAGATTATCGGACTGGTTGTAGCCGAAAGCTTCGAGCAAGCACGGGATGCCGCCGCTCTGGTCAAGGTAATCTATGAACCGAAACCACCGACCGTTACATTGGCCGAGGCCATGGCGAAGGCCTATCAGCCGCAAAGTGTGAGGGGAATGCCGGCTACCGTGAGCATCTTAGAATCGGGAATAGCGTCGATCGACGATGCTCTTCGACATGCGGAGGTGTCGATCGCCCAAGAGTACACGACTCCGGTGGAGCATCATAACCCGATGGAGCCGCATGCGACGGTAGCGGTCTGGGAAGAAGATCGTCTGACCATCTATGATGCTACCCAATCGGTAGGCGGCCAGCGTCGAAATCTGGCGGCGGTGCTTGGCGTGGATGAAGATCACGTGCGCGTCATTTGCCCTTTTGTTGGGGGTGCGTTTGGCTGCAAGGGTGCGATGTGGATGCACTCGCCGCTTACCGCGGCAGCCGCCAGGACGTTAAACCGTCCCGTGAAGACGATCCTCGCTCGAGAGCAGATGTATACCGCGACCGGTCATCGTCCAATGGTGGTTCAGAAAATCGAACTCGGAGCGACTCAGGATGGTCTGCTTCGTGCGCTGAAACATGAAGTAATTTCATCGACCTCAGCGGTTCGAGAATTCGTTGAGGCAGCGGCTCATCGAACTTCGCGCTATCTGTACCAGTCGCCGAATATCTTAGTCAGCCACCGCCTGGTACCACTTGATATTGCGCCAGGCACTTTCACCCGAGCCCCGGGGGTCGCTCCCGGGATGTATGGTTTGGAATCGGCCATGGACGAGTTGGCAGCAGAGCTGGGGGTCGATCCGATTCAATTGCGACTAAAGAACCATGCGGAAATCTATCCGGGAAGGAATGTGCGATGGTCGTCCAAGCATCTGCTGGAATGCTATGAGAAAGGCGCGGAAAGGTTTGGTTGGGCTCAGCGTAATCCGAAGCCACGAATGACCAAGGATGACGATTGGTGGATTGGACAGGGAATGGCGACTGCCCTTTATCCAGCGCATCGCAGTAAAGCTTCGGCGAAAATGCGATTGCAGGCCGACGGAAGTGTCGCAGTCTCTAGCGCGACCCATGATCTTGGAACCGGCATGTATACTGTGCTGGCAATTGTCGGAGCCCAATCACTCGGAATCCCTTACGAGCGGGTTCGCGCAGTGCTTGGCGATTCTGGCTTACCACCCGCCCCTGGTGCCGGAGGTTCTCAGTCCACGGCCAGCGTTGGTCCAGCTGTTGTTGCTGCCGCTGACTCGATCAAAAAGAAGTTGATCGACGTGGCCGTGAAGGAGAAGAAGTCTCCCTTTCATGGCGCTAAGCTAGAGGAACTCTCGTACGCCAGTGGCGAAATTCACGGTAACGGTAAATCGTTGTCCTTCGAACAGTTACTCGCCACGCTTGATCGAAGTGCAATCGAGGCGACCGGCTCGGCTGCCCTAAGCGACGAGGACGAGGAGAAATATGCTTTCGACTCTTTTGGCGCGCAATTCTGCGAGGTGAAGGTGCACGACCTGACTGGCGAGGTGCGGGTGAACCGTTTTTCGAGTGTCATGGATATTGGAACCGTGGTGAGTGAGAAGACGGCCCGCAGCCAAATCGTCGGAGGTATCGTGTTTGGCATCGGGATGGCTCTTTTGGAGGAGACCCGGTATGACATCCGAAGCGGCTGGATCGCTAACCGAAACATCGCGGAGTACTTAGTTCCGACCAACGCAGACATTCCGGCCATCGAGGTGGAGTTTCTCAACCATCCGGATTTCGAATTCAATTCTATCGGCGCTCGCGGCATCGGCGAAATCGGTATTAGTGGAACGCCGGCGGCGATTGCCAATGCGGTTTTTCACGCAATTGGCAAACGAATCCGTCAGCTGCCGATCCGACCTGAACATTTCCTGGGATAGGGGAGTGAAGGCGATGGCCAGCGTGAGTGGAGTGCTTTTAGCAGCCGGATCATCGGAACGGCTGGGCTTCCCCAAGCAACTCATTCAGATTGGCAAAGAGCCACTTATCCGGCGAACCGCTCGCATCGCGCTCGAAGTTTTTCCACTGACGGTGATCCTTGGGTACAAGAGCGAAGACTGTCGAGCAGCGCTTGCTGGACTGGATCTCGCGCTCCTGCAGAACCCAAATTGCAGGACGGGATTGCTTCCTCGATCCGGCTCGGAGTCAAAAAGAGCGATGAAGCTGGCGCTCAAGCGGTCCTACTCATGGTAGTAGATCAGTACCGGATTGAGACGAAGATCCTGCAAACGCTCGCCGCAGAATTTAATGGGGAGACAGATCGCGTAATCGCTGCTGCTTACTCGGGGGTCCTGGGTACTCCGGTATTGTTTGGATCTGGCTGGTTCCAGGAGCTTCTTTGCCTGAGCAGCGATCAAGGCGCTCGCCGACTAATCAAACGCGCAAATAATCTGATCTCCGTCCCTTGGCCGGATGGCGCGATGGATCTCGATACGGTCAGCGACCTGCAAAAGTTTTCGTCTTCGAACATTCCACCGGTTGGGAACGAACAATCGGTTCAGTAGCTCTTAACCAAATCTGCTAACTGCCATTCGCGCAACGCTGGCTATTCACGCAGCGACCGTCGCAACGCTCCCGGTGATCGACTGGGCTTCGGCCGTTCGGGTTTACCTACGTCGACCACTTTAGCGTGGGGTGCTTCGCCCGGCTCTGGCTTTACATTTTCCACTTCGGCGCCGCGTTTCCGCACGATCTTGGCTGCGATCGTGAAACACATCGTCCGGTATTCGTTCGTGCCGTCATCGACGAAAACCACGCGCTTGTCGCGCAGATCCTTTCGGCCTTTTATCGCTTTACCGAAGCCGAGGTTCTGCAACATCAGTTCGGCATGGTTCTGAGCTCGTTTCCAAGACATGAGTAAAGGGGGCAAACCTACGGACGCATTGCCGAAGTGACCAGTAAAATTTCAAATGCCGGTAGGGATGCGCTCGCGACTACGCGAAACGCTACGTCGCGGCCGGTTCTAGGATGTTGCTCAAACTCAACTGAGGGTGCGCCGTAGCTTGCGAAGGCGGCCCGCCGCGTCCGGTTTAACGGTCGGGATGCGGTCGTGCACCGACCGACCGACCGGCAGGAGTCGGCCCTAACCGACCCAAGGGATATTTTATGTTCCCGGCGCTCTTATGCCGGTTCTGGACTCGGGACGATCGAATTCGCCAATCGCCGGCGATTCAACACCCAGGCGGCCAGAAACACACTGGCGATCTGGAGCAGGACCAGAACGGTTGCGTAATCGTCGATTGCATGATGACGCACGCTGATCAATCCACCGATGAGAATCGATACGCACACCTGCGTGGAGAAAATCGGAAGCATGTGTTCGCCCACCGCGCAAATCGGGCGCAATGCAAGAGTCCACTTACGCAGGTGCGGCAGAAGTTTAGCGGCGAACCACGCGACCGCAAAAAAGTTGAATAACCGCAATGGACCAAGATGCCATTTGTCGAGAAACCAGGAGGCTCTTCCCGGATCGACATCAGCGTAGATGCAGATCCAACGCCAAACGAGAAAGACCACGACAACAAGCAGAAGCACAAATTCCACAGCCCGCGGCATCTGCAAGACCGGTTTCTGCTCCTGCAATGAACGACCGAAAATGAGACCGCCGATCCAGATCAGCTGCCAAGAAAAGAGGTCAAATGGACCGAAATGGACAAAGGAGACATCTTGCGTGCCTTTAATCAGATAGTCTTGGATACGAAATTGGGAAACGAGCCAAATTCCGATGCTACCTAGGAATACTTTCTTCCATCCCCACTTGTTGCCGGCCCAAAAAGCGAGCGGAGTGAGAAAGGAGAACACGACGTACATCGGCAGAATGTCTAACAATGGCGGCTGGAAGAGAAGCGTCACCGAGCCAGCGATTGCAGCGGCCGGATTCGTAAAGAATTGAGAAAGAATGTTTTGCACGCCGGGCAACTCGGAGAGAAAAATGCCGCCAAAGAAAAAGATAAAGAAAACGGTTGCCAGGTGCGCCTGATAAATTCGGAAGGCGCGCAGAAAAGTCGCGGTACGTGCCGCTGCGAATCCTTTCGTCTCCGCCCGCTTTTGGAAGAGTAATCCGGCGAGAAAAGCGGAAACAAATACAAATCCTTCCGCGGTCGAGAAAAATCCAATTGGCTGATCGGTTATGCGGCGCAGAGGCGAAGGAGCATGGTTGACGACCATCATGAGCAGCAAAAAGCCGCGTAGTACATCAAGTTCGACCAGTCGTTTCATTAGCTAGGTTCTCTTCGGCGCAATTCTCATGCCAGATTCGAATTGTCTTGACGCTCTCGAGGAGAGTTGCATTCCAACGGCTTTTGAGCCGTACGATTACGTGCGTTTTGCATTTCCGCCCTGGCGTTGTACGAAATCTGAAGACGGGCGACACTCGAGTTGGTCACGCGCGAAATTCCTGCTTGGCCACATGATTCTAATTCGAAAGCCACAATTGGAATGATGCCTCCCACTTTTAGACAGCATGCTGAAAACCGCCGCAGGTGCCCAGAAAAGGCGCTCTCGTTCGCGCGCAAACCGAATGGCCCGAAGAGCGCCTTCCATGCTCTTGTACGGGCTCCCAGGAACGCACCAAAAGCCAGCATATCGAGAGAGCGCATCGTCGGGCGTCGAGACGAATGCTTCGGTAGATAACCAAGTGACGCCGGGTGGTTCCGTTTCCCGCGAGGCGAGCTCAATGGCCAAGGGAATGGCTCGATGCGCGGTGACATCCGGATCGTAATCTCCGACTAAAGCAATCGAAGGTGTCGGCATCGATTCCTTTATCACACCAGTGCGGCGGAAACAAGAAGCGACGTGACACGAAACGCCTTGTAGTCGAGTACACGCGGCGCAGATCGGTACTTACGCGAAGGACTTCCGGAAATCTTTGGTGTGCGGAGATCTTTCTTTAACGCTGACGAAATGACCGTCAAGCCTGAAGCTGGTCCAAGAGCTCACCACTCGGATGACCGAGGTACCTGCTCAAATCACTGCACGGTCAGCTTTTTAGGGAACTCATCATGCAGATACTCGGAGATATCGCGCTGCAAAATTTGGTAGCCGGCTTGGCTTAAATGGATCTGATCGCTCCGGAAAAGCGAAACGATCGGCTGATGATCGGGACCGAGCAAATCGGAAAAGATGTCGATATAGTCGGTATCCGGTTGGGTTCCAAGAAAGTCGTCCACCAGATGATTGAATCGCTCGATGTTATGAATGTACTTAAACCGAGCCGGACACGGCTTGACTGAAACGAACGCGATCGGCAGCTGCGGTGACGTCGTTCGCAACGCGAAAAAAAGTTGCCGGAAAGAATCGAAAACTTGTTCCGGAGCCGCTCCGGTGGCCAAGTCATTATCTCCCGCGTAAATGATCACGGCCGATGGTTTGAGCGGAGTAATTACTCTTGGAGCAAAATAAAGGCAGTCGGTCAGCCGTGAACCGCCAAAGCCACAGTTCAAAACAGCATAATCAGGAAGATCTTGGGATAATGTGCTCCAGAGCCGAATGGACGAACTGCCGTAGAACACGATCGGTCGAGGCGGCGGATCAACCAGCTTGGCTTCTAGTGCCTGAATCTCTGGTTCAAATGGATTGCTTATCGGCACCGACTGCGCGTTTGCCCAGGGCGTCAAAAAGCTGAGCAAACAAACGCTCAAAAAAAAGCATTTAGTCAATGTTTGTGCTGATCCCGGCATATCCTGATGAAACAAAAATCAAACAATCTAGCTACCCTATTTTAGACGGATAGACGATCGAAAGATTCAGAAGATTCTTGATGACATAAATAGAGAGCTATGGTTTTCGGATTCAAGCCCCGAACAACTACTTGCCGATCCTTCATTAATCACCTAAAAGGGACCGGTTGCCATGAGCTTTTTTGGTTCAATCATCAGCGCCATTCAAAGTCCTCAGCATGCCGGAAGCAATCAGGATCTACAAAGCCTGGTCAATCTTACGAGCATGATTCCCGGGCTCCAAGGAGCCGGACAACAGATTCAGCCGATTCTGAATGTGCTTGGGCCTCACTTGCAAGATGTATTGAACGAGCAAACGCAGACCGAGGGTGCCGGCGCCGCTCAACAGACTGTGAAAGATCTTTCTCAGCCCGGAGTGGGCGTACAGGACTTGCAAAACCTTTTCGGGACCGATCGCTTTAACGGGATCATTAATCAGATTTCGCAGGTGACCGGTCTCAACAGCCAATTGGTTTTGAGCGCCTTGCCACTGGTCATCCCGGCGATCATGCAGTTACTGGCGACCGGGAATCATCAAACCAACCCACAAGCTCCGAATCCGGTCCTGAATCATTTTTTGGGCGGACAGAACGGAGGGGCTCTGCTGAACGAGGTCTTTCAGCTCGCATCTCAATCCATCAAGAAATAGTGCCGATTTATCTCTGAGCGAACCCAACCCGCGGCCGAAATCCGCGGGCTTTGTTGTTTCGGCTGTCGATGGCGTTTCCCGGGCTCTTTCGCGGCCGCTTTCTTTTACGGTTGCGGCGATGAAGAAGTCGGGTCGGACGCTTTCATCTAAGCTTAGGTGTCTTCAGAACGCGTGGGTCGTGGTTTCGGTTGCCGTTCCTGAAGTCAATGTATAAAAATTATCAAGGACGCGAAATTTCTTCTGAGTCTCAAAATTGCAACACTCTCGGTTGCAAGTGCGAAAGCAGACCCCATTCTACGGCACGATTTGTGCATTTCTGGCAGAGGTGCTTCATTAGCAAGAATCGTAATTTCAATAAATACCAGAATACGATAGCCTTTGCCAATGCTTCCTGTAAATCGGAGTTGCTTGTGTATGAGAAAAAAACTGTTACTGCTCTTGGCCGCGCTTTCCGTGGCAATTATCCCCGGGCGCGAAACCAGCGCCCTTTCCGCATCACCCACCAATTGTGAGG
>JBEEIB010000521.1:0-2988 GCA_041167675.1 Verrucomicrobiota bacterium
TGGACTGAGCTTTTGCTCGGTCAATTCTTGCGCTCTGCTTTCATGCGTTCGCTCTTCTTGCGCGAGATCATCCAGCAACTGCCGCACGTGGGCGTCTTCCGTTCGGCTCGCCGCCTTCTCATAGAACCGGCGCGTTTCTACTTCGATCGCGCTAGCCTGCTTCCGCACGACATCCAATCCCAGGGGACGTACGAGCCAGACCGGGCGGCGTTGCACAAATCCCCTTACGTCCTGCCGCCGAATGAGCGGAATGTGTTCTCCAAATTTCTCGCGATACAATTCAATGAGCCGTCGCCGGTGACTGGATTCCTCGCTACGCATCGCATCAAATAAAGAACCCGATGCCGGATAGCTATCCTTTAATCCCTCCGCGAAATCGGCGTAGACTCGTTCGTCTTCTTCTTCGAGAGAAATGGCCAGCGCCAGAACCTCGCGCTCAGACAGATCATTAAAATTCTTCATGGATGTAATGCCAGCTTCTGCAGGGGGTGGGTGTCAAGACGCCATTGCCTCTGGACTTGAATAGCTGACGGGTTTGCTTGTATTGCGGCTCCCTTTTTTGAGATAGCGCAAGCCTACTTTGGCGGAGCGGGCCGCGGCGGTTTCGGGCTAAACGCCCGAGCTGTGTCGCGCTGGGGCCGATTCGTCCGGGAGATTGTCCGCTGGCGCGCCAACTCCGTCGCTCCCTGTTCCTTGTAGTTCGCGCTCGTTAGCGACGCGAGAAACGCGACGAGATCGTCAATATCACTCTCGGTTAGGGCGAGCGGCTGCATGTCTTCGTCGAGATACGGATCCTGCAAGCCGTCGCCTTTGTTGTAGTGGTCCATGACGTCCCAGAGGGTCTCCATCGAGCCGTCGTGAAAGTACGGCCCGGTCACGAGCACGTTGCGCAGGTCCGGTGTCTTGAAGGAGGCAATGTCCTTCTCCTTCTTGGTGATGAGAAACCGGCCCACCGCTGACATGTCCGTCTGGATGGCGGCGCGATCGATGGCCGAAGTATCGCCCGACTTGATGAGCTGTTCGGCCTGGCGCGCCAGCGCGACGACGTTGTGTCGGATGATGCCGATGCCGATGTTGTGAAAGTCGTTGTCCGTGAAGACGGTGACGTCTCGCTGGGTATCGGTCAACGCATGACATTTATTGCACCGGGCCTGCGTGTTGAAGAGCTCCCAGCCGTGTTTCGCCGACTCACTGATTGCGTTCGTCTCGCCGGCGATGAAATGATCGAACGGAGAATCAAAGGATAGTTGAGTGCGTTCATAGGACGCGATAGCCCGCAGCAGATCGGGACCATTGGGCGGGCGGCCAAATACGTGCTGGAATGCCTCCTTGTATTCCTGGACGGTCGCGATCTGGGCCACAGCCGCATCCAGGCTGGGGTGGCCCATCTCAACGCTATTGACAATCGGCAGCGCCGCCTGCTCTTCGAGCGTGTTCACCCGGCCGTCCCAGAACTGCGTCTTATTATAGAAGGCGTTCAGAACGGTTGGTGCGTTGCGTTGGCCGACGCGGCCTTGGATGCCGACGGAGAGGGGCTTCCTGTCGGTGAAGGCGAGCGCAGGATCATGGCATGTGCTGCACGAGACGGTGCCGTCAGCCGACAAGCGACGGTCGAAAAAAAGTCTCTGGCCCAGGGAAATTTTCTCAGAGGTCTGCGGATTGTCCGCAGGGATCGCCGCACGAGTCATCTCAACCGGTACGCCAACTTGTTGAGGCGACTTCGGCTGTGCTAACGGATCCGTTTCTGGAATTAGTGGCAGTTGCGTGGAACTCGCCTTTTTGGCCGAACGTTCACAGCCCAAAATCAACGTAACGATCCCTGCTCCCACCAGAACAAGGATCAAGGCACGTTTCACTTTAGAGCCACTATACGCTGCGCCCTATCTTCATAGAAGCTGATATTTCAGTTGGCTTGATGATGTCGTGCCCTCCGATTCCAGACGGTAAGTTTATGCCCGGCTTTGAGAAGATTGGACGCCATGCCGCTGCCCATGGTCCCGAGACCGAGATAGGAGATTGTTTTTATCATATGTGAGCGCCTCGAGGATTGTTCATAGGAGTCATTGCATAAAGTGTATGGTTGGGCGTCGCAAAATGCACGGATCTCAAAACTAGATGCCGCAAACTAGCCATGTCATTTCTTGTCGAAGCCGAGGCCCGCAGGAATCAGTCCTGCTTAAAGCCAAATCAGGCCGCGAAATACCCGCTTTTCAGCAGATCCGTTAGGCCAGACCCAGCGATTCAACCGTCGCCTCGTCTACCGTTGCCGTCACGGCCAAGCCCTGATCGCGCTGATAGTTCGCAATCGCCGCTCGTGTCGCCGAGTTGAGCGAACCAGTAATCGGGCCTGAGTAATACCCGCCTTGCTGTAACTGGGTCTGCACATTTGCGATCACCTGATCGGGCAGCAGATTCCCGTAGGCGTAGATCGGGCCGTCGTAGTCGTAGGAGTAAGTCGGATCATAGCCCAAAGCCGGATACCAATAGCCCTGATCCCAATAATAATAGCCGCCGAGCACAAACACAATCGTACGGAAGTGGTGCCTCCACCAATCCCGATCATGCCGATCTTGACGAGGCGCGGCGACAGCAGAGTTACGAGGATTAGTTTGGCTTTGGTTTTGGCCCCTTCGAGCTTGTCCCACCCGCGTGGTGGAATGTTGCGACAAGTCGCCTGGTTGAATGTTTACTCCCGCCTGCTGAGTTATTTGAGCGGGATTGCTCTGGGCAACCGGCGCCGTTGCCTTTGGCACAGTGGGACTAGAGGGGTTCCGACTGGGAGCGGGAAGCGCGAAACCTACGCCGCCGCCACGCTCACCTGCATCCAGGGATTGGGTTAGCAACAGCAGCCCGCTGATTAAGAATGAGCCGATTATTTTCATGCCAAAAGCTGCCTCCGTGCGTCCTCGCTGCTACTGCCCAACGGTGGGATTGTGTCGAGGCACACGAGCAACAAGGCGAATCCTAAACGCCCGTGGCGCGCGTTTG
>JBEEIB010000522.1:0-57461 GCA_041167675.1 Verrucomicrobiota bacterium
TGACGTTCGTTGACCTTCGTTGCTAATCCCGTTCCTTACGCGCCAAGACAAAATACGAGGCAAAAAACCCTGCGATGGTCCACAGGATTAGCGAAAGGTATCCGACGAAAATCGGGCGCGGATTCAATAACTGGTCGCCGGTGCCCAAGCGCTTCCCCTCGGCCGCTCGATGCCATTGGTTCATATTTGTGTAGGACACATAATAATTCTCGTCCTTAATCAGATCGCCATCGATCTGCCGAAATAGCAATGAACTGGCGTCCCCGATCCTTTGGGCTGCAAAACTGGGCATAATCTGGCTAACGAGTAGCACTGGCGGGCTCATGTCTACGGTTCGAACCGAATATCCGGAAAACAAGATCTGCGGGATCAGAATAAGAGGTACTAACATTACAGCTTGCAACGCCGAACGCGCGATCGCGGAAATAGTCAGGCCGATACCTGTCGCCGCATACCCAAGCAAGAAAAGTCCGACCAGCTGCCAACCGATTGCCGGCGGCCAAACGCGTCCCGCGATAATGATGCAGGCATACAGAATTAGACTTTGGAGATTGGTCAGTGTGCCCATCCAAAGAAATTTGCTAAGCAGATAGCTCCATCGGCTCAGGCCGACCAGCCGTTCTCGGCGATAAATTGGAACCTCTTTCACAATCTCCTGGGCCGAATTGCTGCACCCGAACCAGAGCGTGGCGATGTAGGCGAAGAACTGAGCTAATGGTGGATTGGAGCTTACCCAACAGACCAAAACCCCGATAATCAACGGCTGACCGATCACAATTAGGAGGTTCTTCAGGTCAGACCGAAAAATGGTGAATTGACGCTGTAACAAGATCGGCAATGCGAATGCTTGCTTGCCCTTCGCAGCGGGGATTCTCTTTTCGGCAGGTTCCAAATTGTCTGGCAGCGGCGGCGAGGGAACACTGTGCAGAAGTTTCGGATCAATCGTTTGCAATGCGTCATACAACCCGCTCAGTCGTGTCACACCGAAGCGGGCGCGCGCGCTCTCCGGTGGTCCCTGGAAGATGACTCGGCCGGCGCTGATGACCGCGATCTGGTCCATCAGATAAACGTTTTCCATAACGTGCGTGGTGCAGATCACAGTGCAGCCCGTATCCGCAAGTCGGCGAAGCAATTCCATCAGTTTGAACTCCGCGAATGGATCCAACCCGGAAGTTGGTTCATCCAAAAAGATGAGCGGAGGGCGCCGGAGCAGCTCGACTCCCACGCTTACTCTTTTGCGTTGCCCGCCTGACAGGAGCGCGATCCGCAGATTCTCGCGTTCTGTCAGTCCAAGATTAGACATCATCTGTTTTACTAGCGTCTCGATTTCGCGCTGCGGCGTGCGAGCTGGGAGGCGTAATCGCCCGCTGAACGTCAATGCCTCTTTTACCGTTAATTCTCCGTGAACGATGTCATCCTGGGGAACATAACCGAAGAGTTGTCTCAGCTGATTGAGATTAGAATAAAAGTCGGCGTCGTCGACCAGTACTCGTCCAGTGTCCGCCGGTCGCAGCCCGCTCAGCGCATTGAGCAACGTCGATTTCCCGGAACCGCTTGGTCCGAGGATCCCGATGAATTGGCCCGGCTCAACGACCAAAGAGGCATCCTGCAGAATCAAGCTGGAACCGGCCTTGCGGCTAAGGCTCACCGCGATCATTTTGCCGGCCGACACTCTCTGGATCCTCTGGAGTTCGTTTCCGGTGAAAGCGAAATAGAACGGGCCTAGCTGTAGTTGGTCACCGATGACCAGTTCATGCTCGTCAAAGCGGCGTCCGTTCACAAACGAGCCGGCGCGGCTGTGAAGATCTACCACGCGGAATCCATTCGATCCCTCTTCAATCTCGGCGTGGCGACGGGATACGATCGGATCATTCAGCTGTACATCCACGTCCGGACTGCGCCCGAAAACCAATCTATCCGATAGCGGTACGCTTTGAACTATGCGTTTGCGGAAAATGATGGTTCCAGGAATCCCGAGCGGCTCGTTTGCGTTTGGATCGGGTCCAACGCTTTGTCCAAAGCCCAAGGTAACTGGGCCCAGAACAATTTGATCTCCGAGTTTGAGAGGAGTCTTCTCGGAGATTCGCACGCTATTCACGATCGTGCCGCGCTGGCTGCCCAGGTCCTCAACCGCCCATGAACTGGCTTCGAGTGTAAGTTGGCAATGGCGACGCGATATCTCTGGATGGTTCAAAATGATATCGGCTTCCGCCGCCCGCCCGATTACGATGATCGGTTTTCGAAGCGGTTCGCGCCGGGAAGGGAGGCCGGAAAGGATGGTTAGGTCGGTGTCCAGAGTCCCCTAGGTAAGCGAACCAGGAGGAAAAATTCAACTTTGAACCGAGAAACGCCTCGCAAGTCCGAAAAAACTGGCCGGCAAAAGATATGGAAACAATATTGATCACGGGAGCAAACCGAGGGATTGGACTCGCGCTGGCTGAAGCGCTATTGCGAGAGGGTTACGCAATAATAGCCGGCTGCCGGCATCCGGCGGCGGCGACGCACTTGCAACAACTGGCAGCTTCTCGATCTGGGTTGGTTGACGTCCTTTTGCTGGATGTGAATTCCGATGAGCTTGTCTCGGCCGCTGTCGAGATGGTCCGAAAAGCGAGGAATCGACTAGACGTTATCGTGAATAATGCGGGCCTAATGCCGGAGGAAGGCAACGAATCGATCGGCAATTTGCCGCTGGCGCATTTTCGATCTGCATTTGAGACCAACGTGGTCGGCTGTGCCCGGGTCATCCGCGCTTTTCTCCCCTTGCTCCGTGAAAGCCATCGACCTCGTATCCTCAATGTCTCTTCCGGGTTGGGCTCGATCTCGACCAGGGATGACGCGAGCTATTATGCTTACGCCGTGTCCAAGGCAGCCTTGAATATGCTAACGCGCTCAATCGCTTTGGAACTCATTGCTGAAGGCATCACCACTGTGGCAATTTCGCCGGGTTGGGTCCGAACTGAAATGGGCGGCTCCGACGCGACTCTCTCGCCAGAGGAATCCGCGCGTTCCTTGGTTCAGGCGATCCAAACAGTTGATCCGGAATTGAGTGGGCAGTTCCTCGACCGGAGCGGCCAACCCGGCGTCTATGTTTGGTAAGAGCCGTCAGAGAACTACGGCAACGCAAAGCATACTACCGTTGCTGCATTCCTGCCCTGGCGGGGTTTGTAAGTCTGCGATCCATAGCCCCTGACGGAACAGTACCCCTCGACCAAAACGGGTGCCGAGGCAAACAGAAACGAACAGTAGGGGACGAGCTCTCGTTCGTCCCTACCGTTTCTTGACACTTGATTTTCCCGAGCATCGGCCGTTAATGAGCCAACTTCGTTTTTCGATGCCGCGTTTGGTGGCTGCAATCTTCCGATAATGGTCCGTTTTCTGTTAATCGTCGCAATGACCTGCGCTGTCGGCGCGGCCGGTCTAGGCTTTTTCAATCGAGAGAAGATGACAAAACTTACCGCCGATATCATCGCGGAGAAAGACCGGTCCAATAAGCTGCAAGCTCTGGCCGACGACCTTCAACAAAAGCTACTGCAAGCAGAAGAAGACCTTCAGCAAAAGCTGCGGCAAGCAGAAGAAAAAATTGCGGATGAGGACCGCGTGGCTCAACAGGAGCGAGACAACTGCAATTCGGAGATTAGTGCCGCCAAAACCAAGGTCGATCAACTCACTGAGCAGCTGAACCAGCGAGAGAACGAAATAAAAGGACTTACTACGGCGTTAGCCGATTCGAACCACAACCTCGACCAGAAAAAGCGCGCTGAGGATGACCGCCAACTGCTGGCCAACCGTTTGATCAACGTTGAGGATGAACTGAATCAGTTGCGGATCACAGCCGCTGAAAAAGATAGGAATAAAATTCCGCCCGTCTTGCACGGTACCATCCTTTCCATGAACCGCGATGCCCAAGCATTGACCGTTAGCCTTGGCAGCGACATCGGAATAACGACCAAGTCTCACCTCAAGGTCGAGAAGAACGGCGAAACTATTAGCGAGCTGAGAGTCGTCTCGGTTGATAAGAACAGCTGTACCGCAGAGTTTTTATCTAATGGACCCGAGAATTTTGCGCGTGTATCAGTAGGCGATCCGGTTGTTTTTACGAAGCGATGAAAGGCTATTTGTTTATTTTGTTTGCACTCCCGCTGTTGTCGGGCTGCCAATCCGATGACCAAGCCAGTACTGATCATTCCAGGCAAAAACCGCAATTCGGCCAGGAGCAGAGCACAATCCCCTGGAATAGACCCGAGCAGTGGGAAAACGGCGGAGCGCTTGGCTCAATGCCTGGGATCGGTGGCCCTGGTTCTGCCGGACCTGGCTATTAGCAACCTTGCGATTCCTGGTTTTTCGAGGAGGGGCGTTAGGCGATATTCTGTTAACGCTTCCGGTTTTGCGAACCTTGCGGGATAAAGACACTTCGACGTTTGTCGAATTGGTTGCTCCGTTTCCCGCCGCTTTGCTCGCGCAATACGGAGGTGCGCACTCGGTATGCGACCTGAGCTCAACGGCATTCCTGTCCCTATTTGCCGAGGACGCTAGCTTGGGTGGGGCACTACGCGAGACACTGCGGAAGGTGGATTGCGTCATCAGCTATCTGTCTGATCCCAAGCGAACTCTAAGGGCAAAGATCGAGAGTTGTGGGTGCCGATTTATTTCAGGACCATTTCGGCTTGATGAACAACGATTGCGAGCACCGGTCCAACTCGCTCAACCATTAGGAGAGCTCGGCCTTGTAGTGGTCGATCCGGCACCGCGCCTTTTTCTCAAGCGTCAATTCCTTTCCGGGACGCGAGCATTTTTTCATGTCGGCAGCGGCTCTTCGGCAAAAAATTGGCCGGCACCTTGTTGGAGTGCGTTAGCGGCTAAATTGGAGCAACAGTTCGACGAATTGTTGCTTGTATCGGGCGAAGCGGATGAAGTGTCGACCGCTGAATTTCTTCGAACCTATCGAGGCTCGAAGCTGAAAGTCCGATCAAATCTATCAATTTTGGATCTGGCGCAGGAGTTGGCCGCCGCAGATCTCTTCATCGGGCACGACACCGGCGTGACTCATCTTGCTGCTGCGCTCTCCGTACCGACAATCGCCCTCTTCGGCCCAACGGATTCGATGATATGGTGCCCTCTGGGAGAGAATGTTACCATGGTCGCAAGCAAAGATGGTTTGATGGCCAGTATAGCGGCGGAGTGGGTCTGGGATGCTGTCGAAAGGGTGCTTGGTCGGCCGAAGAGATAGCCTTGAGCGTTAACCATTATGGTGAACGCCCAACCGCAACCCGTGTCTACGGCTTCCTTAACCAAATGCGGTTTCGCTCGATTTCTGCACCTCGACTGAGAAAGAAATCTTCGAGCTCAGGAGTGTAGCGGCCGTACGGCTCTGGATTGAGTGCAAGGGCAACGCGACCACCCGGCTCCAGACAATGTTGATTGAGATCATCCAAAAAAAATCCCCATTCTTTCGGACCCCAAACCGTTTCGCTGCCATGACCGTTAAAGCAGATGGCAAAGGCTGTGATTAAGTCGAATTTACGCGAGAGGTTTGGCAATGGCTCAAACGATTCAATCCGCCAGATCACGCGCTCCAGACCAAGTAGCTCAAACATTTCACCATAAAACGACGGCTCAGCGAGGTCCAGCCCGAACACTTCGTGTCCCAGCTGCTTAAGAACGAAGAGAAAATAGCCGGCTCCACTGCCAATATCCAGAATCTTCAGTTTCGGATCTCGGTCGAGTCGAAGTGAACGTACGTGCTGGACCGCATTCTCGAGCCAATGTTCAACGTCCGTATATTTTGGCCATGCTTTAAACTCGCCCGGCACATGGTATTTCTGGCAAAGGGCATCGAGCTTCTCCTGGTCGATGTCTCGCAGCAGATCTTCAGCCCTAAGGGGATTTTGCCAACGATAGAATCGGTCTACGCTGCTGGCCCAAGCTTCGCCGGAAGTAAGTTTTTGAAGTTTACGACTCAAATTCATAAGCCCGTGCCGGATGCGGATGGATTCATTAGCCAGCTCTCTCGCGTTCTCAAGGAAAAAGCAGTTTCGCCGGTACGCGGATACACAACCGGAAAACAGAATCTAGGAGTCAGCCGGCCGGGTCGACTGAACAGTGAGGGATGAGCCGCCGACCTTGGCCCTTTGCGATTGTGATAGTGATAACCGAGTCATCGCCAACCGGTACGCACCGAACACTCTTTCTCGGAAATGGTCCCAAGTGAACTGCTGGACCACGCGAGCTCGTCCCGCGGCGCCATAACTGCGAACCAAATCGGGCCGGTCGTACAATTGTCTGATGGCGCGCGCAAGTGCGCCAACGTCGTTGGGTGGGATAATTAGTCCGTTGAAACCGTCCAGAACGACATCTCCCGCTTCCCGCGTCGTGATCTGTGCCAATCCGCAAGCTGCCGCCTCATACGTTGTTTTGGCACTTCCCTCCAGAGAGGAAGGAAAGACGTGAACGGAACCTGCTCGATATACGTTTTCGACGTCCTTAGTGAATCCAAGCACCTTTACGTTAGCCGGTACGTCATCCAGATACGGTTTGATTTCATCATGCGGATGCCCGGCAAGCCAAAGCTCCGCGTTTGGCAGTTTCAGCTTTTTCCATGCGTCGAGCAAAGTATGTACTCCTTTCCGCTTAATTAGAGCACCAACAAAAACCGCACGAAAAAGCGGCGGCAGCGGCCCCGGTTGGAATCGGCTCACGTCCACTCCTTGCGGCATGCTGTAAAGCTTTTCGTTTGGAAATCCGAGGACTCTAAAGGTGTCCGCCGCCTTCTCTGACTCGACCAGGATTAAGTCCGCTAGTTCGTACTCCTCCAAAGTCTCTTGCCGGCCGATCAATAGACTATTGAGCCATCGCCGTGGAATCGGAGCATTCTCCATCGCGATTTCCTGGTCCGTTTTTGGCGGAAGTACTTTTCCTTTTTGGCGGTGCCAAGTGGGAATTTCCAGCAGGGAGGGAATTCCAAGCGTTTTTGCCACCCGAAGGCTGCTCAGCGCCGAACCGGACCAAGCGTGAAAAAGGTCGAAGTGGCCCGTCCGGAGAAACTGTGCGGACACGCGGTCGGTCGCCCGCTTCTTGGCGGCGTAGTAATATTTGCTTTCCAGATTCGACAACAGCCGGATGGGGTGAAAACGCAGCGTTTTCATTTTGCGCCGATCGATATCCGGAGCCCGGACACCGAAAGATATCGCTTTACCCAGATGAGGCTGAATGCCTCGAATCGTTTCAAGTGCGACTAAATCCAGACCGATCCCGCCAATGCGAGCTGAAATCGCGTAGAGGACGCTACGGGGCAAACCTTCCTGCAACATAATTATCAAGGCAACAATCTATACCGAGGAGAGCGGACTAAAAGCTTATAGAGCTGGCTATCTATGACACAACTAAGTCCGCAGCTCCGTAAGAATATTAGTTACAGTGACCAAAATTAGCCAACTTTCCGGCCAAAAAATAGGCGCGAAATAGTGTCGCCGGAAGGACAAAATTTTTTGTAGCAAGCAACTTGCAGCCTGCAGCCCGTCTCTCACGCGGCCGATCGGGAACGCCCATTCTTGATGCCCAGGACCCGCGCTAAAAAAGGGGCCGTCCGGCTTGCCCGGTTCATGGACACCTCTTCGGGAGTACCGGTTGCCACGACGTAACCGCCATCTGCTCCCGCTTCCGGACCGATATCCACGATGTAATCAGCTTCGGCTATCACATCTAAGTTGTGTTCAATCACCACCACGGAATTACCTTCGTCCACTAGCCGGTGCAGAACCTCCAAAAGCAACTGGACGTCGGCCATATGCAGTCCAATGGTCGGTTCTTCCAGCAGATAAAGCGTTGATTTTGGATCCCGGTTCTTTCGAATCCGTTCGTAACGGTCCCTGGCCAAACCGGCCCTGAGTTCACTCACAAGCTTTAATCTTTGCGCCTCACCGCCGCTTAAAGTGGGGCTCGGTTGCCCGAGTTGCAGGTAGCCAAGACCGGTTTCAACGAGTAACTGAAGAGGGTGGTAAATCCGTGGTTGCGCACGGAAGAATTCCGCCGCTTCCTCGATCGTCATCTCGAGTATATCACCGATGCTGCGTCCGTTAAATTCAACGGTAAGAGTCTGCGCGTTGAATCGTTTGCCGCGGCAGCCATCGCACAAGACATAACTGGACGGCAGGAAGTTCATCTCGAGCTTCACCAATCCCTGGCCGGCGCAAACCTCACAGCGGCCGCCTTCGGTGTTGAATGAAAACCGGCTTGGATCATAACCGCGGATACGCGATTCTGGTAGTTGCGCGAATTGCTTCCGGATTTCGTCAAATATCTTTACGTACGTTGCTGGAATCGAGCGCGAAGTCTTACCGATCGGCGATTGGTCAACTTCGTACACTGCAGACAGGAATTCGGTGCCGCTAATCTTTTTCCAGTCGCTTGATCCGTTGGTTCGTTTTCGCGCCCAAGACTGCTGAACGGCCGGCAATAATACCGATCGCATCAATGTACTTTTTCCTGAGCCGGACACGCCGGTGATGGCGGTGAGACGTCCAATCGGAAATGAAACGTCTATTTCCTTCAAGTTATTTGCGCGGGCGCCCTTGATCTCGATCCAGGGGACATGGGCAACCGGTCGGCGTGCCCGGGATGGATGTGGCATTGGACTGCGCAGGTAGCGTCCGGTCACCGAATCGCCATGACGTTGGAGTTCTGCGATCGGTCCGCAAGCGATGACATTACCGCCATGGCGTCCCGCTCCCGGACCAAGATCGACGATAATATCCGCGCGACGCATGGTATCCTCGTCATGTTCGACCACGACCAGCGTGTTTCCTTTGGCTTTGAGTGCATCGAGCGTTTCTAGCAGCCGAACATTATCCCTCGGGTGCAAACCGATCGTCGGTTCGTCCAACACATAGAGAACACCGCGAAGATTCGATCCGAGCTGCGCCGCCAACCGGATACGTTGCGATTCGCCGCCGCTGAGAGTATTGGCAGCTCGACAGAGCGCCAAGTATTCCAGCCCAACCCGCTGCATAAAGAAGAGCCGTTGCTTGATCTCGCTCAAAATCGTATCGGCAATCGCCTTTTCCGGGCCAGAGAATTTGAATCGGGCGAGCTTATCCAGCGCTAGTTTAACCGAGTAATCGGATAGCTCTGCCAATGTTTGACCGCGGACCCGCACTGCGCGCGCAACTTCGTTCAAACGTGATCCTTTGCAGGTGGGGCAGGGCCGCTTTTCCGCTTCGTCGATCCAGTCGCTGCGCCGCTCAGCATTAAGCTCGGCCTCCAGTACTGATTCGGCCCTCGAATCTTCGGCGGAAAACGGCAAAATGTAACCGAACCCATGACAATGGTCGCACCAACCGTGCGGCGAGTTGAAAGAAAACAGTCGCGGATCCAATTCCTCAAAGGCACGTCCGCAGGAAGGACAGGCCATTTCACTGCTCAGAACCGTACGCACACCTTTCTTCGTTCCCAGAAAAGCAGATCCATTTCCTACTCGCAACGCGTCCTTCACCAATTCGGCGATTCGGGGTACATCTGTCTTGCGCAAGTCGGCAATCACCACCTCGATAGAATGTTCACGAAATCTTTCCAGTTTCGGAAAATCGGTGACTGCATGACGCTGTTGGTCAATAACTAGATGAGTGTACCCTTCTCGAGCGGCCCAGGTCGCGACTTCCTTATGAAATCCCTTTCTTGCTTTGATGACCGGTGCCAACAGAGAAACTGGCCCCTGCTGCAAACGTTCCTTGACCTGCTTGGTGATGGCCGACTGGCTTTGTTTCGTAACGGCCACGTCGCACTTCGGACAATATTGGGTGCCGAGCTTGGCAAATAAAAGTCGGAGGAAGTGGTAAACTTCGGTAACGGTAGCGACCGTCGATTTGCCTCCCCCGGAGGTCAACCGCTGTTCTATCGCTACGCTCGGTGGCAGTCCTTCGACATGGTCGACATCCGGACGCTCCATCTGCTCGACGAATTGGCGCGCATAGGTCGACATGCTATCGAGAAACCGGCGTTGTCCCTCCGCAAAGAGAATGTCAAACGCCAGGCTCGACTTTCCTGATCCGCTAAGCCCGGTGATCACAATCATCTGTTCGCGGGGTAACTCGATCGACAAATTCTTTAGATTATGATGTCGAGCACCGACTACCGAAATGCCTGGGTGCGTGATGATCGCTCGCTGTTCAGCAACCCTGCCGATCAGGGTGCTTCGCGTGCGCCCAGCCAATCGCTCACGCAAGAACGCTCCGGTGTGCGAACTGGTTACTTGGGCCACCTGTTCCGGTGTGCCCTCGGCCACGAGCAAACCTCCGCTTACGCCAGCCTCGGGCCCCAGATCGATCACGTAATCAGCTGCCTGGATCACTTCCAGATTGTGTTCGATCACCAGTATGCTGTCCCCGCGCTCAACCAACTGATTGAACACAGCAAGAAGCGGTGGAATGTCGTCGAAATGCAATCCCGAGGTAGGTTCGTCGAAAATCAAAAGTGCATGCCGGCCAGCACGACTGTTCTCGGTCAAGTGTCCGACCAGCTTTAGTCGCTGCGACTCGCCGCCGGACAGAACATTCACCGGCTGTCCAAGCCGAAGGTAACCGAGTCCGACCTCGCTTAGCAGAGAGAGCGGCTGCAGCATTTTGCTCGGGGCACTCAACTTTAGCGTCAGAAAGGTAATTGCCTCGGTTACCGTCATCTCGAGGAAATCATGGATCGATTTACCGCCGACTTTTATCTCGAGTACATGCGATTGATAGCGCTTGCCTTCGCAGTCGGCGCACCGGATGAATTGGTCGCTGAGAAACTGCATCTCCACTTTTTCAAAGCCGAGTCCACCACATCGTTCGCAACGCCCGGCCCCAGAGTTAAACGAAAATGCCCCGGCAGTCAGCCCGGCTGCCTTGGCGCTAGGCTGTGAAGCAAAAAGTTCGCGAATCTGATCAAAGACTCCGACGTAGACGGCCGGAGTCGAACGCGGTGTGCGCGCCAGCGGTGATTGATCGACCAGAATGACATCGTCAACGAGATGTCCACCGATCAGGCGCGAACAAATCCCCGGCGCTTCGTCGCCGGATCGCCCTTTCATGGCCAGCAGATTTTGGTATAGCACTTGTTGGACGAGGGTGCTCTTCCCGGAGCCAGAAACTCCAGTGACACAACAAAACACGCCTAACGGAAACCGAACCGAAAGGTCTTTCAGATTGTGCTCGGCCGCGCCCACCACTTCGATAAACCGTTTTGGTCGTCGCCGGCTCTGTGGGGTCGCAATCTTCTTTCTGCCGGTGAGATAAGCTGCGGTCAAAGAATCGACTGATGCGTTTTCGATTTGCTCGAGCGGCCCTTGAAACACCAATTGACCTCCGTGCTCACCCCGACCTGGCCCGATCTCGATCAAAGAGTCGGCAGCGCGGATAACAGCCTCCTCATGCTCTACGACCAGCAGCGTGTTGCCTTTGTCACGCAGCCCATGGAGTATGGCAACCAATCGATCGATGTCCCGGGGATGAAGTCCAACACTTGGTTCATCGAGTACGAAAAGAGTGCTCACCAGTGACGCGCCGAGGCAAGTGGTCAGATTTACTCGTTGTAACTCGCCCCCGGACAGAGAGCGAGTAGGCCGATCAAGCGTAAGATAACCGAGCCCAACATCCACCAGGTAGCGCAGCCGGGCGACGATTTGCGTGCGCAGCAACTCCGTGGTGCTATCTCCGACAGCGACGGTTACAGTAGTCAGATTGTCGATTAGTTGATCAAGCGGCAGCTGCTGAAGTTGCGGCAATGTGAATTGCTCGGTCTTCGTCAAAACACGAAAATTGAGTGTTTCGGGCTTGAATCGAGTGCCATTGCAGGCTCGGCACAAGGTGTATGTCCGGTAGCGGCTGAGAAAAACGCGGACATGCATCTTGTAGGATCGCGATTCCATCCAATCGAAGAAGCCGCGTAGACCGTACCAGCCGCCATTCTCCCAAATTTCATCGGCCGACTTGCTTGGACTGATTTCTCCTTCGATTACCCATCTCTGATCAGCTTCAGCGAGATCCTCAAACCGAGCGTGAATATCGATCTCGCGTTGAAGTGCATTCCGAATGAGATCGCGCTGACACTCTTGCATCTGTGCGGTCTGAAACGGCTTGATTACGCCGTCCGCCACGCTCAAGCGTCGATCCGGTATGGCACGGTTGATATCGATTCCGATTGTCCGGCCAAATCCGCGACAATCCGGACAGGCTCCGACCGGGTTATTAAACGAGAACAGACCGGGAGAGGGTGGACGGATGTCAATGTCACAATACGGACAATGCCAGCCAGTTGAATACTTATGATCGAAACCCAAATCCAGCTCGACGATTGTCAGCTGTTCTTTGCCGTATCGGAGAGCCTGCTCAATTGCTTCGGTCAGACGCGATCGCGCACCGGTAGCGTTTATTGTGAGTCGGTCCTGAATGACGGTAACCTGTCCGGGCAGCCGATCGATCGTGGGGAGTAAGTCGGTCCGAACCGCTTCTCCGCTCAGCCAAACCCGCAGAAAGCCTTGAGAGTGAAGAAACTGAAAAAAATCAGCCGGGGGAGTGCCGGGAGGCGCCGGTACGCCGAAGCAGACCAGCACGCGCTTTCCGTCAAGCATTTCGATTGTCTTTTCCGCGATGCTTTGGGCGGATTCGCAAACAATCTCGCGACGGCATTCCGGACAGAATGCGTGAGCGATTCGCGGCATGAACAATTTCAAATAATCATTGATCTCGGTCATTGTTCCGACCGTTGATCGAGTGGTGCGAACACGGTTCGCTTGCTCGATCGCGATCGCTGGCGGGATGCCCCGGATCTCATCAACTTGGGGCTTATCCATCCGCTCGAGGAATTGCCGAGTATAGGGACTAAATGTCTCGACGTAACGGCGTTGGCCCTCTGCGTAAATTGTGTCGAACGCCAAGCTCGACTTTCCGCTGCCGCTCGGGCCGGTAATGACGTGGAGTTTGCTCAGTTCCAGGTCTAAATCGATGCCCTTCAGATTGTTTTGGCGCGCGCCACGAATGACGATCGCACGGGGATCTGAGGCGACGCTTTTCGACATAAGACGCGGAATCTAGTACGGCCGGTTACTTGTTGCTAGTGCGGCCTTAGGTTCGGTAAGAACTCCGCTCGGTAGGATCGGCCTCCAGTCTCGCTAAACCCGTTCGGTACTCCTAACCAAGGACGAAGCGTCACTGGACAGGCCTGGCCGGTCCGACCGCCTAAAAGCGTGGACCACTCTCCTGACAACCCTATGTCAGGAGAGTGCGACCGATTCAGAAGAGCTCCAATGGCATTCCCCGAATGGAGCCGGCCGATACTTGCGGAGAGCAGGCACAAAGCAGCGTGCTCAGCCACCGGTTTCGGCCGGCTCGGCAGATTCCGATGGAATGCCGGCTAGAACTTGGTTTTTGGAAAAAGGAACGAATGGTCGTCCTGCTTCGTCGCAAATTCGTCAGCGAGATACTGCTCTGCTTCAGTGAGATCGAATTGGTCGATCAAGAAAAATTGGTACCGACGGCCTTGCTTGAGTTCTCCAATCAGAAGGGGGTCCAAAGCACGGGGCGTTGGATCCCGCAGCAGTGTGCTCTTCCACCGGCTCTGCTGGTCGACTATGAGGTAGAGGTTGTCGAAGTAGTCTTTGGCTGCTCTTGCTTTTTCTCGAGTTTCTTTCGGAAGGATACCGTCAAATTCTGCGTCAATGACCAGTTTCTTCCAAGGGCAAATCCGGCTGAGCAGCATCTCGCTTAGAAGATATGTAAGAAATGCACCAAGGATCCATCCTCCCACCAGGACGAAGAATACAGAGGGACCGGTTAGTTCAGCGGTGCGGGAGTAGAGATACGCTAAAACGGGGATGACACCCAGAATCGCAGAGGTTCGGATCGCCGCCCGTTCGCCTCTCATTCTGGGCTCGTTGATCTTCCTAACGAAATCCTGGGTCTTCTGAATTGGAACATATGCCGGTAGGCTGTGACGCCGAGCGGTTGCGGGAACGGAATCCATTGTGATGTCGTAAGCGACTCGGTGGCTACCTTCGAGGTCGAATACGGCAAAGACCGGTAGTTCAGCGCCGGTCGCTTCGTCTCGGTAGGTTTGCAGAAGACCGTGAGGATTGAACTTTTGCAGGTGAAGTAGCGTTTCTGGTGCTTTCGCAAGGAGGGCTTTACCCTGCTCGCACTCTTTCTCCAAGGCAAAGAGGAAAGGGCCTCTTTTGCCATCTACAACGGCGGGCCGGCAGTAGTTCTGCCGGAGCAGGTTCAGGTTTTGGCTCATAAGGTTTCAGGGGTTGCAATTGGTTTCCCTTCAGATCCTTGCTCAGCCAAGGCTCTAGAAAGGGGAGATTGTTCCGATGCTAGATTCTCGCTGAGGACCTGGTGGCGCGCAACCGGCCCTCCATATTTCAGATCGTTTTTTGGGTGATAGATGGCCGCCGATGAAATACGATTTATCGCCATTTTTTTTTGCATTGCCGCCGGCCGGGTCTGCTTGGAAGAAAATGGAGATCCGAGGTTGAAGTAATTATAGCGGAATCTGCCGACGGTAAATGACCGGCTTCAACTTGCCTGATAGATGGAGCGGGTGCTTGGGTGACCCATTTTTGTTGGTGCCAAAACAAAGGAGATCCGGTCGCCCCAGCTGAGCTAAGAGCCCCAGGACCTCTCGGTCTCGGTCTAGATGGCGACCATTAGCTCCCCAGGCAACAAAGATCGTCGGAAATTGGGCTGCAATCCGGTGGATGTGAACGTCGTTGTCTTTTCCCACCGGTTCGGGATGGCGTTTCATCGCCCGCAAATCGGTCGATACCAACGCGAATAGATTCACCATGTAAAAGACGTTGAAGCCGGCGACGGTACTAAAGGATCGAATTCGAGTGAGGGTGTTATCCAGTCGGGATTCATCTGCGATCGACGGATTCAGAGCGATCCACATACAGGGTCGTTCCGGCAGCTCAGGTTCCCAACGATGGATCAGTAGATAGCGATATCTTCGATCTGCAGAAAAGACGCACTGGTTCACGATCGGTCTGCGCTTAGAATTCGACATTCGAACCGCAGATCACATTACTCTGGATAGTCCGCAGATTTCGCAGATTACACCGATGAATTCGGGTCGTTTGTAGCGCAGGGTCCTACGGAAGGCATCTTTCCTTCTTGCACTCACGAATCCTGCCGAGGAAGGAATTATTAGGCGGTGAGCGCGGTATTTCATAAGGTGACCTTTCTCTCGACGACCAAATCCGAATCGAATATGCTTCATCGGTCTCCCCAAGAACTTCGCGAATGATTGTCTCGGAGCAACCAGTCAGTGAAGCGGCAATCGCAGATCATTACGATGAACTGGATCCTTTCTATCGCGATATCTGGGGTCAACATGTGCACCACGGTCTCTGGGTACAAGGCGATGAGACGCCAGAAGAAGCTGTCCGGAAACTGGTCGAACTGGTCGCTGAGAAAGCCAATTTGAGCAGAGGAGAACGGGTGATCGATATTGGTTGTGGTTATGGTGCGTCGGCTCGTCTATTGGCCGAAGGTTATGAGGCTGCAGTCACGGCCATTACGATGTCAGCTGTCCAATACGCTTTTGCCCAGAGCACCGCACCGGGGCCGGAGCTGACATATATTTTGGGGAATTGGTATTCTCTCGAATTCGCGCCAGAAACTTTCGATCTGGCGATCGCAATCGAAAGCGGCGAACACATGGCCGACAAGGTGGAGTTCGCCAGGCGAGCGTATCGCGTTTTGCGGCCAGGTGGTCGTTTTGTCCTTTGCGCTTGGCTCTCCGCCGACCGAGTTTCGAAGTGGCAGGCGGACACCGTGATGAACCCAATCTGTATTGAGGGTCGGATTCCGAATCTCGCAACGGCACAAGAGTATATCGCTGCAATTTCAGAAGCAGGGTTTCGATCCGCAGATTCGCAAGATCTGACCAGCCAAGTAAAGCGCACCTGGTCGATCGTTATTCGGCGCTTCGCCGAGCGAATACTTCAAGACAAACGCTATCGCTCTTTTCTCTTCGACCGCAAGATAAGAAACCGGATTTTCGCGTTTACGGCGGTGCGAATTTGGCTGGCTTACCAAATGGGAGCAATGCGGTATCGAATCTTTCGCTTCGATAAGCCATAGCCCGCTTTTTCGCGCAGCGGAGTGGCTTGAGCAAAGCAATAGGGTGCAAATTCTCAATCGAAGTGGGGTGTTCGCCCCGAAAAATCGGGCTTATAGATGCCGTAAAGCGGCATCAGGTCAAACTAATGAGGCCGTTGGCGCTGATAGGTGAAATTATTTTCTATGAGCAGAATCGAAGTTCTCGAGACTGATATCACGAAACTAGCGGTGGACGCGATTGTGAATGCCGCCAACGAATCGTTACTCGGTGGCGGTGGTGTAGACGGGGCGATTCATCGAGCCGCGGGGCCGAAGTTGCTGGAAGAATGCCGAACGCTCGGCGGATGCCCAACTGGTGAGGCGAAAATCACCAAGGGATACAACTTATCGGCCAAATTTGTCATCCATACAGTCGGACCAGTTTGGCATGGCGGTTCCCGAAACGAACCGGAGCTTTTGGCCAATTGTTACGGCAATTCGTTGGCTTTGGCGACAAAACGCTCAATAAAGACGATTGCTTTTCCAGCGATCAGTTGCGGTATTTACGGCTATCCGATTGATCAAGCTGTGGGAATCGCGATCCGCGAAACCGCGGCGTACCTTGAAGGGAATTCACTTCCCGAAAAAGTCATTTTCGCCTGTTTCGGCCGAGAGATTTACGACGCGTATGTCCAAAAGCTAAAGGTCTGAGCCCGTCGGCTGGAAGCGACACAACCTCCGATGGCATCGCGGCCTCTTCCGGCTCGAGCACCTTCAAAGCGGTTTGGCGTGCAATTCGAGCTCGGACATGCTCACGTACTCGAGCGCACCGGCGTACGTTGCTTCCAGGAAGATCGGAGGTGCATAACCAGCCTCGAGGGCTTCAACCCAGCGCTCGACACACAGACACCAGCGATCTCCGGGTTTGAGTCCGGGAAAATCATACTCTGGCTGTGCGGTGACTAGATCGTTTCCGCGGCTCAGCGAAAATTCGAGAAATTCCGCAGTCATCTCAGCGCAAACAAAATGATGGCCGGAATCAGTCGGATCGGTTCGGCAGTAACCGTCACGGAAATAACCGGTCACCGGGTCTGTGCAGCAACATTCCAATTCCGTACCTAGCACGTTTCGTCCGAAGCGGTCCCGGTCTGTTCCGTCCAACGCCATACGGTTCACTGTAAGGCAACGGAAAAGTTTTTCGAGTTCGCCTCGAGAATCAATCGGGCTGGTGGGATTCGAACCCACGGCCTCCACGTCCCGAACGTGGCGCTCTAGCCAAGCTGAGCCACAGCCCGTCGAAAAGAATGGGAGATTAGATCCACACGTGGTGCCGGTCAACCCCGGTTTCTGAGGAATACTGAGAGCGGGGGCATTCCCATGGGTCCCATGAGTCCCATGTGTCTCATGGGTCGCAAGCAATCGCGGTTGGGTTCTCACTTCCTCATCTTCTTAAAATAGGCCTCGATCCCTTCGGCTACCCCATCCGCATATTCTTCGTAGATATTCTTGCGCATGACACCGTGGAATTCGCGTAGCCCTTGGTATTCGCCGGCTTGGAAGCGTTCGAAGAAGTCATGGCTATTCATGACGTAACATTCGACGTACGCGACCGGACACTGATACAGCCGGTTGGCCAAAAGATTTCGTGCCCAAACGTATCCAGTCCTTCCAATCGGGCATGCGTTGCTGGTGTGGTAGTGAAAGGGTGGGAGCCAAGTTACTGGAGCCATGTGTGCCGCGAGGCTCTCGGCGATCCCTTTCTCTTCGGCGAAGCTGCGGTTCAACAACTTAATCAGCATGGCGAAACGGACATCGTCATAGGCCAATTCTCCGGCGCTGTACCCACCGTTGACAATGAAATGAAGGTGATTTGAGTCTACCAGCGTGGGATGTGTCGGATTACCCCAAGGCTCGGCGTTGAAATGCAAACACAATGTAAGATCTGGTCGCAGAACCGTGTTGACAGCGAGGGCTCGGTCATGAATCTCCGCCACTCGATAAAACAGCTTTTCCGCTTCCCATTGGATCGAGTGTTCCCGCCATGGATCAAATGGGCCGGTGTAATTCTGGGTAATCGGATGCATTCCACGCGCTACCAACGCTAGAAATGCTAAACTTCGAAAAATTTCGGGTGACCGGGTCGTTACTGGCCCCGGATGGGACCGAACCCAAAGTACCTGCGCTCCTAGTGCGGTGAGCTTTGGCGCAATCAACTGGGCTACACGCAACGTCATATCCCCCTCAGTGACAGGTTTGGAATCATCGATCTGGAACCAGCGCTCTTCCATTTTGGCCCAGGCGCCGCCGAGATGCCCGGGATCGAGCGCGACCTTGAACCCAGAAAGCGGATGCTCAGGATCGGAGGATAATTGTTCGGCGGTACGCCAATAGCGTGAAGGAGTCTCAGTACCTGAGCTTTCCGAAAATTCGAGCGTAAACCAATTGCCGTCGCCCTTGGCAATCCGAACCTGGCTTGGCTCGATCGCGAACCAGGGCGCTAAGTCCACACCCGGCGCGTAAATCTCGGTAAGCAGCTGGGTGAACTCGTCATGCGTGATTGTTTGTTGGAATGCGGCCAAGCTTTTCCAGTCCGGAGCAGACGAAAGCGGAGAAAGATGCTCTGCTGATACCGGCTGAAGCGAGGCCCGGTAAATCGTCCAACAAACTAGAAACGGAAGGGTACGCGACATGGCTCAGTTGCTTCGGCTTCTTTACGTTCTAATATAGACAGGTGTAAAGAGGGGCAGGTGGCGATGTTTCGACTTCTTTTTCTCGGCGATATTATTGGGGAACCTGGACGCAAAGCGGTAATCGACTCGGTGCCGAGGCTGAAACAGGAACGGGGTATTGATTTTGTTGTCGTGAACGGGGAGAACGCGGCAGCTGGTCGCGGAATCACACCCAGATTGACGATCGATCTGTTACGCGCCGGGGTTGCGGTCATCACGACCGGAGATCACGTCTGGGACCAGAAAGAGTTGGCCAGTTTCATTGGGAGTGAACCTCGCTTGTTGCGGCCGATTAATTATCCAGAAGGAACGCCCGGGAGCGGGTCAATCGTGCTGGACACCGCGAAAGCCAAGGTTGGTGTCATCAATGTTCAGGGACGCACATTCATGTTGCCGGCACTTGAAAATCCATTTCTAAAACTCCAAGAGATAGTGGCAAAGATGCGGGAAGAAACGAACCTTATCTTTGTCGATGTACATGCGGAGACGACGAGCGAGAAAATTGCGGTTGGCCGTTTTCTGGATGGTAAGGTCTCCGTAGTAGCCGGTACCCACACCCATGTCCAAACCGCGGACGAGCAAATCTTTCCTGGTGGCACAGCCTTCATCTGCGATGCAGGTATGTGCGGTCCAACCGAATCAATTCTGGGGCGAGAGATCGAACCGATTGTCCAACGGTTTGTTACCAGTATGCCGGTGAACTTTCCGGTCGCCCGCGGCGAAGTGAAATTGCATGGGATTCTGGTGGACATTGATGAGTCCAACGGGAGAGCTCTGGCGGTAACCCGGGTAGCCGAGGTTTACCGGCCAAGCCAATCAGAGACCGAGACAACGCCAACCAGACAGCCGGAAACTTCCTTGGCCAAATAAAACGCCGGTCAAGAGAACGCCGACAACGCCGGTCGCTCCGATATCGCCGGGAACTGTTCGGAAAGGGTCTTTTCCACCGTCTCAATAGCGACCAAACCAAGGCTCCTATTTCTTCTTTAATCACTATCCACTATTCGCTGATCAGTAATCGCTAATTTGGGCGCTCCTGAGCAGTTCTCCGCATTCCCGGCGTTCCCGGCGGTGTCGACGCTGTCGGCGTTCCTTTCCAAGTGCCTTGAAGTGAAGTTCTTCCTAGCCGTTCTTTCACGGAAAAATGGGAGTCTGTCGGTACCAAGAATCCTGTTGACGCTAATGCACTCTTTGTTAAGTTTCCGGCTCGCTTGATGGACCTTGAGTAGCAATCAACCGGCCCAAAATGGGACCAGCGACTAGTAGTCGGCCAGGTTTTTGTCCTCAAATTCCGGAAACGAGTTTCGGCCGGCTCGCGAGATAGTGAAGACCGGTCGAACGACAGCAGATGCCCATGTAGCTCAGTTGGTAGAGCACGTCCTTGGTAAGGACGAGGTCACCGGTTCAATCCCGGTCATGGGCTCCATGTCCTGACCAAACGAAGTACTTAGCACGTAGACAATTTAAAGAAAGTAGCAGAGAAGGAGACCTTAAATGGCGAAGGATAAATTCGAAAGATCCAAACCACACGTGAACATCGGCACCATCGGCCACGTTGACCATGGTAAGACGACGCTCACTGCGGCGATCACGACGGTGCTAGCTGAGAAGGGCATGGCACAAGCAACGCGGTACGATCAAATTGATAACGCTCCCGAGGAAAAGGAGCGCGGTATTACGATTAATACGGCGCATGTCGAGTACTCGACCGATAATCGGCACTATGCGCATGTGGATTGTCCGGGCCATGCCGATTACGTCAAAAACATGATCACCGGTGCCGCGCAGATGGACGGCGCGATCCTTGTGGTCTCCGCTGCTGACGGCCCGATGCCGCAAACCCGTGAACACATCCTTCTGGCTCGTCAGGTTGGTGTGCCGTCGATCGTTGTGTTCCTGAACAAGTGCGACATGGTCGATGATCCGGAATTGCTCGATCTGGTCGAAATGGAAGTACGCGATCTGTTGTCGCAATACGAATTCCCGGGTGACACGATCCCAATCGTCAAAGGCAGCGCGCTCAAGGCGTTGGAAGGCGATCCGAAATACAAGGAGAACATCTTCCAACTCATGGCCGCGGTTGATGAGTACATCCCGCTGCCGGAGCGGCCAATCGATCAACCATTCCTGATGCCGATCGAGGACGTCTTCAACATTGAAGGTCGTGGTACCGTGGTCACCGGACGAGTCGAGCGGGGAATCCTCAAGAAAATGGAGGAAGTCGAAATTGTCGGAATTCGTCCGACGCAAAAGACAACCGTTACCGATATTGAAATGTTCCGTAAGCTGCTTGACGAGGCGCGAGCGGGCGACAACGTAGGAGTCCTTTTGCGAGGTGTGAAGAAAGAGGACGTCGAGCGTGGACAGGTGGTAGCTAAACCGGGCTCCATTAAGCCGCACAAAAAGTTCAAAGCGGAAGTCTATGTATTAAGTAAGGAAGAGGGTGGTCGGCATACGCCGTTCTTCTCGAACTACCGTCCTCAATTTTACTTCCGAACGACCGATGTTACCGGAACAGTCAAGCTTCCTGAAGGTGTCGAAATGGTGATGCCGGGCGATAACGTCTCGATTGAAGTGGAGCTGATCACGCCGATTGCGATGGAAAAGACAATTCGATTCGCAATCCGCGAAGGTGGTCGCACCGTAGGTGCTGGCCGCGTCGGCGACATTCTTGACTAAGAGGCTGTTGTCGAGGAACAATAGGAACAATTTAACCAGGGGGTCCCGCCTAGGCGGGACCGCTTTATTTTTAAGCCGTGAACGATAGGTCAGTAGCTCAATTGGTAGAGCAGCGGTCTCCAAAACCGCCGGTTGGGGGTTCGAGTCCCTCCTGACCTGTTCCTCTTACTCAAATGTTTGGATTTTTCCGCTATATCATTCGCTTCCTTAGCGAGTCTCGGGCCGAGCTGGCAAAAGCAAGCTGGCCCTGGGATCCCAAAGAGAAAGGCGCCAAACGGTATCGGGAACTGATCGATTCGACCACGGTCGTGCTGATCGCGATGGTGATTTTGAGTGGCTACATCACATTTTGGGACTTTGTGATGGTTAACATCGTAGGCTGGCTGGTGCCATGAGTGAGGTTGTGACGTTATGAGTGAACCAGACAAGGACCAATGGTTTGTTGTGCACGTTCTTTCCGGGCAGGAACAGAAGGTTTATGAAAATCTGACGCGCCGGATCAAGAAAGAGGAAATGGGCGATTTGGTTTACGAAGTTTTGATTCCGACCGAACGCGTCTCGGAAATAAAGCGAGGAAAGCGCACCGAGACTACCCGTAAATTTTTCCCGGGATACTTGATCGTGAATATGTATCTGCTCGACAAGCAGAACCAGTTGGTAGACCGCACTTGGTATTTTATCCGCGAAACTCCCGGAGTATTGGGTTTTGCTGGAACCAAGGATCGTCCAGTACCCATGCGGCCACAAGAAGTGGAAAGCATGCTGGCACAGATTCGCGAGCGGGAAGACAAGGTTAAACCAAAGGTGAGTTTTGAAGTCGGCGAGACGGTCAAGGTGGCCGATGGGCCGTTCCAGAATCAAAGTGGAGTCGTTGAAGAAATTGATCCAGACCGGGGCAAGTTGCGCGTCTCCGTCAGTATTTTCGGACGTTCCACACCCGTCGAACTGGAGTATTGGCAGGTAGAAAGAAGCTAACCTGGACCGTGTTTTAAGGGCGGTTCAACGATAAGATATGGCAAAAGAAGTTGTTGCAACGATCAAGCTGCAGATCCCGGCTGGTCAGGCCAATCCGGCGCCGCCGGTCGGTCCTGCGCTCGGTCAGAATGGCGTGAACATTATGGCTTTCTGCAAGGAATTTAACGCCGCTACGCAGAAACAGGCTGGCGATATCCTGCCGGTAGTGATCACTGTCTATAAAGACAAGACCTTCACGTTTATTACCAAGGCACCGCCAGCGGCGATCCTTTTGAAAAAAGCAGCCAATATCGCGGCCGGTTCGAAGGAGCCGAACAAGATAAAGGTTGGCAAACTGACCAAGAAAGAGGTCATGGATATCGTGAAGGTGAAGATGAAGGATATGAACGCGAACTCCGAAGAAGCGGCATACCGCACGCTGGTCGGCACCGCGCGACAGATGGGAATCGACGTAGTAGAATGATGGTAGGGACGCGCTCCCACGCGTCCGATTGAAACCGGCGGGAGCCGGTCCCTACCGCAAACGATGCAGGAGGTTTCCATTAAGGAGACCGTCGGCACTGCAAAAAATGAAAACAACGCATCGCAGTAAACGCTATCGAGCCTGTCTTGAGCTGATCCAGCCAGACAAGGCGTACTCACTACCGGACGCAGTTGAGACACTCAAAAAGCTGCCTCCGACCAAGTTCGATCAAACCGTTACCCTCTCTTTTAAGTTGGGGGTAGATCCTAAACAATCCGACCAAATGGTCCGTGGCACCTGTCCTTTGCCCCATGGTAGCGGAAAACAAGTACGAGTTCTGGTATTTGCGCAGGGCCAAGCAGCTGAAGCTGCTAAAGAGGCCGGCGCCGAGTACGTCGGATTCGAGGATCTGATTAAGAAATGTCAGGAGGGCTTCCAGGATTTTGATGTTGCGGTCGCGACCCCCGCTGCCATGGCGGAGGTGCGTAAATTAGGCAGAGTACTTGGGCCGCGAGGTCTTATGCCAAATCCCAAAACGGGAACCGTCACTGATGACACCGCCAAAGCAGTGAGAGAGGTGAAGGCCGGACGAGTTGAGTTTAAACTGGACAAGAATGGCAACGTGGCTGTTCCGATGGGCAAATTTTCTTTTGCCCCACAAGCGCTAGTCGAGAACGGAACGGCGGTGATCGACGCGGTCGTGAAAGCCCGACCGGCTCATGCGAAGGGTAAATTTGTTCATACGATTACGGTCAGCGCAACAATGACTCCGGGTCTGTCTGTCGATCCGTCGGTCTATCTGAAATAGAGGAGAAAACCCATGAGACCCGAAAAGACGACGATTGTTGAGGATCTTTCCGCGCGACTAAACGCCTCACCGTTTTTGATCGTAACGGAATACGCCGGCATGAACGTGAGTGAGTTCGCCGAGCTGCGCCACCGGTTGGCTCGCGCTGGAGCAGAATGCAAAGTGGTGAAGAACACTTTTTTGCGGAAGGCAGCAGCAGAAGTAGGCTTCCCCGATCTGGGTGAATCGCTGGCTGGGCAAACCGCGATTGTTACCGGAGAGACCGATGTCTGTGCTGCGGCAAAAGTCCTGAAAACTTTTTCGACCGAGTTTCAGCGTCCCTCGGTGAAAGTCGGCGTACTGGATCATGCCGTAATTTCAAAAGAGCAGATCCAAGCGCTGGCCGATCTTCCGACCAAACCGGTTCTACAGGCACAGTTGCTTGGCGTTCTGAAATCGCCGCTCCAGAAACTGGTCACCGTATTGAATGAGCCGGGCGCCTCGCTCGCTCGCTTGTTGAAGGCAAAAGTAGACAAAGAAGGAGGCGCCGAAGGCTGAACGCCGTCCGGCAGCCGCCGGACCATCATCGCCGAAAACGCCGAAAACTGGGCTCAGCTGACGGCGTTACTGGCAATGACCGCGATGACGGCGATTAAATTTGCGAGGCGTGAATTGAAGCCGCACGCCACGATGAAAACACAAACTGGTTCCTCGTCGGGTCAGGCAGCTGCCGGATCTTAAATGCTCTCGAGGCTTCGGAGCGCGACGATACCGATAAAATAAAATGGCAAACACAGAACAACTCGTTGAACAGCTTAGCGGTCTGACCGTTTTGGAGATCGCTGATCTGGTGAAAAAACTAGAAGAAAAATGGGGAGTCAGTGCGGCAGCTCCAGTAGCGGTCGCGGCTGGTCCGGTAGCAGGCGGTGGTGCAGCAGCCGGTGCACCGGCAGTCGAGGAAAAGACCACCTTTGATGTGATCCTCAAGGAGATTGGTAGCAACAAGATCGCCGTCATCAAGGAGGTTCGTGCGGCTGTGTCCGGTTTAGGACTCGCCGAAGCGAAGGCTCTGGTCGAAGGCGCTCCGAAGCCGATCAAGGAAGGGGTCACCAAAGAAGAAGCGGAAGAGATCAAGAAGAAGGTCGAAGCCGCTGGAGCGAAAGTCGAAATCAAATAAGCCTCGAAGTCTTGCGAAAGGGGCGTGTTGCGCTGAAGCAGCACGCCCTTTTTCTGTTTTCACTTGCGAAATGCAGGTAGGGCAGTATAATAGCTACTCGTTAACCGCGGGGAACTCGAGATATCGCTCGCACGTTTAACATTAAATCTCATAGTCAGCTCCATTTGCGTGGCCGATTTGACAAGCCTCGCGTGTGGGGCTATTTCTGTTCCCCTTTGTTATTTTTACCCTCGAGGGAACGTTAATCTCGGTGCCTTACAGAAAGCGGTACCGGTCCGGTCAGAATAACCATCCGTATGTCAGAGCGCATTTATTTCGGGAAGATTAAAGAGGCGGTAGAGCCACCAAACCTAATCGAGGTTCAACTCGATTCTTATGTAGAGTTTTTGCAGAAGGATCTGCCGCCCAGCAAGCGCAAAAATGTAGGCCTCCAGGCCGTATTTCGGGAGGTTTTCCCGATCCAAAGTTACGACGATAAGGTCGTTCTCGACTTCGTAAGCTACGACATCGGTGAGCCGAAAATGTCGGCGTTGGATTGTCAGCGGGAAGGGCAGACGTTTAGCGCGCCGTTACACGTCACCTTTCAGCTGCGCGATGAAAAGGGCACGAAAGAGGAGAAGGTCTATATGGGCGAGATCCCGCTCATGACCCCGCAAGGCACCTTCGTAATCAACGGAGCCGAGCGAGTGGTGGTGAGCCAACTGCATCGTTCGCCGGGCATCGCCTTTGAATCGTCGATCCATCTTAACGGGAAAGTCCTCTATAGTTTCCGCATCATTCCGGATCGCGGTTCCTGGCTGGAAGTACAGTTTGACACTAATGATCTCCTTTACATCTATCTGGATCGTCGCAAACGCCGCCGGAAATTTTTGGCGACAACCTTCCTGCGCGCGATTGGCCACGGAAGTGATGAAGAGATCATCAAGGTTTTCTATCACATCGAAAAGCTTCCCTTGAAGAATGATCTCGAGGAAGAGCAGCTCAATACGAAGATTCTCATTCAGGATATACGCGACGGAGAAATCACGGTTGCTCGCGCGTTTGAACCTCTAACCAAAGCGACGATTCAGCAGATTCTGACCCTCGGGGTTAATGAAGTCTCTGTCGTCGACATCAAAGACGATGACACCATCATCAAGTCGGTCAAAAAAGATCCGGCCCACGATGAAGAAGAGGCATTAAAGGATATCTATCGTCGTTTGCGACCTGGCGATCCACCTACCGTGGCCAATGCTCGCGGTTTGTTGCGTCGTTTGTTCTTCGATCCCAAGAAGTACGATTTGGGTCGGGTTGGACGCTACAAGATTAACCAGAAACTCGGCATCGACGTTGATCTGGTCGAGCGGACGCTGACCAAAGAAGATTTCATCGGAGCGATGAAGTATCTGGTCACACTGCGTAAGGGGGAAGGGATCCTGGACGATATTGATCATCTTGGTAGCCGGCGGGTCCGGACCGTGGGAGAACTGTTGGCTAACCAGTGTCGCGTCGGTCTCGCGCGGACCGAGCGTCTGGTGAAAGAGCGGATGACTCTCTTCGACGTCAATATCGATGGGATGACTCCGCAAAAGCTGATTAATCCAAAGGCACTGAGCGCGGTCATTCGCGATTTCTTTGGACGTTCCCAGCTCAGCCAGTTCATGGATCAAACCAATCCGCTGGCGGAATTGACGCACAAGCGGCGCTTGTCCGCACTTGGACCAGGCGGTCTGAGCCGCGATCGGGCGGGATTTGAAGTGCGTGACGTGCATCCGTCCCATTACGGAAGAATTTGTCCGATCGAGACGCCGGAAGGCCCAAACATCGGCCTAATCAGCTCGATGAGTACCTTCGCGCGCATCAACGAGTTTGGCTTTATTGAAACACCCTATCGGCGTGTCCAAGATGGGCGGGTCACCGACCAAATTGACTACCTGACGGCGGATCGGGAAGAGAATTACTTGGTTGCTCAAGCGAACGCTCCCATCGACGCCAAAGGTAATTTCCTGGATGAGAAAGTCTCCTGTCGCTACCGTGGCGATTTTTTGGAAGTGGAACCCTCAAAGATTCACTACATGGACATCTCGCCGAAACAGCTGGTTTCGGTCGCCGCTGGATTGATTCCCTTTTTGGAGCATGACGATGCCAACCGAGCTTTGATGGGTTCGAATATGCAGCGCCAAGGCGTGCCTCTGATTCGCTCGGAAGCGCCGCTGGTCGGTACCGGCTTGGAAGGCAAAGTCGCGCGTGACTCGAAAGCGGTCATCGTCGCGGAGGGCGACGGCATTGTGGCTTCGGTGAACGCTGAACAGATCGTAACAACCCGCGATGGCAAATTGCCGGAGATGAAGAAAAAGGCGGTGAGCCGTCCGGATGAGGGCATCCACATCTACGAACTGCGAAAGTTCATGCGCTCTAACGCTGGAACCTGTATCAATCAGAAGCCAATTGTCGTCAAAGGCCAGAAGATAAAGAAGGGGCGGGTCATTGCCGACGGTCCTAACACCGAGGCGGGTGAGCTGGCGCTTGGGCGCAATGTCCTGGTGGCCTTCATGCCATGGAATGGATATAACTTTGAGGACGCCATTCTGATTTCCGAGAAAGTGGTGAAGGAGGACATCTACACCTCGATTCACATTGATGAGTTTGAGATTGGCGCTAGGGACACCAAGCTTGGACCGGAAGAGATTACGCGGGATATTCCGAATGTCAGCGAGGAGGCATTGCGCAACCTTGGTTCGGATGGAGTGATCCGCGTCGGCGCCGAAGTGAAGCCGGGTGATATTCTGGTAGGAAAAATTACTCCCAAGAGTGAAACGGAGTTAGCTCCGGAAGAACGCTTGCTCCGCGCGATCTTCGGTGAGAAAGCGGCTGACGTTAAAGACACGTCGCTCACTGTCCCATCTGGGACTTATGGCATCGTCATGGATGTGAAAGTCTCCTCGCGAAAAGAAGTAGCGAAGCAAAAGTTGACTCCGGCGGAGACTAAACGTCAGGCCAAACAGATTGGGGAAGATTATCGAAAGAAGAAAGAAGAGCTGCACGAAGAATTGACTGAAGCGCTCTCCAACATCCTTCTTGGCGAAAAGATTCCGCTGGATGTGGTGAACGCTGAGACCGGCGAAATCATCATTCCGGCAAATCGCAAGATTACCAAGACGCTGCTGCGCAAATTGGCGGGAGTTTACGACCACATCGACATCGACCCCAGCCCGATCCGCAACAAGATTCGCGAGATCATCAGCTCTTTCGAACACAAGTTTGCCGAGCTCGACCTGGAGAAGGATCGTTCGCTTGATCGGATCGAGAGCGGCGATGATATCGATCCGGGAATCATCAAGCAGGTGAAGGTTTACATCGCTAGTAAGCGGAAGCTGAGTGTTGGCGATAAGATGGCCGGAAGACATGGGAATAAGGGCGTCGTGGCGAAGATCGTTCCGGAAGAGGATATGCCGTTTTTGAGTGACGGTACCCCGGTCGAGATTGTTCTGAATCCATTAGGTGTGCCGAGCCGTATGAACGTCGGTCAGGTCCTTGAGACTCACCTTGGTGTCGCGGCGAAGGCGCTCGGATTTACGGTGGCTACGCCGGTATTCGATGGAATCGAGGAGCCTGAGGTTAGAAAATATTTAACCGAGGCCCGTAAAGTGGACGGTTTCACCTGGGTAAATGAAAATGGGAAATCGATCCTCTTTGATGGACGCACTGGCGAGCAGTTCGATCAACAGGTTGTGGTTGGCTATATCTATATGCTCAAACTCGGGCATCTGGTTGCCGACAAGATCCATGCGCGAGCGGTTGGACCGTATTCCCTGGTGACCCAGCAACCTCTGGGCGGAAAAGCTCAGTATGGTGGTCAGCGTTTCGGCGAGATGGAAGTTTGGGCGCTCGAAGCTTACGGCGCGGCTTACACGCTGCAGGAGTTGTTAACGGTGAAATCGGATGATGTCCAGGGTAGGACCCGCATCTACGAATCCATCGTCAAAGGTGACAATTCGCTGGAGGCGGGAACTCCGGAATCTTTCAACGTTTTAATCAAAGAAATGCAGAGCCTTGGATTAGACGTGAAGGTGGGTGGCCGACCACAGACGTTCATTGATACCCCTTTGGAAGTGGCCGCAGGATAATGCAGCCTTATCAAGGAATTATCTTGCGATCAGAAGTGGTAAAAACGGCTCCGATTTTTGCCTTCCGGCAAATGCCGGCTGAATTGTCCGAAGCGCTGTCGAAAGACTCTAATTTAAAGAAAACTAACAGAAAGCCTCGAGGTTAGCGGTCCCCGAGCGTGTTTCGCTTTTTCAGTAACTCTACCGCGGTAAAATATGAACGAAACGAATCTTCGCGAAATTTTTGGAGAAGAGCGCTCGGTCGGATTCGACCAAGTGGGAATCAGTGTGGCATCCCATGATGCCATCCGTTCCTGGAGCAAGGGCGAAGTAAAGAACCCGGAAACGATTAACTATCGGACATTCAAGCCGGAGAAAGGTGGTTTGTTTTGCGAACGCATCTTTGGTCCGACGCGCGATTGGGAATGCTCCTGCGGTAAATACAAGCGGATCAAACACAAAGGGGTCATCTGCGATCGATGCGGTGTGGAGGTCACTCTTTCCCGGGTTCGCCGTGAACGAATGGGACACATCGAGCTGGCGGTTCCGGTCTCTCACATCTGGTTTTATAAGTGTATGCCTTCGCGCATCGGATTGATGCTCGACATGAGTTCACGGCAATTGGAGCGCGTAATCTATTACGAGGATTACATCGTTATCGACCCAGGTCAGACCCAGTTGCAGAAGTGTCAGCTCTTAAACGAACAGGAATACCGGGAAGCTCAAGAGCAATATCGCGATACTTTTGTGGCCGGAATGGGTGCAGAGGCGATCAAGATTCTCTTGTCCCAGATTGAGCTTAGCCACCTCAACGTTGAGCTCGAGGAGGCGATGAACAACACCAAGAGCAAGCAGATCCGTAAGAAGCTTGCCAAGCGGTTGAAGCTCGTACAGGGCTTCATGAATTCGCATTCTCGACCGGAATGGATGATCCTCGATGTACTTCCGGTGATCCCGCCGGATCTTCGTCCGTTGGTTCCGTTGGAAGGTGGACGTTTTGCTACGTCAGACCTGAACGATCTGTATCGCCGGGTCATCAACCGCAATAACCGGTTGAAGAACCTGCTTCAGCTCAAGACACCGGATGTCATTATTCGGAACGAAAAGCGGATGCTCCAAGAGGCGGTAGACGCGCTGTTTGACAACGGCCGACACGGTCGCGCAGTAACCGGTGCCGGCAACCGTCCGCTAAAGTCGTTGAGCGATATGCTCAAGGGTAAAGGTGGTCGCTTCCGGCAAAACCTTTTGGGTAAACGAGTCGACTACTCCGGGCGTTCGGTTATCGTTATCGGCCCCGAGCTCAAACTACATCAGTGCGGATTACCGAAGAAGATGGCGCTGGTTCTGTTTGAACCGTTTATCATTCGCCGGCTGAAAGAGCTTGGCTACGTCCACACGGTCCGTAGCGCCAAAAAAATGATTGAGCGCCAGACGCCGGAAGTCTGGGATATCCTGGAAGAAGTTACTAAGGGGCATCCGGTACTGTTGAACCGTGCTCCGACGTTGCACCGGCTATCGATTCAGGCTTTCGAGCCGTTACTGGTAGAAGGAGAAGCCATCCGGATTCACCCGTTGGTTTGTACCGCCTACAACGCGGACTTCGACGGGGACCAAATGGCGGTGCACGTGCCGCTCTCAGTCGAGGCCCAAATGGAAGCACGGCTGCTCATGCTGGCACCGAACAACATCTTTTCGCCTTCCAGCGGCAAACCGATCACGACCCCGTCGCAAGACATCGTGCTGGGCTGCTATTATCTCACTCAGAATCCGCGGAAGAACGCGCAGCAGAATGAGCGCTTGCGCCTGTTCTCCGATTCGTCAGAGATCGAGTACGCCCTCAGTGAAAGTGCCGTGAAAATTCACGAGAAGATCCGATTCAAAAATCCTGATTTCGGGCAGAAGACCATCTTTGGAAATTCTGACCTGAAGGTGATCGAGACCACGGCAGGGCGGGTGATTTTCAACGGGATCTGGCCGCGTGAACTCGGATTCTTTAATCGCGTCGCGGCGAAAAAGCAGCTGAGTGATATCATCTGGCGCACTTACCAGGTTTCCGCTCAACAAAAGACCGTCGAAACTTTGGATCGGTTGAAGGAACTCGGTTTCTATTGGGCAACCAAGGCCGGCGTATCAATCGGAATCACCGATATGATTATCCCGGACGAGAAGAGAACGGAGCTCGACAAGGCTTACAAACAGATCGCATTGGTCGAAAAGCAGTATCGCAGCGGTATCATTACCGACGGCGAGCGCTACAACAAGATCATCGACATCTGGACTCAAGCCGGTGAAGAAATTTCGAACGTGATGTTCCGGACTCTTGAGTACAACGAGGGTCGTAAGGAGCTTAACCCAGTATTCCTGATGCAGGATTCCGGTGCCCGTGGCAACCGCCAACAGATAAAGCAACTCGCCGGGATGCGCGGTCTGATGGCCAAACCATCTGGCGAAATCATCGAGCGACCAATTACTTCCAACTTCCGCGAAGGGTTGAGCGTACTCGAGTATTTTATCTCGACCCACGGTGCTCGTAAGGGTTTGGCCGACACCGCGCTAAAAACAGCGGACTCAGGGTATCTAACCCGGAAGCTGGTCGATGCAGCCCAGGATGTGATCATCGTCGAGCCAGATTGCGGCACCGCAAATGGTATCGTCGTGCGCCCGATCTACGAAGGAGATGACGAAGTGGTCGATCTGGCGACGCGGATCGTCGGCCGGGTAAGCTGCGAAACGATCAATAATCCGGTTACCAAAGACACGATCATCAAGAGTAATCAATTGATTGAAGAGCCTCAGGCCCAGGCTCTTATGTCGATCGGAGTTGAGTATCTCAAAATCCGTTCGGTGTTGACCTGTGAGTCGAAGCGAGGTGTTTGTGCCCACTGCTACGGGCGTAATCTCGCGACCGGGCGAATGGTGAAGCTGGGCGAAGCCGTAGGAATCATTGCGGCGCAAAGTATTGGCGAACCGGGCACGCAGTTGACAATGCGTACTTTCCATATTGGTGGTACGGCGACACAGCTCTTCAAACAACCGATCATCAAAGCGAAGAACGATGGAGAAGCGCGGTTCAACGACCTTCGAGTGGTACAGTCTGTCGACGGCAACTACATCGCGCTTAACAAGAACGGTTCAGTTTCGATCCATGCCAAGGATGGACGCGAGCTGGAGCGTTATAACGTCGTAGTCGGATCAGTCATCTCGGTCGGCGACGGCGGCCAGGTGAAGAAGGGCGAGACGTTTGTCCAGTGGGATCCTTACAATGTTCCGATCCTGACGGAGAAAACCGGTCGGGTCGAATTTCGCGATATGATTGCGGGTGTGACCGTCAAGCGAGAGATCGATGAAGCGACCGGAGTCATGGGTACGGTTGTTATCGAGCACAAAGAAGATCTGCATCCTCAGATCGTGATCTTGGATGAAAGCAAGAAAGAAATCGCGAGTTACGCGATTCCGGCAGGTGCACACATTGTGGTTCAGGACGGAAGCAAGATTCCGGCCGGTACGCTTCTGGCCAAGACGCCGCGAAAGATCGCAAAGACCAAGGATATTACTGGCGGTTTGCCACGGGTTGCGGAACTCTTCGAGGCTCGTCGCCCGAAAGATGCGGCCGAAATCGCAAAGATCGATGGAATTGTCGAGTTTGGCGGTACTGTTCGCGGGAAGCGGCGGCTTATCCTGCGCGACGCAGCCAGCGGCCAGGAAGAAGAGCACCTTATCCCGCTCAATAAACACATCATCGTATTCAAGGGCGATTTCGTGAAGAAAGGTTCTCAACTCACCGAAGGTCCCATTGTACCGCATGAAATCCTGGATGTCTGCGGACCGCAGGACCTGCAGGAGCACCTGGTAAACGAGGTGCAGGAGGTGTACCGCCTCCAGGGCGTTGAGATTAATGATAAGCATGTCGAGATCATTGTTCGCCAGATGCTGCGGAAGGTGAAAATCACCGAACCGGGTGATACCGAGCTGCTCTGGGGTGATCAGGTTGACCGACTTGAATTCGACAAAGAAAATCGCCGAGTCACCGAACAGGGTGGTAAACCGGCGGAAGCCGTCCCAGTGCTTCTTGGTATTACCAAAGCGTCGCTTGAGACCGATAGCTTCATCTCGGCGGCTTCCTTCCAAGATACTACCCGGGTGCTCACGGAAGCGGCGACGCTCGGCAAGATCGATTTTCTCCGTGGATTCAAGGAGAACGTGATCATGGGACATCTGATCCCGGCGGGAACCGGATTCTTAGGCCATCGGAGCATCCGCACGATAGAAACGGCGGAACCTCAAGTTGAGCCGTTGGCTGAAGAGACGGAGCCAGCGGTCGGTTGATTTTTGGTAGGGACGCGCTCCTGCGCGTCCGCCAAGAAACCGTAAGCAGAGAACAGTTAACAGTGAATCCAAAGCTGTGAACCTGTAACTCGAATGTCGATTGCCACCAAAACTGGAGACGCTGGTGAAACGGCGCTGATGTACGGGCGACGGGTGCCTAAGATGCATCGTCGAGTGGAGGCTTACGGCGCGGTCGACGAGTTAAACGCCGCGCTGGGGTTATTTCGCGCGACCGCAGACCATGCTATCATTCAGGAGAAGGTTTATGCGGTTCAGAAGGAATTGGTTGTTTTGATGGGTGAGTTGGCAGTGGCGGACGAAGACCGTGAGCGATATCAGAAAGATGGATTTGAGCTCGTGGATTCAGCTATGGTTGATCGGCTGACTGCGATCGTCGAAGATCTTGAGAGAAATCATCATGTCTCCTACAAGCATTGGGCAACTCCCGGCCAAAACTTGGAATCGGCTTCGTTAGATGTTGCTCGTACGATCTGTCGTCGAGCGGAACGCAGAGTGGTGGCCCTGGCCGATAGTGCAGAATATGTTAACCCGGAAAGCATCCGGTATTTGAACAGGCTTTCCGACGTTCTCTGGTTGTTTGCGCGGTACGCCGAGAACGCCAAGGAAGATACTCATTAGCGTCGAATTTCGGGCACGATGAATGTACGTTTAGAGGCGGCATGGACACTCAAATTAGGTGGCCGGAACGGAAAATTCTTTCGCTTGCGCATCCGGGGAGGCTGCAGCATAGTCACCGACTCTAGCCGGAACGCAAAAAGGGTTGTCTAAATAATAGATATGTCTTCGATAGAATTAATGACCGAACTCCTGGAAGCGGGAGTTCATTTCGGGCACCAAACAAAACGGTGGAATCCGAAAATGAAGCCCTTCATTTTCGAGCAACGTAATTCCATCTATATCATCAATTTATCTGAGACCGTAAAGCAACTGCAGGTGGCGACGGATTTTCTGGCCAATGTGGCGCGCAACGGTGGGAAGGTCCTTTTCATTGGATGCAAAAAGCAGGCGCAAGAAGCGGTAAAAGAAGCTGCGCAAGCCTGTGGACAACTCTATGTGAACCAGCGATGGCTGGGCGGGACTTTGACGAATTTAACGACGATTCGAAAGAGCGTCGGTCGATTGAGCTATCTCGAACAGATCGAGAAGTCGCCCGAATATTCTCAGATGGGAAAGCAAGAACTCTCCGCGCTTCGCCGGGAGGCCGAGAAACTTCGGCGTAACCTGGAAGGCATTCGAACCATGGAGCGGCTTCCAGATGCTCTGGTGGTGATTGATACGACGCGGGAGGCGATCGCTGTGGCAGAGGCTCGGCGATTAAATATCCCCACTGTAGCTATTGTTGATACCAATGCGGATCCTGATTTGGTAACTTATCCGATCGCTGGCAACGATGACGCGATTCGGGCGATCCGCGTGATTCTGCAAAAGCTTGTAGACGCTATTTACACGGCTACCCACGAAGCGAACAAAGAAACCACCGTTGGGTTAGCTGCAGTCGCTGAATAAATTCAACCTCTCGTTTCTGGCTAATCAGGTCGGAAACGCTTTTTTTTTGATCTATGGCTGACGTAAATCCTGCGCTTGTCAAACAGCTACGCGAAAAAACCAACGCCGGCATGATGGACTGCAAGAAGGCACTGGTCGAGACCGACGGTGACCTGGAAAAGGCGGAAGATCTGTTACGAAAAAAAGGAATCGCCGGTGCCTCGAAAAAGGCCTCCCGTTCTGCGAAAGAAGGAATCGTGGCTTCGTACATCCATCTGCAGGGAAAGGTGGGAGTTTTGGTAGAGGTCAACTGCGAGACTGATTTTGTCGCTAAGAACGAAATTTTCCGAGAGTTCGTAAAGGATATTACTCTGCACATCGCGGCAGCTCATCCGATATACGTGAGCCGTGATCAAGTGTCTTCCGATGTTATCGAGCGCGAACGAGAAATTTATCGAGCACAGGTTCAAGGTAAACCGGCCAATGTGGTCGACAAGATCGTAGAGGGAAAACTAGACAAGTTTTTCGGTAGTGTCTGTTTGCTTGACCAAGCATTTATCAAGAATCCCGATCAATCCATTCGCGACCTGGTTTCCGCTAAAATCGCGGAGTTGGGCGAGAACATTGTCATACGCCGCTTTAGCCGTTATGCAGTAGGCGAAGACCTTGAAGGGGAGACGGGTGTGGCTGAGCAGGAGCAGGCAGCGGCGTAGAGGTTTGAAACTGCGTTTTTTCGGTAGCGGCGACTAGCTTGCCCGACCTAGTCTGTGGCTTCGAGATGGCCGGTCTGCGAGACCGAGACGACGTCGGATCCGCCATCCGCCTCTGGTTTTGACGCCCGCTTGAAATTGGCGCGGAGCTGCTCGCTTTGCGCAGCTGAAAACTGCAGGGTAGGATGACGAGAATGGCGACTGCGGTTTCTGGCTGAGTTGAGCAGTTCACCTTGATCGATTTTTCAGATTCCTCTGAACTCTAAGCCACGACGGGACAGTCGCCGCTGAAGAGGGCGCGGATAAAACCGGGAAGGGCTCCGCCTCGCGCGTCCCGCTGCTCCATAATGAAACCGGCAGGTTCTCCCTGCGGCGCGTTGGGACAGCTTTCCCTAAGGACTTATCCTGCTCTCCTTAAAAACCGGCGTTGCAGTTTATCGGCCGATTGGTTATATCGCCGGTCATGAAACGTCTGCTGTTCCTCCTGTTTTGGGCGTCGTTAGGCGCGGGCTCCGCGGTTCTGGCGCAGGATACAATCAAAATCGGCGAGTTCGGATCGCTCACCGGCGGTAATGCGAGCTTCGGCATCTCGCAAAATAACGGCGTCCAAATGGCTCTCGAAGAAGTCAATAGCTCCGGTGGAGTGCTCGGTAAGAAGATCGATCTCACGGTCGAAGATAATCAGACCAAACAGGGGCAAACCACCACAATCGTAAAGAAGCTGATCTCGGAAGATCACGTGGTTGCTTTGATCGGCGAGGTTGCTTCTTCCAAAACGCTGGAGGCGGCCCCGATTGCTCAAGCCTCGAAAATTCCGCTACTTGCCACGGCGGCGACCAATCCGGCAGTTACCCAGACTGGCGACTATGTTTTCCGCGTCTGCTTCACTGACGATTTTCAGGCGGTCGTGATTGCCCGCTTTGTGCTGGAAACGCTGCAGAAAAAGAAAGTCGCTTTTATGACCGATGTGAAACAGGACTACAGTGTCGGCCTGACCAAAATCGCCAAAGAGTACCTCGAGAAGAATGGTGGAGAGATTGTGAAGGAGCAGAGCTACAGTTCGGATGACAAGGACTTTCGGGCCCAATTGACAGCGATCAAGGCGGCGAACCCGGATGTGATCATCATCACCGGTTACTACCCGGAGGCCGCATTGATCGCGAAGCAAGCCCGGCAATTTGGCATCAAAGCGGTGTTAGCCGGTGGCGACGGTTGGGATGGTTCTTCGTTGATTCCGGTGGGCGGCAGCGCGGTCGAGGGCGCTTACTTCTCGGATCACTTTGCGGTTTCGGACACGTCGCCCCTGGTCCAGAATTTCGTCGCGGCATATAAGAAGAAGTATAATACTGCTCCGGACGCATTTGCGGCATTGGGTTACGACGCGTTTAAACTTCTGGTCGACGCGATCAAACGGGCGGGCGGGACCGATCCGGAGAAACTGCGCGACGCGATCGCGAGCACCAAGGATTTCCCTGGCGTGTCCGGCAAGATTACGATTAATCCCGAACGAAATGCGACGAAGTCTGCCGTCATTCTGACGATCAAGAACGGCGCTTTTGATTATTTCAAAACGATCGAACCGAAATAACCGTTGATCGAGCGGATCAGCAGAGCGACGAGGAACACGAGAGTCGGAACGGCTCTCGTGTTTTAGTTTGCAATTCCCTTTCTTAATGCGCGCTGCTTTCTTCTGGGCCAGCCTCGTGGTTGGTTTTTCGTTCCTTCTCATTTCACTGGTCAGCGGAGAGATCAAAGTCGGAGTGGTAAGCTGTCTCTCCGGTGGGCTATCTACATTCGGAATTTCGAGTGTGCAGGGAACAAAATTGGCTGCCGAGGAAATCAATTCGGCCGGCGGCATCCTTCGCCAGCCTCTGACCCTGATCATCGATGACAACCAATCCAGGTCTGGTGAAACGGCGAGAATTGTCCGCAAATTTCTCACGCAGGATCGGGTGGTTGCTATTCTCGGTGATCTGACTTCGTCGCTCACGATGGAGGCTGCGCCATTGGCGCAGAACGCGCATGTCCCGCTCCTTACTCCAACCGCTACCAATGTAGCGATCACGCCAATTGGAGATTTTGTCTTCCGGAGTTGCTTTACCGACCCGTTTACCGGCCGGGTCATGGCACGGTTTGCGCTGGATCATTTGCATGCTCGGCGGGCCGTGATCATGACCGATATTAAACAAGATTACAGCGTAGGGGTAGCGGCTGAATTGAAGCAATATTTTGGCGCCAACGGCGGACTACTTGTGGAAGATCTCTCTTTCAGCAGTGGCGACACCGATTTTCGAGCCCAGCTTTCGAAGCTGAAGGCGGTTCGGCCAGAGGTGGTCTTCCTGCCCGCTTATTATCCAGAAGTGAGTCTGATTTTGCGGGAAGCTCGTCTTCTCGGAGTGACCGCTCCATTTGTGGGCGGCGAGGGTTGGGATAGCCCAGCTCTGGTACAGATCGCCGGAAAAAGCGCGGACGGGAGCTATTATGCAAATCACTTCTCTTCGCGTGACCCTGACCCACGAGTGCAGCAATTCGTCGCTCGCTACGAAGAACGATATCACGCCGTTCCCGATGCGCTCGCTGCGCTCTGGTACGATGGGATGCGATTGATGGTAGACGCGATTGAACGGGCTGGCTCTGATAACCCGGAAAAGATCCGGGATGCACTGGCCCAGACCAAAGACTTTTCTGGTGTGACTGGAAACATCTCGCTGGACGGTCAAAGAAACGCTACTAAGCCTGGCGTGATTGTAACGATTCAGGCGGGAACGATTAAGATGGTGGAGAGAGTAAATCCCTAGCAGACCGTTGAAATATTTTTGAGACGAAATGGACCAAGTTATCCTCTTTGTTCAACAACTGCTGAATGGCCTGTCGCTCGGCTCGATCTATGCATTGATCGCGCTCGGTTACACGATGGTCTACGGGGTATTGAGATTTATCAACTTTGCCCATGGCGACGTCTATATGTTGGGTGCCTTTTCCGGATTTATGATTGCGCCCACTGTTTCCCGGCTGATTCCATTGGATAAGTTCCAAGAGTTCACGCCGGCAAATGCGCTACTCATCATCATTGGTGCCGGCTTGGTGATGATCATCTCCATGCTGATCTGTGCTGTGACCGGCGTTCTCATCGAGAGGATCGCGTATCGGCCATTGCGAGACCGGCCTCGACTCACGGTGTTAATCACGGCAATTGGGGTTTCTCTGCTCATCCAGAATATGACCCAGTTCTTTTTTGGACCACAACCGCGAGCCTTTCCGCAGTTGATTCCGGTTGAGGCTATCCCGGGCCTGGGAGATCTGACCGTGTTAACCACGCAGGCCGCCATCATTCTCTCTACGGTACTGCTGCTCATCGTTCTTCACCTCATCGTAACAAAAACAAAGATGGGATTGGCGATGCGCGCTTTATCGGTCAATCCGACCGCCTGTTCGTTAATGGGAGTGAACAACGACGTCGTTATCTCGTTTACCTTTGCGCTCGGTTCGGCTCTGGCTGCTGCCGCTGGAATTTTGGTATCGATGGATTCTCCTTCCATCACGCCAATGATGGGTAATCTCCCAGGTATCAAAGCTTTCGTAGCAGCCGTTCTCGGTGGTATCGGAAACATTCCCGGTGCCGCTATTGGGGGATTGATCATCGGAGTGTTGGAAACCCTCGTTGTTGGTTATCTCCGTCCGGAACTACGCGATGCGATTGCGTTTGCGGTTTTGATAGTGATTCTGTTGTTCAAGCCGACGGGAATTTTGGGAAGAGTCGAACGAGAAAAAGTATGAGCAAAGCGCGTTTGCTACTGGGCGTTTCACTAGCCGCTTTGCTCGTTTTTAGTTTTTTTGGCGAGTCGCTCGTGGTGACTCGTTACGCCTATTATTACGACATTTTCATCAATATCGGCATCAACATCATCCTGGCAGTTAGCTTAAATTTAGTGAATGGCTACACTGGCCAGTTTTCGTTGGGACATGCCGGTTTTATGGCGGTCGGGGCCTACGCCGCAGCCAGTTGGTCGAACCATCTCGATCCCTTCATTCTGAACCTGTTGGGCGGGCCGCATAACGGTTTGGCGACAAATATTGCCCTGCTTTTATCGATGAGTTTTGGCGGGCTTTTGGCAGCGATCGCCGGGATCGCTGTTGGTATTCCTTCATTGCGACTGAAAGGCGATTACCTGGCCATTGTCACGCTGGGCTTCGGCGAAATTATTCGAACGGCGATTTTGAACACCGATTTTCTCGGGGCGGCCCGCGGGCTGAGAGTAACTGGTAACTATACTAACGTTTTTTGGACTTTCGGAACTGCCGCGGTCGCGATCTATGTTGTTCTGGGAATGGTCAATTCAACTTTTGGACGCGGGTTCCTGACCGTTCGAGACGATGAGATCGCAGCCGAAGCAATGGGAATTAATTCCACCAGATACAAAGTCCTGGCGTTCGTGGTCGGTGCGCTCTTTGCTGGAATGGCGGGCGCTTTATTCGGTCATTTCACGCTTTTTCTAACGCCCGAGGGATTCAACTTTTTCAAATCGGTGGATGTCGTGGTGATGGTTATTCTCGGTGGGATGGGAAGTACTACCGGAGTCATATTTGCTGCGATTCTTCTGACCATTTTACCGGAAATCTTACGTGCATTGGCCCACACCGATTTTATTGCCACATCGCAAACTGCGATTGAGTCCGTCGTAAAGATCCATCTGCCGCCGTTGCAGGGGTTGTTGGAGAACCGGCTTATTCTCTATTCGGTGCTCCTGATAATCATGATGCTAACCCGACCGCAAGGCCTCTTCGGCGATCTAGCCGGCGCGCGCAGGCGCGTAAAGAGCGCATCCCATGGACACTGCTAGTCTCTTGCAAGTGGATCATTGCACCATTCGTTTCGGCGGATTGACCGCGGTCTCGGATTTTGTGCTGGAGATTGGTAATCGTGAGTTAGTTGGGCTTATCGGGCCGAACGGTGCTGGTAAGACAACCATTTTTAATCTGATAACCGGCGTCTACCAACCAACCTCCGGTCGGATCGTTTTTGCCAACGAATTGCTGAATGGGTTAAAGCCGTTCCAGATTACGGCAAAAGGAATTGCGCGTACTTTTCAGAACATCCGTCTTTTTCCATCACTAACCGCTTTCGACAATGTTCGGGTAGCCTTCAATCTTCATCTAAACCATGGTCCGATCCACGCTTTGACGCGAGGCCCGAAATTTCGTGCAGAGGAAGAGCGGATTGATCATGAGACGATGGAATTGCTGAAGATCTTTGGCTTAGACCGTTTTCGGAATACGATGTGCAAAAATCTTCCTTACGGTGATCAAAGGCGGCTGGAAATCGTTCGCGCGTTGGCTACCCGCCCGCGATTGCTCCTCTTGGACGAGCCGGCGGCCGGAATGAATCCCACCGAAAAAGGAACGCTCATGCGGTTGATCGAGTTTATTCAAGAGCGCTTTGATATCTCCGTATTACTGGTCGAACATGACATGCGGGTAGTTATGGGGATTTGTCAGCGAATCTCTGTGCTGGATCATGGCATCAAGATTGCCGAAGACATACCGGAAGTGATCAGGCAAGATCCAAAAGTGATTCAGGCTTACCTTGGAGAGGAAAAAACTCCCGACCGGAACCGGCCAGGATAACTGCCCGCGAAAGAGCGCCCATGTTAGAAATCAAGAACTTGGAAGTTGCTTATGGCTCAATTACGGCCTTGCACGGAATTAATCTTCGGGTTGAGAAAGGCAAAATCATTACGCTGATCGGGAGTAACGGTGCCGGAAAATCGACGACGCTCCGGGCGGTTTCCGGACTGATGAAAGTGCGCGCCGGGCACGTCTTCCTGGAGGGAGCCGAAATTACCAATCAACCGCCGCACAAGGTTGTTGCCCTGGGGATCACTCAAGTACCGGAGGGAAGAATGATCTTTCCCAATCTTACCGTGGGCGAGAACCTGCGAATGGGTGCCTTTCGGCGCTTGGGCAAAGAGTCTCTAAAATCTGACTACGAGTACGTCTTCGCGATTTTCCCCCGATTGCAAGAACGAGAGAAACAGGTCGCCGGAACGCTCAGCGGGGGTGAACAGCAGATGTTGGCAATCGGTCGCGCATTGCTGAGTAAGCCGCGCTACCTCATGCTAGACGAACCTTCGCTCGGTATTGCACCCATTCTGGTAAAGACGATTTTTGAAAAGATCGTCGAAATCAATCGCCAGCTTGGGATTACGATTCTGCTGGTTGAACAAAACGCCAACCTGGCTCTCGAGATTTCAGATTACGGTTATGTTTTGGAGACCGGTCGCGTGATTCTGGAAGATCCCTCGGATCGATTGCGGACCAGTGCTCTCGTTAAAGAATCGTATCTGGGTGGGTGAGATGGCCTTCACCACTCGGACACCAACGCCCTTCTCGCTGCCATGTAGCCGGTTATCATGCGATAAGCGCCAAAGGCGTGTTTCAGGATAGCCTAGGGCTGCGCCCCGGGCGAAGCCCTAGGTTGGAATATCCGGAAGATCAGCGCTGAAAGCGCGCAACAATAACGATGATATACGAGGGACGATACGTGTCGGCCCCGGGCACAATTGAAACGCACCTTTAGTGCGTAACCGTCGAGGGATCCCGATTCCTAGGGCTGCGCCCTACGCTTTATTGAAGCGCGCCTTCGGCGCTCCGCCGCGCCAGAGCCCTACCCCTAAAAGAATTCAGTGGCAAGAAGACGGCGAACCGTGAACGGTGAATCTCTAACCGCGTAACAGTAATCTCCTAAATGCCTCGCGAATACCAACTGCACAGCCTGCCATCGGTTAGCACCAGCAGCATCGATTATCGCGCCGAGCTCAACGATCAGCAGTATGAAGCGGTCACCTCCGGACCGGGACCGGCATTGGTGCTCGCGGGGGCCGGAAGCGGGAAAACTCGGACATTGACCTATCGCGTCGCCTGGTTGCTCGACAATGGTGTCGAGCCAGAGAACATCCTGCTTCTTACTTTCACGAATAAGGCCGCTCGCGAGATGCTTGCCCGCGTGCAGGCTCTGCTCCCATTGGAAACGCGAGCGATTTGGGGTGGGACATTTCATTCGATTGGGAACCGGTTGCTGCGCCGGCACGCAGTGGAAATCGGGTTTCGACCCGGCTTTTCCATTATGGATCGCGAAGATCAGGAAGATCTGATAGGTGCGGTGGTTGCCAATTCTGAAATTGATACTAAGCAAGTGAGGTTTCCGACTGCCGAAGTGCTAGGCGATCTCTTTAGCTTTTCTCTGAATACCGGCCAACCTTTGGCTGCAGTGATCGCCGAGCGCCATCGCCGATTCCAGCCGCTTACGGAACAAATCGAGTGGGTGCGGAAGAAGTACGAAGAACGCAAGCAGGCCGCCAACACGATGGATTTTGACGATTTGTTAATGAAAACGGTTGGTTTGTTGAAAGGGAATCCAGGCGTCGCCGAATATTACCAGCGTCACTTTCAATTCATCTTGGTGGACGAATACCAAGATACCAATTGGCTCCAATCCGATTTCATCGATCTATTGGCAGCGCATCACCAGAGTGTGATGGTTGTAGGCGATGACGCGCAGTCGATCTATTCTTGGCGGGGGGCTAATTACCAGAACATTCTCGATTTTCCTAAGAGATATCCCCAGGCCAAAATCTATAAGATTGAAATCAATTATCGGAGCGTACCGGAAGTGCTATCGGTGGCAAACGCCGCTATCCGAGGAAACACCAAACAATTCGTTAAAACGCTCCGAGCTGAGCGGGCGAGTACCGATCTCAAACCAGCGCTGGTACCACTTATCGACAATAATCAACAAGCTCTGTTTGTGGCTCAGCGGATTTTGGAACTACGAGACGAAAATATCGATCTTCGGGAGATCGCGGTGCTTTATCGCGCCCACTATCAGTCTTTAGAGGTGCAATTGGCGCTGACGCGCGCCGGGATTCCATTCTTTATTACGAGCGGATTACGATTTTTCGAACAGGCGCACATCAAGGACGTGGCCGCTTTCATGAAGTTTGTCATTAACCCCACCGACGAAGTTGCGTTTAAACGAATGGTTCGGTTGCTGCCCGGCATCGCGGCGAAAACTGCAGAACGATTGTGGGAACAACTAAACGGTATCTCTGATGATGACCGCAAAAACTTTGGGGCGTGGCTTGTTCATGGGAAAGTGGCGCCAAAGTCTCAAAAAAGTTGGGAGCAACTCGGTCATACCTTGGACGAAATTGCTCCGAATTGGCAGCCGGTTGCACCGGCAACGATGATTCACAGCATCTTGGAGGCGATTTATGATGATTACCTGCAGTCGAAATATGCCAATTACGAACAACGCCGAGACGATCTGCTTACGCTCGAGAATTTTGCGCGAACCTTCCAAGATCCGGTCGAGTTTCTGAGTCAGCTTTCGCTGATGGCGACCGGCAGCAGCGAAACGATCGCGGCCGAAGAGGATGATTCCGAGAAGGTCACTCTCTCAACTGTTCATCAGGCCAAGGGCTTGGAGTGGCGGGCTGTGTTCATCATTTGGATGACCGATGGTATGTTTCCCAGCGGCCGGTCGTTGGAATCGGTGGAGGCGGTAGAAGAAGAGCGAAGGCTCTTCTACGTCGCGCTTACTCGGGCAAAGGACGAGCTTTACCTTACCTATCCTTGCTGTTGGCCGACTGGATCACTTGAGCAGCAGATCCAGCGTCCGTCTCGTTTTCTCAAAGAAGTTCCTTCTGAGCTGCTTGAAGAATGGCGCGTGGGATTTTGACGACCCGAGCGCAAACCGTTACAATCGTTTTGGCGTTTCCCCAAGAACCCGGTGCGCCTTGTAATCAGTAGAACAAATAGCGGACGCTAATTAGTGAGAACAGGAAAGAATTGCCAATACCCTGCACCAGGGCGCTCACGTTCAGTTCCCGGCGTTCTCGGCGTTGTACCTGGAGAGTCCGTGTGAAGCGGTATATACGAGCAGTTTATGCGCCGGTTGTCGGCGCTCCCTGGAGCAACCAGGAGCTTTTCGATGCGATCCGTGTTTCGCTAGAGCGATGGCTGGGCCAGGAGGAAAGGAAGGCTCTACTGGACTTAATTAGCCTCTTTTTGATCGGTCACCGAACCCGGTATGTTCAGCGTCCGGATTTTCTAAAGTTCGATTCGTTTGCCGATCATGCTGAAGCTTTTGAGCGCGCAGCAGAAGACTCACTCCGGGCGGTATCCGTTGAAATCGCGAAAAATGGTCCCGCCCAGTTTGACGCTGTCATCGCGGTATCAAGTACAGGCTTGTCTATGCCGGGTCTTGCCGATCAAATGGCCAACATCGTACAAGACCGGATGAATCGGCATGCGCTTTTGCTCGACGTGGCCAATGCCGGTTGTACCGGCAGCTCGCGGGCGCTTCAGATCGGGGCGAATTTAGGAACGGAAATCCGAGACATTCTTATTGTTGTCGTCGAACCAACCTCCACTATGGCCGACCCAAGATCGGTCGAGCGATCGAATTGGCAAGGCGTTTGTACCTTCGGAGACGGAGCCGCCGGCGTCTGGTTGTCTTCCGAACCCGGCGACGGAGCGGCGCAACTGGAGAAAATTGTGTCCTGGCACGGGAATGAACCGGACCTTATCCAATGGGAAAAAGGCTCGAACTACTATCGATTCGGGTTGACTGACCCGGAGGGATTCGAGAGCAGCGTGCGGCGCGAGATTCTCGAAGCAACCGCGCAGATTGGCTGGGACAAGAAGAGCGGCGCGCTCTGCGGGATCCATCCCGCTGGGATCATGCTTTTGTTGAGCCTGGCAAAGAAGCTTGAGCTGGACAGAGCGACACTGGAGCCCTCGATTCGGCATTTTCGAGCTTTTTCTAATATGAGCAGCGCTAGCATCTTACACATTTTGCACGAGTTATTGAACACCGCTCATTCTGCCCAAGAAGTCCGCTGGCTCACTATGGGAACCGGATTCCATGTGGTATACGGCCTTTGCACCAAACTTTGAGGCTTCGATATGATTCAAAGAGAAGCCGTAGTGGGGGCGATGAAGGAGTTTATAACGACCCATTTTCCCGCTATCCCATCCGACCACATCGAATCGCTTTGTGCTGGCGATGTCATCAGACAAAGCCTGGAGCTAGTGGAATTTGTATTGCATCTGGAAGAGCGGCTTGGCGTCGAGGTAAATATCAATCAACTCGGTGAAAGCCTGATTGTGCAGAACTTTGGCGCCCTGGCGGATGAGCTGGTAAGGCTTTCGAAAGATGGTGGTCTGGAAGGAGGGACGTCGACATGAAGCCGGTAGCGATTCGCTGTTTGGTATAGGTCCTATGTGTCCTATAGGTCGTCTAGGACCGATGAGGTATATCCCAAAGACGAGTCAGATGTACCGGATACGCAGGAGCCCTTTCTGCCGGATTTCGGCGCAATTAATCGCTTGCGCCCGAGCAGTTCTCCCATATCTTCACCCCTCCTGAGAACTATGGCCACGAGTGAAACTATTGATCTGAGCGCGTTTCGGTTGCATGATAAAGACACCGGTAGTGCGGATGTCCAAATCGCGCTGCTGACCGACCGGATTAATCAACTGACTGAGCACCTGAAAGAGAATCGGAAAGACCATTCCTCTCGTCGGGGTTTGTTGAAGTTGGTGGCAACCCGCAGAAGCTTGCTCGATTACTTGAAAAGGACGTCGCAGGAGCGTTATAAGGCAGTAATTGAAAAGCTCAACCTGCGTAAGTAAATGAAGAAGGGCCCGTCCAGTCGGGCGGCTTTTTCGCTGATGGCTCTACTCTCTGGCCGGAAGACAGCTTTGCCTTCCGCAGGGTTTGGTCGCTAATGGATGTTCGATCTATCAGCAACTGGAGTTTCGACGAAAGTCGAGCGACATTTCGAACAATATTCTTGAGGTTTAGCGGATGGCAACCTTGGTCTTAGGTCTGAGCCGCGCCGGGTGCGCGGTTCTGACCTACGGGCAAAGGTTGGCGTGGCAACTCCTCGAGAGCTTTGACAAAAAATGGAATCTAAAGTCTCGAAAGTTATTGGGTCAGCCGATCTCACGATTTCGACTGGCAAACTGGCAAAACTTGCCGACGGCTCCGTAACCGTTCGTTCCGGAGATACCCTTATCCTGGTGGCAGCCGTCTCAGCTACCACTGTGAAGGAGGGCCAGGATTTTTTCCCGCTTACCGTTGACTACCGCGAGAAGGCGGCGGCGGTTGGAAAATTTCCAGGTGGTTATTTCAAGCGCGAAGGTCGCCCCTCCGAGAAGGAGACGTTGACTTCGCGAATGACAGATCGTCCTCTTCGCCCGCTGTTTCCCAAAGGCTATTTTTACGATACCCAGGTAATCAGCGTGCTTCTCAGCGCGGACGGAGAGAACGATCCCGATATTCTCAGTATCACCGGAGCCTCGGCCGCGCTTAGCATCTCTGATATCCCGTTCGCCGGACCAATCGGCGCTGTGCGTATCGCGCGAATCAATGGTGAGTTCGTGGTAAATCCGACTCATACTCAACGCCAGCAAAGCGATCTGGATCTAGTATATGTCGGCAGTGCGGAAGAGGTGGTGATGATTGAGGGCGCGGCTGATGAAATCTCAGAAGAGGATTTCATTCGAGCACTTGAATTTGCTCAGCCCTATGTTCGCGAGATTGTGGACATGCAAAAAGAACTTACCGCAGTGGCGGGGAAGCCCAAACGGGAGGTCCAGCTGCTCTCGGTCCGAGATGACTTGCTCGAAATTGCCTACCAAGTGGCCGGTGATCGAATCGAGGCCGCGCTTTATACCCCGGGCAAGGTTGCTCGAAGTAAGGCGGTCGACGCGCTGCGGCAGGAAGTCAATGCCACGATTCTCGCTAAGTATCCGGACGCAACGCCATTCGAAATTTCGCAAGCGTTCGATTACCTACAGAAAAAAGCGTTTCGAGTCAGCATTCTTGAGCGGAAAACACGCTGCGATGGCCGCGGTCTTCATGATTTGCGAACGCTGGCGGGTGAGGTTGGTTTACTTCCGCGATCGCATGGCTCTGCCCTGTTCCAACGAGGAGAGACTCAGGCGCTGGCACTTGCCACGCTCGCTTCGGCCGAAGAAGCCCAGATGATTGACGCGTATACGGGCGGGGATCCGAGTAAGCGGTTCATTTTGCATTATAATTTTCCGCCGTTCAGTGTCGGCGAAACCGGCCGGTTTGGCAGTACCAGCCGACGCGAAATCGGACACGGTGCGCTGGCCGAACGCTCGATTGCTCCGATCATTCCATCAGAAGCAGAGTTTCCTTACGCGATCCGCGTCAGCAGCGAAGTGATGGAATCGAATGGCTCAACTTCCATGGCCACGGTCTGTGCCGGCGTCATGGCATTGATGGACGCCGGAGTACCCATCCGTAAGCCGGTGGCCGGCATTTCTGTCGGGTTGGTTACAGAATTCCAGGGCGATCATCTCGCGCGCTACACCACCCTTACCGATATCATCGGTTCCGAAGATCATTTCGGCGATATGGATTTCAAACTGTGCGGTACCCGAGAGGGAGTAACGGGATTCCAGCTCGATCTAAAACTTCCAGGAATCTCTCACCCGATCATGGCCGAGGCCATTCGTGAGGCGCGCGACGCCCGCATGAAGGTGCTCGATGTCATGAACGAAGCGATTCAGACGCCAAGGAAAGAACTCAGTCAATACGCGCCGCGCATTGAAACGGTTAAGATTCATCCGGATAAGATCGGTCTGCTCATCGGTCCCGGCGGCAAGACGATCAAAGGCATCGTAGCTGAAACCGGCGCGGAGATTAATATCGATGATGATGGATCCGTTCACATCTATTCGGCCAGTCGCGATAGCTTGAACCGGGCGAAAGAGATCATTTCGGGAATGACCAAGGAAATCGAAGTCGGTGAGAGCTATCACGGACGGGTGGTTTCGATCAAAGAATTCGGCGCATTTGTTGAAGTGATGCCAGGAAAAGACGGTCTCGTTCATATTTCTGAGCTAGCGGATTTCCGGGTGAAAAATGTCGAGGATGTAGTGAAAGTCGGTGATCTAGTTTGGGTGAAATGCATCGGGATTGACGAGAAGGGACGCGTCAAATTGAGCCGCAAGGCAGCAATGAAGGAACGCAATGCCGAAGCCGAATCCGCCCTTCAGCCGGAAACCGAAACGTAAGCGGCATTTTCGGTAGTGGCGCCTGTCCTCTCGGAGGAAACGCAATGATAGAAACCCAGCACTTCAGTGCTGGGTTTAGCGTTTCTTAGACCAAATACGTGCGGATCGGGACGATCGATCAACCACCTGCGCTCGGAGGGTCGCTTTGGAGGCGAAGAGCCGAACGTTTCTGCCGTCCCGCTCAGGACAGGAAGGCGCTTCTCTCTCGATTCCTGCATTTTCGTGCCGGCTACTTTCGTACTGTCCCCTCCGGGATCGCCATGAGCCCGCACCCCAGGAATGCCGAACGCCGAACGTCAATACGGGACGGAGGATTTCTTGGAATTTTAACAACCCATGTATTCCGTGTTTCCGCATTCTGCTTAAAAATCTCATTTGACGGACCCTTTCGCCTGAAGCTACAGAGTTACTCGCGTCGGTGATCGTGGCTGGTGCGAGAATCGATCAAGAAATTGGTTGCGTAAGGAGTCGAACGCAATATTCTCGATCGCCATCGAGGTTCCGACATGAGGCGTGAAAACCGTTTTCTTAACCCCCAACATTTTGCTTGTACTCGGATCTGGCCGCGAAGTTGGTTTGCGCGGATCGGAGAGGGCGATCTCGCCGACGAATGGCTAACTTTTTTCCGCGCTGGACTAATTACCTACCGCTCAAAATAATTTTCTGCCTGCTAGTAATAGGCGGCGCAGCTTCAGCCGCCTACTGGTGGTATTTAACGCCAGAATACATGCGGCAGGGATATCAACCGGTCCAGCCGGTTGCGTTTCCGCACGACGTGCATGTCAACCAGTTGGGCATGGATTGCCGATACTGTCACTCGTACGTAGAGGTGTCGTCTGCTTCGAATGTACCGACCACCCAGACCTGTATGAATTGCCACCAGCAGGTATTGGCCAATGATCCAAGGCTTTGGGCCGTGAAGCAGAGCTGGGAAACCGGGCAGCCGATGCATTGGGTTCGGGTCCATCAAATACCTGATTTCGCTTATTTTAATCATGCAGTTCATGTGAATCGGGGCATCAGCTGCGTCAGCTGTCACGGGCAGATCAATCATATGTCGGCGGTCTATCAGCATGAGCCGTTGACTATGGGCTGGTGCTTGAATTGCCACCGCCATCCGGAAACCAATCTGCGTCCGGTCAGCGAGGTGTTTAATCTCGATTGGAAACCCGAAGGCGGAAAATCGCAGGAGCAGATCGGGACTCAATTGCAGCAACAATGGAACATTGCGCCGCCGCAAAATTGCGCGGGGTGCCACCGCTAATGAAGAGAGTTTTTCATCATCCCCAAGAGGATCGGGCCGGGAAACGTTATTGGCGTGGCCTCGAAGAGTTATCGAATACGCCGGAATTTCAGCAATGGCTCCAAAGGGAGTTCCCGGCCGGAGCTGCAGAGCTTGAGATCGATGGAGTTTCACGCCGTAATTTCGTGCGACTGATGGGCGCTTCTGTAGCGCTAGCCGGTGTGGGATTGAGTGGCTGCCGGCGGCCAGAATCTTACATTGTTCCTTATACCAAGAGCGTCGAGTGGCAGATTCCGGGTAAGGCTGTTCTTTACTCCACTTCCATGCCAACGCGTCTCGGCGGGCTGCCGCTGGTCGCAACCACTTTCGAGGGCCGCCCGACGAAACTCGAAGGCAATCCTCTCGTTCCCTCGAGCAATGGTGGTACCGATGCATTCGCTCAAGCCGCAATTCTGAATTTATACGATCCAGATCGGACCAAAACTGTGCTGGAGGAGGGTAAAGCGACCTCGGCAGATAAACTGGAAGCCTACCTGAAAAAGGTTCAAGGTGAGCTCCAGCAAAATCAGGGCGCCGGATTCGCGTTGCTTCTCGACTATCAGCAATCGCCGACGCGGGATCGATTTTTAACCGCCTTCAAGCAACGATATCCCCAGGCGGAGATTTATTTCGACGATCCTTTAGTGACCGGCCAATATGAGCAGGCGGTCGAAACATTGTTTGGCGCCGACGTCGTTCTCCGGCCTGCGTTTGATCAAGCGAGCGTAATCTTGTCGCTCGACTCCGATTTCCTTGGAATCGAGCAGACGGTCGATGGAGTAAAGGCTTTCAGCGCCCGGCGGCGCGCTCAAGGGTCCGCCAAAAACATGAACCGCCTCTACAGTGTAGAGAACCGGTTTACGCTTACCGGTGGAATGGCTGATCACCGGTTGCGTTGCGCCGCGTCCCAGGTCCCTGCTTTTGCTTTGGCTCTGGCAGGTAAGTTGGCGGCGGCGACAAACGATCGAGTGCTCGCCGCGATGGTCAGCCAAGTGAAGCAAGGTGCTGCCGGATTCGACGATGTTTGGCTGACGGAGTGCGCCAACGATCTGGTCACCCACAAAGGACAAAGCCTGCTCTTACTCGGTAGCCGTTATCCGGCCTGGATCCACGGCTTAGTCTTTGCCATGAACAACGCGGTGAGTGCGCTGGGTGCGACCCTTCGTATCCTGCAGCGGACCGAATTCAAGGGTGGCAGCCTGCCCGATTTGGCTGCCCGAGCGAAATCAGGTTCGATTAAGCGGTTGTTCATCTTAGCCGGTAACCCCGCGTATACCGCGCCGGTCGATCTTCGATGGGCGGAATCAGTGCAGCAGAAAGTCCCCGAGATTCTCCGGCTAGGTTATTATGAGGACGAGACAACCGCGGGAACCAAATGGCATGTTCCGGAGGCTCACTTTCTTGAATCGTGGGGCGACCAGCGCGCTCCCAATGGGACGTACTTGCCGGTTCAGCCGATGATCCTTCCTCTCTTTGGGGGATGGTCTCAGCTTGATCTGCTTGCCAAGTTGCTATCTCTTCCTTCTGGCGCTGATGCCGTCCGCGAAACTTTCAAGTCTATCGTTGGCAGCGGCGATTTCGAAGAGGCCTGGACCGCTTTTCTCCGTCAGGGCTACATTAAAGACAGCTTCTACCCGGTCGCGAGCACCTCGTTCAACACCGATCGGATTCCTACTTTGCTCCAAGGGGCGGTGCTACCTGGTCCAGTTAATCCGAGTGCGATCGAAATAGTCTTCCCGGCGGATTATAAGGTCGATGATGGCCGCTATGCGAACAATGCTTGGCTGCAAGAGCTGCCGGATCCGATTACGAAGTTGACCTGGGACAATGCGGTACAGATTAGTAAGGCGACCGCAAAGGCTCTGCAGGTAGCGGATGGCGATTTGGTAGAAATTTCAGTGGCTGAGCGCCGATTGATCGCTGCAATCTTGATCGCGCCTGGCCAAGCGGACTTCTCATTGTCGTTGTCACTTGGTTATGGCCGGAGTGCTGTTGGTAAAGTAGGCCATGGTACCGGCTTTAATGCCTACCTCCTGCGAAGCAGTGACGGGCCTTATTTCGCGACCGGTGCGACCATAAAAAAGGTGCAACCTGGAGGATACAAGCTTATCCGGACACAGCTGCATCACAGCATGGAAGGTCGCGCCCTGATCCGCGAGGGCACTGCGCAGGAATACGAATCCAACCCCGCTTTTGCCAAGAAGGTGTGGATGGACAAAGACATTGAGCCCAATATTTCGCTCTATTCTCATCCGCCGCTCAATGCTCCCAATCAATGGGGGATGGTGGTAGACCTTAATACGTGCATTGGGTGCTCGGCGTGTGTGGTAGCCTGCCAGGCCGAAAATAACATCCCGATTGTAGGAAAAGATCAAGTCGAGAGTGGTCGCGAAATGCACTGGATCAGGGTCGACCGCTATTTCTCGAGCGCTGATGGTGACGTCAACAATCCCCATCTGGAAGAGGATCCAGAGATGGTGGTTGAGCCGATGATGTGCCAGCACTGTGAGAATGCGCCATGCGAGACGGTTTGCCCGGTGAATGCAACGGTGCACAGCGAAGATGGACTGAACGTGATGGTGTACAATCGCTGCATCGGAACGCGGTATTGTTCCAACAACTGTCCGTTCAAGGTTCGCCGATTCAATTTCTTCAACTACAACGATCGGCCGGTACTCGATAAAATCGAAAACGGCTTACCGGGTTTCCAAGGCAAACAGCAACTTTATCTCGGGCCCCTTGGTGAGTGGGGAATGGAGGAGATCTCGAAGCTCCAGAAGAATCCAAACGTGACGGTCCGTTCGCGTGGAGTAATGGAAAAATGCACATACTGTGTGCAGAGAATCGAGACCGCTAAGATTTCCCAACGCATCAAAGCGGGAGTTAAGGGAGATCTCACGATTCCGACCGACAGTATTAAGTCGGCCTGTCAACAGGCCTGTCCGGCCGAGGCCATCGTGTTCGGCGACATCAAAGATCCGGAAAGCCAAGTTGCGAAGCTCCGTAATCTTCCCCAAAATTATCACTTGCTCGAATACCTGAACATCCAGACCCGAACGAGCTACCTTGCACGTCTTCGCAATCCAAACCCAAAAATGCCAGGTGCGGCGAAGATTGGGCACATTAACGGGAACTATGAACCGGTGGAGGAGCGGGTTGGACCGGCGGCTCGGGCCGAGTCTGAAGGAGGAAATGCGTAATGGCTGAAACTCACGCTCCTGCGACGGTTCCTTTTGAGGAACGACTGCCCCGGCCACCGATGGTGTTGAACAATCGTTCGATGTCCTGGATCACCAACCTGATCGCTGGTATTCCAGAGCAGAAGACGCCGTTGTGGTGGTATATTACGATTGCGATCACCGGCTCGATCGCTGCCTTCGGCGTTTTTTGTATTCTTTACCTGTTGTTTACTGGAGTCGGTGTCTGGGGAAACAATATTCCGGTCGGCTGGGCCTGGGATATCACCAACTTCGTGTTTTGGATCGGTATCGGTCACGCTGGAACGCTTATTTCGGCTATCCTATTCCTCTGCCGCCAGAAGTGGCGAACATCGATTAACCGAGCGTCAGAAGCGATGACCCTTTTCGCCGTCATCTGTGCGGCCATCTACCCGGGAATTCACGTTGGCCGCGTCTGGATGGTTTGGTTTATGGCGCCGGTGCCCAATCCGAATTGGATTTGGCCCAACTTCCGCAGCCCGCTTCTGTGGGACGTATTTGCTGTTTCGACGTACTTTACCGTTTCCGTGTTGTTTTGGTTTTTGGGGTTAGTTCCCGACCTGGCGACGATGCGCGATCGAGCGCGGAGCAAGGTAGGTAAATTCTTTTACGGCCTGCTCGCGCTTGGCTGGCGGGGCGGAAATCGGCAATGGCGCCATTACGAAATGGCCTATCTGATTCTAGCTGGTCTTTCGACTCCGCTGGTTCTGTCGGTGCACTCCACCGTCTCCTTTGATTTTGCGACATCGCTCATTCCGGGTTGGCACACAACGATTTTCCCACCGTATTTCGTGGCTGGGGCGATCTTCGGCGGCTTCGCCATGGTGCTCACGCTCATGTTGCCTGCGCGCTCGATTTACAAGCTGCACGATGTGTTCACCTGGAATCACATCGATGTGATGTGTAAGATCATTCTGCTGACCGGTTCGATCGTCGGCTATGCCTACACGATGGAATTCTTCGTCGCGTTTTACGGAGCCAATCCGTTTGAACGATTCGCCTTTATCAACCGCTATTTCGGGCCGTATTGGTGGGCCGCCTGGTCAATGTTCACGTGCAACGTCGTGATCCCCCAGCTGTTTTGGGTACGCGCGTTCCGACGAAACCTCATTACCGTCTTTTTTGTCTGCATGTGCGTGAATGCGGGTATGTGGTACGAGCGGTTTGTCATCATCGCCGTTTCTTTGACCCGTGATTTTCTGCCGTCGAGTTGGGGAATGTACTATCCGACCTGGGTCGATGTGATGACCTTCGCCGGCACCTTCGGCATATTCACCACCTTTTTCCTCATATTCATCCGCTTCTTTCCGATGATCGCCATGTCGGAAGTGAAGACGGTTCTTCCAGAGGCCGATCCTCATTACCATCCGCCGGCGATTGGCGGCACCGAATCCATCAAGGAGGCGCACGTATGACAGCAGCGGCTGCTCGAAGAAAGACTCTGGGAGTGATCGCCGAATTTCCTTCTGCTACCACTCTCTACCAGGCAGCGGAACGGGTCCGCGACAAAGGTTATCGCTTCTGGGACGTTCACTCCCCGTTTCCGATTCACGGAATGAACAAGGCGATGGGTCTCGGCAAATCGCCGCTCGGGTACATTATCTTTTGCGGCGGTCTTACCGGATTCCTCACTGCGGCTTCGCTGGAGTTTATCCCTTCTTCTTTTCTGTATCCGCTCATCGTTCACGGAAAACCGGTCAACTTTTTTACGGTGCCCGCGTTTTTCCCGGTCATGTTTGAGTTAACCGTGTTGTTCTCGGCGTTTACTGCCTTCTTCGGCGTGTTCGTCATGAACCGCTTGCCGCGATTACACCACCCGATTTTTGATTATGAACAGTTCCGGCGCGTTACCGATGATGCATTTTTCCTGATCATTGAAGCCTCGGATCCCCGCTTCTCGGATACTGTTACCCGCGAGTTCTTGGAAGAAATTGGCGGGAAGGACGTGACGTTGCTTTACGAGCATGATTAAGAATTTCCTCATCGGGTTTGTCTTGTTCTGCGCTTTGGCTGTCGCGCTGCTTGGTACGCGCGGAGAGCATAGTACGGCTCCGCCGATCGAGTTCTTTGGCGACATGAAGCGGCAATCTAAGGTTAAATTTCAGAAGCCGAGCGACTTTTTCGCGGATGGCAGAGCTGCTCGCCCGCCGGTGCAAGGGACTATTCCAATGGGGTACGACATCCCTGGTCATCCCACCCAGAATTTAGAGGTACCGAATGACATTAGCTCTCCGCTCGGAGAGTTCACCGCCGGCACCGACTATTACAATACCGGCAAAATGCGAGACCAATGGGGAACCGGTTTACCGCCGCAAGTGCCGATAACAATGGATCTACTGAAGCGCGGACAGAAAGAATTTCAGGTCAATTGCGCAGTTTGCCACGGCGCTACCGGACAAGGTAACGGGATTACCTCTAAATACGGACTGCTTAGCATTGCCAACTACCATCAAGACAAATATCGCCAAATGGCAGACGGCCAAATATTCAACACCATTACAAATGGTTACAATACGATGATGGCCTACAGCGATAAGGTCACGGTTAAGGATCGTTGGGCGATTATTGCCTACATCCGCGCATTGCAGCGGAGCCAGTACGCTAAGATCGGGGATATCCCGGCTGATCAACGTAAAGCTTTGGATTCCCAGAAATGAACCACTCCCACGTTCCCGCTCCCGAACTTTTTCAGTCGAAGAGAGTAAATCGTCTGTTATTGGTTTTGCTCGGTCTTGGAATTCTTTTTTTGGGGATCGTGTTGACCACCGGCCTGTTGGCGCCAGCCGGTAGCGAACTCCGGCGCCAATTCGCTTTCTCCTGGCTGTTCGCATTCATCTACTTTTTTACCATTCTGATCGGCTGTCTGTTTTGGATTCTGGTTCATCATGCCACCGATTCCGGGTGGGGGATTGTTGTCCGCCGTCAGATGGAAAACCTGGCCGCGCTACTGCCCTGGATGGTTCTGTTCTTTATTCCGCTCGTCCTTTTTCGCTTCGAGATCTGGAATTGGCTGACCGCCAAGGACCATCTCGAGGCTAATCCCGCCCTCGAAGATAAGATCGGCTATTTTGAACTGCACTTCGGATCGGTGACGCTGCCCTTCTTCTGGATCCGCGCAGCCCTCTATTTCCTCTATTTTGCGGGAGCAGCGATTTATTTCCGTCGAACCTCGGTGCGGCAAGATTCAGACGGCGATCCGCGTTGGTCCATTCAGATGCGCGGTTTTTCTTTCGTCGGGATTATCCTGTTCGCGTTGGGTACGACTTTCATGGCCTTCGATTGGCTGGCTTCCCTCGATTACCGCTGGGCGTCGACGATGTGGGGAGTGTACATTTTTGCCGGATCGGCTGGGGCAGCGATGGCGCTGATCATTCTAGTTGTGCTCGGACTCAAGAACGCAGGCTATCTAAGCTTTGTGAACGCCGAGCATTACCACATGATGGGCAAGCTGCTTTTTTGTTTCTCCATCTTCTGGGGCTACATCGGATTTAGCCAATACATGCTGATTTGGTATGGAAACATCCCGGAAGAAACGAGTTGGTTCCTGCGCCGGAATATCGGCTCGTGGAACACCCTGAGCATCACATTGGTTGTCGGTCGCTTCTTTATTCCGTTTCTTTATCTCCTCTTTCAGTACACCAAGCGAACTCCTAGGTTTTTGGCTTTCATGTCTCTTTGGGTTCTCGCGATGCATCTGCTGGATATCTTCGTTACTATCGATCCATTTATCCATCCAACTGGGGTTCAGGTGAGCTGGTTGGATGTGGCGACGCTCTTCGCGATCGGGTTTCCATTGGCGTTCCTGTTTCTGCGTAGCTTGGGAGGCGCCTCGCTATTTCCTGCGCGTGACCCTCGATTGCTGGAGTCCGTTAACGTGAGCAACTAGACCATGTCAGACGCCAACCAATCCTCGAGGTTTTCTGTTTCGACCGTGGTTACTATCCTCGTGCTGCTTCTGCTCTTTGCTGGGTTCGTGTGGTTTGTCACCTATCAGCGGGAATCGATTGCTGCTTCCGAGCCCGGGCGCCGAGAATTGCGCTTAAAGAACCTAAATGATCTCAACACTGAAAATCAGAAGGCGCTGACTAGCTATCGCTGGATCGATAAAGGAAAGGGAGTCGTTGGTATCCCGATCGATCGCGCAATGGAATTAGAGGTCGCCGATTTGGCGGCCAACCACCCGCATGCCGCTGGGCCAATCACTTCGCCCGCTCCCAACCCAACACCTTCGACTGCCGGATCACCGGCGCAAAAGCCAGTTCCTGCGCCGACTGGCAATCAACCCTCACCCAATCCCGCAAGCGAGGTACCTTCCGCAACACCGGCTAAGCCATGAGCGAAGAT
>JBEEIB010000523.1:0-3139 GCA_041167675.1 Verrucomicrobiota bacterium
GATCCTGTTTGGGATACACGCGGGCGACGACATTGCTCCTTGTAACGGCGCAGCGCACCCAACGGCGTTGGCCTTGGTTCGGTGTACATCGAAAACTAACAACGACTCCCTTGGGGGCGGCATCGATTCCTTGAACGGCGGCAAGTTCAAGGATGGACACGATAACCTCCAACAGTTCAATCTCACTTGGACTCACAGATTTAACGAAGCCGGGACGCTTGTGACCTCGACAGAAGCATATTACATCTTTCAGACGCATGCGCTCGTCGGCGGGACTGTGAACAGCGGACCCCCACATTCTTGGTTTCAAAACGTAGGCCCCGGCGCGCTAATTCCAGGGAATGCTCCGGCGTTCGGCATTGTTAACTACACCGAATGGAAATTCGCAAAGAAGGACTTTCTCACGGTTCGCCCGATCGATTACATTGTCGATTTCAAAGGAGAGCGGTCCGGATTTGCCACGACAATGGCGAGTTGGACTGTCGGCGTGACTCACCGGTTCAATGAGTTGGTCTCCGTCCGGCCGGAGGTGAGATACGAATACGCTTTCAGTGCGCGGCCTTGGGATAACGGCACACGAAAAGGGCAGTTAATGTTCGCAATGGATGCCCTCATGCGCTTTTAGCTAAAGGAATTCAGCGCTGTCAGGATGAGTTGTCCGCAACGTTTCAAAGTACGTCCTCGCCACTCCATCAAGCTCTAACCCACTAGTCCGTACTGCGGTCGTAGTTATTCTTTCGCGCGGCCCGAGCCTCGCTCTGGCGCAGTGTCCGCCAGCGCGGGCTGCCATTCCTTGTTTGATCCTTAACCGAATTGTTGTGCTCCGCGAGTGAAGGGCAAATCTCGAATGCCACTTGCTGCATATGCCTGCGAGCACGCTCTGCTATGTCAACGGCTTGACGAAAACGCTGGACGCTTGGCCAGCATACTCGATGCTCCGCTTTATCTTATGCATCTACAAGGTCTTGCCGCCCTCTTTGGTGGAAAACGAATTGCACTGTCTCATTCCGCAAGGTATGGCCAAAAGCCAACGAAAGGTGGCGGCATGACAAAGAAAGTCGCGGAATTGTTGGTGGATGTTCTTGCGGAAGCAGGTGTCCAGAGAATCTATGGCGTTGTCGGCGACTCGCTGAACGGCATCACGGACTCAATACGCATAAAAAAGAATATTGATTGGATACACGTGAGACATGAAGAGGTGGGAGCCTTTGCTGCGGGAGCCGAGGCACATCTCACCGGGAAATTAGCGGTCTGCGCCGGGAGCTGCGGGCCCGGGAACATGCATTTGATCAATGGCCTTTACGATTGTCAGCGCAACAATGTTCCAGTACTCGCTATTGCCGCACATATTCCGAGTCGGGAGATTGGCAGCGGATACTTTCAGGAGACTGACCCGAAACATATCTTCGCGCAATGCAGCCACTACTGCGAGCTCGTCTCCGACCCCGACCAGATGCCGCGCATCCTGGAAACCGCCATTCAGACGGCGATCTCCAAGCGTGGCGTCGCCGTGATTGTGTTGCCCGGGGATGTAGCTCTGAAAGATGCCGTCCACGGTCCGCGTGTACGTTTTCACGAACAGAAATCCAGCGTTTGTCCATCGGATGAAGAGCTCAACATCCTTGCCGAACTTCTGAATCGATCGGAAAAGATCACCGTCCTGGGCGGTGCCGGTTGCGCTGGAGCCCATGCGGAGCTGATGGAGGTTGCCGGCAAGCTCCAGGCTCCCATCGTGCATGCTTTTCGCGGTAAAGAATTCATCGAATACGACAACCCGTTTGACGTGGGCATGACAGGACTGCTCGGGTTCTCTTCCGGCTATCACGCGATGATGAATTGCGAAGTCTTATTGATGCTCGGAACGGACTTTCCATACCGCGATTTCTATCCCAAGGACGCGACCATCGTGCAGATCGACGTTCGCGGCGAGCACCTCGGACGTCGGAGCAAGCTGGACTTTGGCTTCATTGGAGACACGAAGACTACTCTGCGAGCGCTGCTACCAAAGCTGGAGCAGAACCAATACCAACAGCATTTGCAAGACTCGGTCGAACACTATCGCAAAACACGCAAAGGTTTGGATGACCTGGCAACCAGCAACTCCAACAAACCTCCAATCCATCCTCAATATGTTGCTCGGGTGATCGACAAACTAGCAGCCGAAGACGCGGTCTTTACTTGCGACGTAGGTACACCCGTAATTTGGTCCGCACGCTATCTCACGATGAACGGGCAACGGCGTCTTCTTGGCTCTTTCAATCATGGCTCTATGGCCAACGCAATGCCTCAGGCTATCGGAGCGCAAGCTGCCTATCCAGGTCGCCAGGTCATCTCGCTCTCGGGCGATGGCGGTTTCTCGATGCTCATGGGGGATGTCATTACCCTGAAACAACAGAAATTGCCGGTGAAAGTAATCATCTTCAAGAATGAATCCCTGGCTTTTGTGGAACTGGAGCAGAAGGCCTCCGGTTTTCTCGAATTTGCAACCGACCTGCAGAGTCCAGATTTCGCGAAGATCGCAGAAGGTTCGGGCCTTCTGGGATTAACAGCGAGAACGCCGGACCAGGTCGAGCCGATGATTGCGCAAGCTCTGAAGCACGATGGTCCCGCGGTGGTTGAGGTGTTCGTCGCGCGTCAGGAACTCGCGATGCCTCCGACGATCACGGTGGAGCAAGCCAAGGGCTTCTCCCTGTTTATGCTGAAAGCGGTTCTCAACGGACGCGGCGATGAAGTCATCGATCTCGCCAAGACCAACCTGTTTCGCTAGCGAACCTGAAAAGCGAGTCCTCAAATGACAACAAACCCAATCACAGCACCTCTTGTGGCCGACGCCACCAGCGGATGGCGAATTCGCGGCTACCAAATCGCCTGGGGACTCGCCCTCTGCTTCTACTTTCTCGAGTATGCATCCAGGTCAGCGCCGGCGGTGATGATCGAGCATCTCGCAACCGCATTTGGCACCACGGCCATCGGCGTCAGCGCTATCCTCGGAACCTATTACTACACCTACTCAATCACCAGCCTTATCGCCGGTGCTGCGCTGGACCGCGTCGGCGCGAAGAAAGCGGTGCCCGTTGGCATTTTCATTTTGGCTATTGGCTGCCTGCTGTTTGCCATTCCGAACGCGGGAGCGGGCTAC
>JBEEIB010000524.1:0-36815 GCA_041167675.1 Verrucomicrobiota bacterium
GGAATCGATTGCTCCAATCGAATCGTGACTCCGCCCGAGACAATCCGTGTTTGGCAGACGCTTTCTACACCTTAGTATCGCCGTCCCACGCCTCGGCGTGATGAATGTCGACCCGGAGAAGCGCGAGATCTGGTTCTTCCAGGCCTTTTGGGAAATAAGACTTCAACTCGGGACGCCACAGTTTTTGGATCATCTTTTCGTCTTCGACTAGCTGAGCGAGACCGGTGACAGAGGCGTATTGCTTCTTTTCGGGGCTGGCAAAAGCAACATTGACGACTCGATTGCCGATCGCTTCAGCAATGAGTGGCTTCGATTCCTTGACCAAAAACCAGAGGCTGTCAAAATCACAGTCCGCACAAAGCATCGGCCGGCTGCGAAGTTCTCCGTTTGCTTGCACGGTCGTCAGCATACCAACCTTGATTGATCCGATGATCTCCCCAATCTTTTTATTATCAGCCACTTTCGAGGTCATATCTGATGATCGCACGAAGCTGGAAAAGCGGTTCTTACTCGATGGGTTTTCGGTTCTCGGCTCAAAGCATTTCGCCTTTAGCCGGCGATTATGCCAGGACCTTCATTCCCACCGCTTGCGAACAATTCGGGGTCCCAATGAACATTGTTAGTCTAAACATTGGAAGCGGCAGCCAAAAGGTGTTGCTGTTTTCCAATCAAGGCGGCAACCGCAACGACGAGCTCGCCAAGGTACCAATATGGGAGGCAAAAATCGACACGACTGCGCCCGGTCAACCTGCCGGAAAGTTTTTCGTTTTTTTAAAAGTAAACGGAACTCCGTATCGGACGGAGGTTGGCAATAATACCGCTATCGAGGAACGACTCCTTTTTACTTTCGATCTCATGGTGCAGGGTGATACCCGCGTTTTAGGCAAGCTCTCCGATATCGATGCTGTCGCCCACCGGATTGTTCACGGCGGCTCTCGTTACGCCGATGCAGTGGAAATTGATGATGACGTCGAAAAAGAAATCGATCGGTTGGGAGCACTCTCTCCGCTGCACAATCCGGTACAACTTCGAGGCATCAGGGCGGCTAAAACGAAATTCGGTTCGACCACTCGGCAGGTCGCCGTATTCGACACGGCCTTTCATCAGTCACTCCCGCGAGAAGCAAAAACCTATGCTGGTCCGTTCAGCTGGATCAAAGAAGGAATCGTCCGATATGGCTTTCATGGCTCCAGCTTTCGTTACGCGACTAGCCGCATCGCCGACATTTTGGGCGGCTCAGCCGATCGCAAACTCATTCTGTGTCATCTGGGTGGTGGCTGCTCTCTGGCCGCAGTGCTTGGTAGCAAGAGCATAGATACGACCATGGGATTTTCTCCGCTCGATGGAATCGCCATGTGCACCAGATCGGGAGCGATCGATCCCGGTATTCTCATTTATTTACTGCGAACAGGTATAAATGTAGATGAGCTTGATCGTTTGCTGAACCAACGATCCGGGTTATCTGGGCTGGCCGGACTTCCTGGTGATACTCGAATCATTATTCCAGAAGCGGAAAAAGGTAATGACCGAGCACGTCTCGCCTTGGATGTCTTTATCCATCGGCTACGAGCCGGAATAGGAGGCATGATAGCAAGCCTGGGCGGCTGTGATGTTCTCGCCTTTACTGATGTAATTGGCGAGTCAGAGCCGTCGTTGCGGGCAGCCGCTTGCCAGCCGTTCTCTTGTCTGGGGCTGAAACTGGATCCGAAAAGAAACCTTGAAGCGAGTGGCGACACGGAGATCTCGGCCGACGATTCCAAAGTCCGCGTTTTTGTAATCGAATCGCACGAGAGCTGGCAGGTAGCTCAAGAAGCGGCGGCGTTGTGTCAGGGAGGGTAATTTGGGAGGGTGCACCGTGCGCTGCCAATCGTCCGACTGCTATCCTCTCCGCATTGGTGGGAATCGTCACCGGCTAATTTGTTTCATCTATCATTTCTTGCGTGCTTGCCGCTTTTTTTCGCCGCTTTTGCGCCTTCCTTGCCCAGGGCTGTCCGTGTTGCCTTAGATAGATGCGCAACCGTTCTCTTCTTTTTCGCTACCGTCGCGGCTTTCTTGATGTTCTTCTTAGCGGCAGCCTTTTGTGCAGCTTTCATATGAGAGGTTCGGATATGCGACCCCGACTGCGCTTTCGAACTGGCCGAAGATTTGAGAACAGAACTCCGCCAGTTCCGATCAAAGAGAGAACCCTGGCAATTATCTGATGCAACCCGAAAAGTCTATCGACGTATTGATCATTGGCGCCGGAGCAGCCGGTCTCGCCGCTTGGCGCGAGCTTCATTCCGTCGGGCTTAATCTGGTGGTTTTGGAAGCCCGCGATCGGATTGGTGGACGAATCCTCACCGATCACTCGACGCATTCGCTGGTGGAACTCGGTGCCGAGTTCGTGCACGGAAAGCCTCCGGCAATTTGGTCAATCCTGGAGAAGGCGCAGCTGGAAGTGGTGGAAAGCGCTGGTACCCGAATGGTTTCGAGCAAAGAAGGCCTTCGACCATGCCCGGAGTACTGGGAAATCATCCAAAGAGTCGATTCACAGATCAACCCCACTCGTGAGATCTCATATGACCAGTTCCTGGCGGAGGCTCAAGCATCACCGTTCGAAAAACTTGTAGCCAGATCCTATGTCGAGGGCTTCAATGCAGCTCATGCTGAGCTGATCAGCGCGCCCGCAATTGCCATTGCTGATCGTGCGGCGGCCGAAATTGAGGGACAAAGGCAATTCCGTCTTCCCGGCAGTTATGGATCGCTGATCGATTGGCTGGCCACCGGACTTCCGCGTGAGTCTTTACATTTGCAAACAGAGGTGAGGGAAATTCGCTGGCGACGCGGCCAGATTGGGATTGCGGCCGACACGCCGAACGGCAATCGGGACTTCTTTGCAGTCCGATTGCTTGTCACTGTGCCGCTTGGTGTACTACAGGCATCATCAGGGAGGCGCGGGGCCATCCAATTCATTCCGCCACTGTCGCAAAAGGAGGCGGCGCTCGGGCATCTGGAGGTAGGTCATGTGGTTAAGCTCATGATCAGCTTCAAGGAGCCATTTTGGAGCAACCACGGCCGGTTGGGGTTTGCTATTTCATTCGATGTGGATATGCCGACCTGGTGGACGCAGGAACCTCTGACCTCGAATACCTTAACCGGCTGGGCGGGTGGACCTGCCGCTGAGAAATTGATCAATCTCTCGCGAGAGGAGCTCCTGGATCGGGCGATCGAGTCCTTGAGTCGAATCTTTGCCAAACCTGGGCGTTGGCTACGGGAACGGGCTGACAGGATTCACTATTACGATTGGAGCAACGATCCATTTTCGCGGGGCGCCTACAGCTATCCTAAAGTCGGCGGGTTAAAAGCCGCCCAAATCCTGGCCAAGCCGGTGAACGACACCATCTTTTTTGCCGGCGAAGCTACCGATTTCCAAGGGGCTAACGGCACCGTGCATGCGGCGCTCGCCAGCGGAAAATCAGCCGCGCAAAAAATCATTAAAGCGTCTCGGAGTGGCTGATTACAGGTGCGCTCCCACTAGACGGTGTTCGTCGTGGGCACTGGCCGTGGCGAAAGCCATGGGTTAGAAAACCCTTTGCGGGCCCAGCCGCGAACCAGATCTGTATGAGATTTACATCCTTAAAGTTGAATTCCCTTCGTGATCTGTTGCTCGAAGAACTGCGTGATCTGTACAATGCGGAACAGCAGCTCACCGAGGCACTTCCAAAGATGGCTAAGGCTGCGAAGGCGCCTGATCTGAAGTCCGCATTTAATCACCACCTTGAGCAAACGAAGCAGCACGCTTCGCGCCTCGAACATATATTCGCCGGTATGAATGAGAAAGCCGCCGGAGAAACGTGTGAAGCAATGAAAGGGCTGATCAAAGAAGGGGAGCTAATCATTAAAGCGGAAGGCGATGCCGATGTACGTGACGCCGGACTGATCGGTGCCGCCCAGAGAGTCGAGCACTATGAGATGGCTGGTTATGGCACGGCTCGTACTTTGGCTCGTCGACTTGGCGAGGGGGAGGTTGCGAACGTCCTGCAGCAAACCCTCAACGAGGAAAGTGAAGCCAACGAGAAGCTTACCGCGATCGCCGAAAGTCAGGTCAACGTGGGCGCCGCTCGCAAATAGCGAATAAACAACGTATCTAGAATACGATTCGCCGGCCGAGAAGTTTCACGGTCAGGAGCGATTCCGGTATGTGACTGTGAGATCCGCTAAGACCTATATCGGAACCAGCGGCTGGATGTACAAAGGCTGGGCAAACTCTTTTTATCCGAAGGGTTACCCAGCCAAACGCCACCTTGAGTTTTATGTAACCCAGTTTCCCACTGTTGAAATCAACGCCAGTTTCTATCGTCTACCCGAGGAAAGCGCTTTTAGCACCTGGCGGAAAACAGCTCCGCCGGGATTTCTTTACGCCGTCAAAGGGAGTCGGGCAGTCACCCATTTCAAGCGATTAAAGCCAGGTGCCAAATCGTTCAAGCTTTTACTCGATCGTTGCCGCCTTCTAGGCGACCGGCTGGGTCCAATCTTATGGCAATTACCGCCTAATTTTACCAAGAATACCGAAAGAATCACCCAATTTGCTAAATCGCTACCTCGCCGCTTCGCGCACGCCATAGAATTTCGTCATCCCTCCTGGCTTGATAAAGAGATTGAAGATGTCCTTAAGCGCCACCGTATCGCCAATGTGGCAGTCAGTTCTTTAGCCATGCCAATGCATTTCCAGCCGACAGCCAACTTTGTCTACGTGCGTTTTCACGGCTTAAAAGATGGCCCGGCGCACGATTATACCGATCAAGAACTCGAACCCTGGGCCGAACACTTGCGGCGGTCCGCGCATCAGGGATTGAAAGGATTTGCCTATTTCAACAACGACGTCAACACCCGGGCTCCCCTGAATGCACGCCGATTGATGGAGATGGTTGGAAAGTACGCGGCGAAACCGCACGCAGATAGCCGCGAATTGTAGCCTGATTCTCCTGGCTCAGGATCCCGGCGCACAATTCCGAGCCGACAGCGCATCCGGAGGTTCCGACTTTGCCACCACCCATCACTTTCGCACAAAGCAAGGAACTTCATGTCGTCGGTCTTATCAGACCCGAATGCACCGAGCATGCTGAAGGGCTCGATAAAAGAAGACTTGGAAAGCATTTTATCCCATAAGGACTAAACCTCTGTCCTGGATTAACTGACTGGAGTTCGCTAGGCAGGCGGATGCCTGATTCTCCAGTTTGTCAAAAACAAGAATCAAACAAGCTTTTTTTTGCGCGCTAAAGTATTTATCCCGACGCCGGAATCAGGTGCCAACCTGATAGACCGGCGCGACGAAACCGGAACTTAGGCTTTTGTACTGGCTAGTATTTCACTAGACTCTCGTATCCTATAAACAGAGGTTTGAAATGGAGATGTTTCCTCCCCGACCAGTGAAAAGGGCTGATGAAGATCCGATACATTTTCCCCATAACTCGAATAGAATAAGTTTGGTACTATGCCTCCGGGCTCAATGCGGGAAATAGAAATAGGTAAAGATGATTGCTCGCGGACCGCATGAATAACTCGAGTTCCGAGGAATCTCCCAGACGCGATTTGAGGTTTAGCGAATCTCAATTTCATCAACTGGTTGCCGGTGTCCGCGATTACGCGATTTTTCTGCTCGATGTCCAAGGCCATATTGCGAGCTGGAACCAAGGTGCAGAGCAGATCAAAGGATATAGGGCGCACGAGATAATCGGTAGACACTTCTCGGTGTTCTACCCACCCGAATCAGTCGCGCAACACTGGCCGGAGCACGAACTCAAGCTAGCCGGAGAAGAAGGCAGATTTGAAGATGAGGGCTGGCGGGTGCGCAAGGACGGCTCCCGTTTCTGGGCCGCTGTGACTATTACCGCGCTTCGAAATGAAAGCGGCACGGCCGAAGGTTTCCTTAAGATCACTCGTGACTTGACTGCGCGAAAGCAGGCAGAGGGCCAATACGCCCGCTTGGCTCGCGAGCAGGCTGCGCGAGAAGCAGCAGAGATTTCGGAAAAACGAGCGTTATTTCTGGCTAGGGCGAGCCAGGCATTGGCGACCTCTCTCAATGAGGAACAGATCTATCAGGAAGCGGTCCGGATCGCAGTACCGTTCCTGGCCGATATCTGTATCGTCGATCGGTTGGAAAAAGAGGGCTTCTCCCGGATGGCCGCGTTCAACCAGTCGAGCACAGTGGACTTTGATGCCGCGTCTCGCCTGAGGGAACGCTATCCAATCGAGCTGGTTGACAATTACCTCGTGGCTGAAGTCATGCGGATTGGGGAGACGCGAATTTTTGGCGATCCTGCTAAACGGTCGATGGATACTGCACAATTCCAGGGAGAGCAGAAGGATTATCCCCTGCTCGAAGCTCTGTCGGCTCAATCGGCAATCATAGTCCCATTGGCTAATCGAGGAGATGTGTTTGGCGCCATTTCGTTTATCCTTACTGACGCAGCCCGTTCTTACGATATGGCCGAAATCGCGCTAACTCAGGATTTCGGCAGAAGAGTATCCACTGCAGTCGATCACGCTTTGCTATATGCCACCGCTCAGGAAGCACAACGCAAAGCAGAAATGGCCAGCCGGGCGAAGGATCGTTTTTTGGCTATGCTTAGCCACGAATTACGAACGCCTCTCACCCCCATCTTGTTTTCCTGTTCGCTTCTCATCGAAGATCCAACGGTAGCAGAAGCGATTCGAGAACATCTTCGCGTGATTGTGAAAAACGCCGAATTGGAAGCTCGACTGATTGATGATCTGCTCGACGTAACCAGAATCAGTCGGGGCAAGCTTCACCTGAGTTTCGGTATCGCTGATGCGCATGAAGTGCTGCGGGCGGTGTTGGAAACGTGTTCCTCGGAATTAATCAGCAATCAGCTGCTAGTTTCAGTCGACCTGCAAGCAACCAACTATCAATTGTGCGCGGATGTGGACAGGCTGCAGCAAGTCTTTTGGAATTTACTCAAGAACGCCATCAAGTTTACTCCACCTGGGGGCCAAATCAGGATTCGTTCGATGAATCTGAGGAGCGACTTGCTCAGGATCGACGTCCGAGATTCGGGGAAAGGAATCGCACCGGGAGTCGTAGCGAGGATTTTTGAACCTTTTGAACAGGCAGAAAACTCTGAAGGACTTGGCTTAGGATTGGCGATTTGTAAAAACATCGTCGAGCTTCACGGCGGTCGCATCACGGTTAGTAGCCCTGGGCTGGGCAACGGAGCTACGTTTATCGTCGAAATACCGGTCGTTGCCATGACAGATGAGAGACGTGAAATCGCCGATTGAGAGATTGGCAGCCGGACCAATCAATCGATTAGTCAGTAATCGGTCATTCGCCTTTGGCGACACACCCTGATACGCGCGTCCGGTTGTACCCTGAACCGCGTTGAGCAAACTTGTTCAGTGGCCGCTGCCCCTTTCGTGTTTCAAATCTACGTTCAGGCGACTCCGCGTTCGGAGAGCGACAAGACCAAGGAGCGCTCCGTTTTTGTCGAAGTCAGCCCGGAAACACTCGCGCTGACTCAGGGCGGACAAAACAAAGACAGAGCGGAGTTGGAGCTGGCACAACGTATCGCGAAAAAGGCTGCCCTTGAGGCGATCGGCATTGAATCCGAATCGGACTGCTCCATCGCGCAAGTAGGCGAATTGCCGTCGGAAATTCGCGAGCGGCCCGCCATTCTGCAAAAGAACGGGGCTCGGGTATGGGCGGCATGATTGCACGATGCTCCAGCTACGGCGGCGTTTAGCGCTGTGAGGCTAAGGTATCCCGCGGCTCTTGGCTGGAAGCGTGACCGGCCTCAATCCAACCAAACCGATTTTCGATACCTCCGCATGTTTAAGAAACGCCACGGACGTCCAAGGTCCCAGATGAGGTATTACCCGTCGCGACAATGATCGCCGAACTCTGCGAGAACCTTTCCCGCTGGACTAGCCGCGCTCACGAGCTGGCAAGCCCATTGAACTCTTCGGTCGCCGATCCAGTAAGAGCGGAAGATAAGTCCGTTTAACTAGTCACCCGCGATCAAAAACGGAGGTATTTGTTATGCCGCGTGGCGCAAGTCCCAAACGAGAACACCAATACAAGAAGATCGAACAAAAACTTGAGAAAGAGGGGCGATACAAAGGACGGGAAGAAGAGGTCGCTGCCCGGATCGTAAACAAACAGCGGGCAAAGTCGGGCGAGACGAAAGGCACAAAGAAAAAAAGCGCCCGAAAAAAGAGCTCGAAACGATAGTCCGCTACGCTAGCGCCGGATTGGCGACCATCAATGATCGACAGCCGCGACGATCATTGATGAGGGATGAACCAAACCCTCCCGGCGAAGAGGCGTCGTATCATCCGATTCCACTTCACTCTTCTTTTTTGGCGCATTTCCGCCCGGCGAAGTAGCTCTCCGACGAGGAGCGCATAATCAGAGATCGTTTTCATTATAGATTCTCCAATGGTCTTTTCTCATCGGTAACTACTGAACGATCCACAAGGCGGCCCATTGAACTTTGTCCAATGGGCGCCAATCGGATTTTCTGTGTAATCGCGGCTGTGGTATTTGTTAAAGATTGGGAATCCGTCCCCGCATCGACCTTAAAGCTTTTCGATCATCTGGCGGATTTCATCCTTCGTTTTGCCCAGCTTCTTTTGAAGCCGTCCTAAAAGTTCATCTTCTTTGCCCTCGGAAAACGCTAGATCGTCATCGGTAAGGTTCCCGTATTGCTGCTTAAGCTTACCCTTTAACTCATTCCAAGAACCCTTGATTTTGAGTTTATTCATAACTCAAACCCTTTCGCACTGGTCGGGTCTACTGACTCTCTCCCTTAGGGGTCATTCAGGTATTCACCGCCTTTTCGTCCGCAACTGATCTTCTTATCCAAATAGTATAAGGGCTGACAATCGGTGTGCAGGATGATCCGATTATCCGGGAAAACCCTAGAGCGCTGCGCGCATAACAAATAGCAAATAGCACGGCTGGGGCCAACGCTCGCGACTAGCCGGTCTGGTGAACCCACGAAAAGAAGCGGATCCCCTTCAGTCCTGCACTAGGTTTATTGTGCCCTGTAGCGACACCGACTATCGGCTCCAGTACTCTATCCGTGTCTGCTATCTGCTGTTTCATCCGGCGGATTTACCAGCTTGTGCAGTTCCTGAGTAGCTTGACTAACCAGTTCAGCCAAATCCGACGCCTCTTTTCCGAGGTTTTCGTCCAGACCACTGATTTTATCAGCCATCATCTTGCATCCGAACGCGGCGCCGAGAAACTGTTGGGCAACCTCCTGGTGAAGCGCTGCCCGTATCCGATTCCGCTCCGATTCCTGTCCGTCGGCCATCCAGGTTTGACGGAGACGATCAAAATACGACCCGGTGAGCAGAATGAAAACGCAAACGGTTGATTGATCGACTTGCGCTCGTGCTAACGACGTGATCGCCCACATCATCCAGTCCACTGGCCGGCCGTTAGGCGGATTGAGTTGCACATGAATTTGAATCGGAGTTTGATTGGAAAATGCAGCTTCCCAATCTGCCCTATCAGCCTCCCGAAGATATCGCACGACACCTTCTACGAACCAGAGCCGACGATCAGGAACATCGGACGTATTAATCAGAGAAGAAAACAGTTCATTAGAATTGAGGACTTCGGCCGTACCGGAGGCAATTCGAACGGCAGGTAAACCGAGCTCTTGCAACAAAGCACAAACTGGATCGGACTTATTATCTACATCCAAAAATTGCGACGATGGAGTGCCCGCTGGAGAATGAGACTGATTTGGCATCCGTTAGCGAGGTGCACCTAACCTACCGGCGCACCCCCTTTTTCCTCGGCAGCCTGCTCGAGGAGTGATAGCAGCGCATTCGGTAAGAAAGGTTTTACCAGATGCGAATTATAGCCAACGGCGAGACTCTTCCGTTGATCATTGCCTGTTCCGTAGCCACTAATTGCTATAGCAAAAGCCGGCCGATCAGGGCCGAGTTTTTCCAGCAGCAGCCAGCCATCACCGTCCGGCAATCCAATATCGCTTATCAAGACATCGCACCTGGATTTCGGAACCTCGCGGAGGGCGGTTCCCATCTCTCGTGCCATAAAGACCTCGTGGCCCAAATGCTCTAGGTACAATTTGATGTATCTCACTGTGTCTTCGTGATTTTCGACCAGGAACACTCGGAGGGGTTGCATAAGGAAAGGAGCCAGGATTCTTCCGGCAATTTATCTGTAATTGCAAATGATTCACTGAGTAGCAGGCAGTAGATGGATCCCGGAATACCAGCGTCGGAGGTAGGTTCATTCTCGCCTGAGGTGGGAATCAGGGAGACGCCTCATATCTTTCGCGAGCGATCTACTATTTAATCGGTAGGTACGTGGGTTGCTCGAACCCGTGTCGGCTGTTTTCGTATTCTCCCCAGTTCATGCGTTCGAAATCCCGTAAGAGAAATGGAAAATCGCGAAATGCTCCGCGATCTAACAATTCATCGCGCATCGGACTCAAGAGGCTTTCAACTGTACTTGAAGAATATGGAGCTGCCGCCGAAGAAGGTGCCGTTGAGAAAGTCTCCCGACTCGCGGAGGAGATTGTCGAAATCATCGCTCGTAACCGGAAGCAGGTGAGCCCTCCCGGCTACTATCATCGCCGAATCGAATGATGTTTGTCTAAAGCGGGAGGGAAAATCGCTATCGGATTTTCCCGACCTTGAAAACAAGCCATCGGCGCATGCCGTATCAGTTAGGTTCCGTACGACCGTCAATGGCAGCGGAGCTGCGCGGTTGGCAGTACCAAAACCGCAATCGCCATCGTTGCAACGGCGCCGCATGCGGCTCACACCATCGCAGGATATAGGTTGTTGCGTCCGCACTTCCTTCAGCTTCATAGAGCCCGGCGCGCCGTCCGCAGATCGTCGATGAAGTGCCGCATTGCTACCTGTCGCAGATCCGAATCTTCTATTCGCAGAATCGAGGAAGGATGAACTGTCACAACAATCCGGGAGCCTAAATCAGACTCGAGGAGTTCACCACGATGTTCCGAGATTTTGGTTATCTTGCCAAGCACGGCCCGGGCGGCGGTCGCACCAAGGCACACCAGCACGCGCGGCTGGATCGCCTCCAGCTCCGCGACCAGCCATGGACGACAAGCGGCGATTTCACGGCCGTTCGGCTTCTGATGAAGTCGTCGTTTTCCTCGCGGCAACCATTTGAAATGTTTCACCGCGTTCGTGATATAAACTTGTTCCCGGTCAATGCCCGCATCGACTAACCCACGATCCAAAAGCCGTCCGGCTGGGCCGGAAAATGGAATCCCCGTCAGGTCTTCCTGGTCTCCCGGCTGTTCTCCAATGAGCATCATTTTGGCGCGTTCACTTCCGTCTCCGAAAACTGTCTGAGTGGCATTCCGCCAGAGCTCGCATCCCTTACACGTCGCAGCCGCTGCTCGGAGTTCTCGAATGCTGCGCTCAGCAGGCAGGAATTTTCCAGCGCCAACTTTGGACTCTAGTTTGCGCATCTCGATAGTTCGCCGGTTGGACCCGCTCCGGGCCTACGACGCCTCGGCGTTGTCGTTCCGGTGCTGCCGGGCTCTTCGCTTCATTTCTCCCCAATAACCGATCACCTCTCACGGCGTACTGGCGGTACCTGCGGTGTTTGCTATCTGCTATTTGCTATTTGTTATTTCTTACGATCCGTTGGTCCAAGGGGAATCGAACTCAGAAATATGCGTATCCTAGTCTCCAACGATGATGGAATCTACAGTCCCGGCATTGCCGCTCTGGCAACAGTGGCCACCCGATTTGGTGTTGTGCGTATTGTCGCACCTGACGTCGAGCAATCCTCCATGGGGCACGCAATCACCTCGAATCGGCCACTTCGATATAAACGGACTCCGGTGAAGGATTTCGAGGCTTACCGAGTCAATGGCACTCCGGCGGATTGTGTCGCATTAGGTCTTCATTTTTGGGGCGGCGCCGACCTGGTATTATCTGGGGTCAATCTGGGTACCAACCTGGGAAGCGCAACCTGGCACTCCGGAACGTTGGCAGCTGCCAAACAAGCAGTTCTATTGGGTGTACGCGGTATCGCTGTGAGTACACCGGCTGATGACGAAGAGCCAGATTTTGAACGATTGCAGCCACACGTGGAAGAAGTTCTCAAGCTGGTGATCAACGAGTCATCACCGCAACTGTTGAACATAAATATTCCGGCGGATTCGAAAGGCATTCTTTGGACCAGGCAATCTCTCCGCAGATACGATGGCAAGATGGTGCGTGACACGGATCCGATGGGCCGCGAACATTTCTGGTTTACGGTTGTTCCAGTCGAGCAGTCCGAAGAAGGCACCGACCGTTGGGCGGTGGAAACCGGACGCACGTCGATTACGCCTCTGCGCCTTGACCTTACTGACGAGATCGAGTTGAAGAGGATGGATGCGGAAAACTTCGTAAAAACCTCAGGACAAACTGAGTTCCCCGCCCGACCTCGGATGACACGCTGATTTCGCCTTGCAAAAGCAAGACCAAACGTTTGGTAATTGCTAAACCGAGTCCCGCTCCTTGGATGTTCTCGCTCGGAGCGCCTCGCTGAAACTCCTCAAACACTTTCTGCAAATCTTCTTGCGGAATTCCAACACCGCTGTCCGTCACTGTTAATCGCCAATGTTCCTCGTCAGCAGAATCAAAAACAAGCCTGACAAATCCGTCCGGCTTATCTCGCTGGCGATATTTTATCGCGTTAGAAACCAGATTGGCGACGATCTGCTTCAGTTTTCGAGCATCAGTCCACGCCGTCTCCGGACCAGCCCCGTTTTCTACTTCCAACGCCAGATCATTCGCAATAGCCATGGGAGACAAGGATTCCTTAATTTCTTCGCACAAAGCGGATAAGGAAATCTGCTCAAACTCTGCTTTCACATCTCCGGCCAGCAGAACGGAATAATCGGTCAACTCGCGAACGAGCGAAGTCATGTCAGCCAGGTTGCGCTTGGTCACCTCGAGCATTTTGGTGCGCTCGGCCTCGTCTGACTCAAAGCTGAAAGCCTCCACCACCCAAGTCAAACTGTTTAGGAAGTTACCCAGATCGTGCGAAATAGTTCGGATCAGTGCCAACCTCGACGCATCGGTCTTCAGCAGCTGATCGTTTGCTTCCGCCAAAGAATCGCTGGTTTCACTCAACTGAGCGTTATAATTCTGGACGTATTGCTCGACCGAGCCAGTGGTCGCATCCTCGAAATATTGCCTGATCAGATCTCTCGCGTCGTCGCTATCTGCACTGAATTCGGGATGCAGCTGAAGAAAGCTCCGCAGTCCGTGCCGCAGCAGCAATTGGTGCACCGTGCCAAGTTCTCGCAGCAGTTCAATCAGCCGATAACCCTGTTTCCAGCGTTGACCGCCATGGCGTTGAGCCTCTTGTCTGACCCGCTGACGAGTACCCTCGGTGGCCGAAGTTTGCAGGTAATCGATTAGATCATTAAACAGGGCCGGAAGATGGTCTGCCAATTCGGCCCGCGTGAGTGTTCGCGAATTGGCTATTCCTGGATCCCTTTTCACCGCCTGAATCCAGGCTTCCGTTATCGTTGGCTCATGAGCTCTAAGATGTTTGGCAAAATGAGATGCGGCAGTAGGATTCATCGAGGGAGGCGCCCTAAAATCATGGCACATCCTTCCGACGAAGTACGAATTTATTTCTTCATGGCGTCGGCGCGAAAGCGGGGCGCTCGGGCGGACTCTGTTTTCCGAAATTTGCCACGTCTTTGCAAGGCATGGTCCAAGGAATCAAAGGCGTCCAGACGGGTTCGGGAGCCAGACTGTTCGCGCGAATACCTTTATCGGCCAACGATTGAGCGAGGCCTGCCGCACGACGCAAAACCTATTTCTTAAATGAAACTCGGTCGTCCGTGTCCAGATAGTCCGCAATGGTCGAAGTCTTCGGATCCAGGCCGAGCGGACGATAAGTTTCCTCGAACAATTGCCTTAGCTTTGGATCGTCGTAGGGACGAATCTTTTCGAACGAGTTCGAAAATTCTGCAATTTCAGCACTGCTTTTCGGTCTTCCGTGCGAATTGACCCAGTCGAGAACTTCGTCATCGTTGGCACCGGTCGCTAGAAGGTTTTTGACTTCCTCATGGTCGAGTCCCTTGAAGCCTAAGAGCATTTGATCAAGGCCACAGTTGTAAAGGTATTCTCCGGCCGTTCCGTTCAAAACAGCACGGCCTTTGTCGATCGTACGGGCCAAAATTGAATACCCACCTATTCGTTGGCGAGGGCTCCGAGGCGGCTCCTTGGAAAGGTCCTTGGCGCTAATCGTAGGATTCATCGTAGGGAGTTCATACGCCAGGAGCTCGCGGTCTTTGCCGTTCTGTCCGAATTGCCGTAATTGCGATCCCAACGACCCCTTTTCCGAGAAGATCGTAAAGTTCCTTCGGGTTTTCGCCACGGACGACAACGCCGAGAACGGATTGACAGGCTGCACCAAGTACTTCGCCTCGTTCTTCCTTCCTCCGCCAAACAACGCAAATTTGCCTGTTTTACTTCTCCCTAATCGCCCAATCACCCTTCACCGCGTTTGTCGTTCCCGGCGTTATCGGCTATTTGCTATTCGCGAAGCGCGTTCTACCGCGCAGCTGCAACGTTGATCGAAGATTTCGCTAATTTAGTGAGCTTCTGATCGGTTTGTTCTTCCTCGCCGAGCGTCATCTGAAGAAGCTTTGCCCCCTCTTTGTCACCAAGAATTTCGGCGTAGGTCCGCGCGGTGCCGTAACCCGCGATCTCGTAATGCTCAACCCGTTGAGCGGCCGAAATCAAACCGGCGTCCTTTACCTCCGGATCGCCCTCCTCTTCAATCATTTCGGCGCCCTCGGCAATGATGCCCTCCATGCCCTTACATTTAGGTCCTCGCATGGACTGTTTGTGATCGCCGAGTATCTTTTCGATCCGAGCGGCATGCTCTTTGGTCTGTTCCAGATGTTCCTGAAAACCGACAGCAAGCTGTTCATTTTTGGCCGCTTTTGCCATCTTGGGCAGCGCCCGGATAAGTTGTTTCTCGGCGCTGTATAAGTCTTTTAATTCGTGGATGTAGAGATCTTCGAGAGTTTCGAGTTGCATTGTATCTCACATTCGCGCTGCCTGAGCCGGATGGATTGGTATTAGCGTTGCCAGCGCTATTTGCCATTCTGCCCAGGCAGCAGCATTCCGACAGCCGCGAGAGCCATAACCACCGTTCCGGCCCATCCAAGAATCTGGAGGTATAGCGGAAGCGTAAACTTGCCCATTATCTTTCGGTTACAGGCCATGAGCATCATAAAACACATCACTGGCGCGGCTATAACTCCGTTGATCATAGCTGCCCACACCAGGGCATGGATCGGATCGATCTTCGTGAAATTGAGCAACAGCCCGATCAAAGTCGCGGCAGCGAGCACGGCATAGAATGCTTTCGCTTCGCTCGCTTTGCGCTCCAGACCCACCGGCCAGCGGAAAGCTTCACCGACAGCGTAGGCAGCCGAACCGCCGAGAACCGGCAGCGCAAGTAATCCTGTGCCGATGATTCCAAGACTGAAGAGCAGCGAAGCGAAATCGCCGGCAATCGGCCGAAGGGCTTCGGCTGCTTGAGCCGCAGTAGCGATATCTTTCTTGCCGTGAGCGTTGAGGGTAACTGCGACGGTGAGAATGATGAAATAGGCGATAAAATTGGAGAAAGCCATTCCAAGGTAGGTGTCGATCTTGATCCGGTGGAGATGGGCTGTTGCTCGACCCGGCGTTTGCTTAAGGGCCTTTTCCCGCGGAGCGCTCTGCATCTCCTCCACCTCCTCAGCGGACTGCCAAAAAAACAGGTACGGGCTGATAGTCGTTCCTAACACCGCAACCAGGGCTCCTAAATATTCCGGGGTTAGAGAAATGTTGGGAACAAATGTTCCGCGGATGGCTTGAGCCCAGTCAATTTCCACCACGAAGACGGTGCCTACGTAAGCGAACAGGCTCAACGTAAGCCATTTCAAGACTTGGGAATACTTCTGGTATGGAATAAAGATCTGAAGAAGTACGGAAACGGTCGCAAGCAGGACGCAATAGAGAAGGATTGGACCGCCCACCAGCAAGTTAACTGCAGCGCCCATCGCGCCGATATCCGCCCCGAGATTGATGACGTTGGCAAATAACAGCAATCCCACCAGCATGTACAAGAGCCATCGAGGATAGAATTGCCGCATATTACCGGCAATTCCTCGTCCGGTGACACGTCCGAGACGCGCACTGATCTCCTGAATTCCCGCCATAAACGGATAAACGAAAGGCATCGTCCAGAGCATCCCATACCCATACTGCGCGCCCACGCTGGAGTAGGTGGCGATTCCACTCGGATCGTCGTCAGCCGCGCCGGTGATGAGACCGGGGCCTAGCACCGCAAGAATCTTACTGATCCAAGAAGCCGATTTCCGAGCGGGAAGTTCTCCTATTCCCGGCCGGACACTTTTGCCCGGCTTGCTCAAAGGGTCTGTTTCAGAGCTTCCGGAATGTTCGGACGTTGTCATTCTACATCTTGGTGGGTTGCTGGTGCAGCCAGCGATCTGTTTCCATGTTGTTCCATGGGTTTAGCGGTTGTCGGCCGGCGCATCTGTGCCAAGGGGCTGTTAGGTGAATCCTCATTCTTCCCTCAGTGGATTCGAGCCGCCCAGGATGAAGCGACGTTCAATCCAAGGAAACAGATACCAGAGCCCGAAGAACACGAATACTGACACCGCAGCGATTGCAATGCTGAGGGCCACGTTATTAAGAACAAGACGTGCAACGAGGAATAGATCAGCGGTCATTCCCAACATCAGTGGGAACATCGCTAAGGCCAGCAAACGCGAAGCAATCTCCACAAATCGGGACGATACTGACCCCTTTTCCGCTATTCGGTGATAGGAAGCCGGAGTCATGATCAAAGCGATCGCGATCATAATTAGGACCAACGCAATCAGATGCATAAGCTGTTCCGGAGGTGTTAAACTGTGAAAACCATTGTTGAAGACCGCGATGAGCTGAAAACCGAAAACTGCCTGAATGCCAGGAAGCACCATTCTTGCTTCTTCGATTACGGTTCGAGTTTCTTCTTCTAGACTAGCGGGGCGAGACTTGGTAACGTGATATTCTCCAGACATAACTAAGGGCTGCGATCGACGGAATCTCTCGCCGATGCGGGTTCTCCTCCCAGCCGCAGGAGGCGATCCAATCAGGTTCATAATTCGAATCGCTCGATGCCAGATCGCTCATGCATTCCACAACGGATGTAAAAAATGCAGAGAAGAGCGCCGGCTAGGCTTGGTAGATCCAACCCCGGCCTAAGGCACGAACATAGACGAACACCACGACGATGAACCCAGGGCGCCCGCCAACGCTTCCCAGGCGCGCCCTGGGACTTTTGTGCCGGCGGTCGATCGTCCCTGCCGGGACGGACGCTTTCTCTCTCGATTCCCGGCACTTCGTACCGGGCTACTTTCATAGTGTCCCTCCGGGACGGCTCTCTAGGAAAAATCAAGCAGCTCGAGCGCTCCTGATTGCGGTCGAATGCTGATCGGAGTTTCCATCGTCAGAAACACTTTTCCGTCGACGTGCACCGGAACATCCACGTAACGAAACACTATTCGCTGACATCGCCGAGCATTGACCGGAGCGGCCAGGCTTTGGCCCTTTCTGCGCGACTTGAGGTAGTTTCTCCATTCCTTTCGCTGGCCGCTTTCTACCCAAATCACGTCGAAGTAACTATCGCTGGGATCCGCATTGGGCACCAATTCCAGGTTAGGACCGATGAACCCCATATTGGCGATTTCGAGTAGCAGAAAGCTGCCGGCAACGATCTGATCATCGAGGAGAAGCTCGCAATCGGCTCCAGGAAATTCTTTCGCCAGCAGCGAGAGATACTTCAATGCTTCATTCAATCTCCTCTCGGGAGTTAGGCGCATTCTAGACCTTTTCTTCTTCTCCAGAATTCGCATTTCACTCATAAACATAGCCAGAAGGCCAATCCCGACTGATTCAATGAAAATCCGATGCCCAGCAGAGCTAGTCACAATTCCTAGATCGAGCTGCTTGATCGGCGCCGAATGCAGACGGGAAATAATAGTCTCGACAGTGTGCATTTGACCGAGGCTCCTGGCGCAATTGTTGGCAGTGCCTAACGGAAGGATGCAAAAAGGGATGTTCCGTCCGGCCAGCCAAGGAGCCAAACGACTAACAGTCCCGTCACCCCCAGCAATAACTGCTCGATTGATTGGCTCACGGAACGCTCTTTCCCAGTCCTTGCCCTTTATCGAAACATAAAGCACTTCGTAGCCGGCATTTTCGAATTGGCGAACTAACTTGCTACCCTTGAGCATAGCGCTGCCGGCCGCTGGATTGTGGAATAAGGCGATCTTCATGACCTGCTGGGAGAGCGATCCTTCTCCGAACGCCGGGCTAACTCCTGCCGCAGCAAGGCCAGAACTGCTGCCTCGTCTGGCTTTAACTCGGGCAGGTGATGGGCAATTTGAGAGTCGGCCTTCACGCGGAGAGTTCGAGCGAGCGTTCCATCCAGATAGCTTGCAGTAATCGCCGGATCAATATAACACTCTCGACAGATCGCGACGGTATTGCCTAACATCCCCGCCACCGCTTCGATCGCGGTGACCACATTCCTCTTGGCCATTGCCTGGCTGTCCACCTCTTCCATTTTGCCGAGAGCAATGGCCGCCAAGACCGTTCCCGCCCAGGTCAGAAAATCTTTCGCGGTAAATGGCTGACCACTGACTGTCTGCAAATAATCGTTCACGTCTTCAGACGCAATCGGAACCGCTCCGCCGGTTGGATCCAGATATTCGAATAACTGTTGCCCGGGCAAATCCTGGCACTTTCGGACAACCGTTGCTGACCGCCGATCTGAGACTTCGACCAGGTGTCTCTTGCCGCTCTTGCCCCGAAACTGAAACCGGACGATCGATCCGTCTACCTCCACGTGACGATTACGTATCGTCGTCAGACCAAACGATCTATTTTCCTTGGCGTATTCTTCGTTGTCAATTCGAATGAGCGATACTTCCAAAAGTCGGACTACCGTTGCGAGCACCTTTTCCCGAGTTAGGTTCGGCCGTCGCATATCTTCATCAACCTGTGCTCGGATTTTAGGCAAGGCCTCAGCGAATGAAAGCAGCTTTTCAAATTTCGCTTCGTCGCGGACGGCTCGCCAGCTCGGATGATATTTGTATTGCTTTCGGCCCTTGGCATCGATTCCGGTAGCCTGCAGATGTCCATTCGCTCTCGGACAGATCCAGACTCTCTCCCAGGCCGGCGGGATAACCAGAGATCGAATGCGCTTCAATTCCATCGGATCTCTGATTCGTTTCCCGTCCCCATTATAATACGCGAAATTTGTCCCTTTTGGCTTCCGGGTTATACCCGGAGATTCGTCGGATACATAGCGGAGACCTGCCAGAATAGCCGACTCCTTCGGATCGTCGACAATGACGCCTGTTCTTGGGAGCGCATTATGGGTAGATGAACGGTCCCTGGTCTTCAAAAAATGATCAATTTCCTGCCGATGCCGGAAATGAACAAGAAACCACTGTTCCGATCCCTGATTGGGAATCAATGTTGAGGGTCCCTTTGATCACTGCCGCACGATACTCCATCGTTCGCAGCCCGAGACCATTTGGTTTTTTCTCCGCCGAAAAACCGTCTCCATCATCTTCGATCTGCAGAATGCCGAGGTCACCTTCGAGCCGCAGCTTGATGTCTATTTTCTTGGCGTGACTATGCCTGGCTGCGTTACTCGTCGCTTCTTGAGCAATCCGATAAAGATGCACCGCTAAGACAGTATCTCGAAACTGGCATCTTCGATCGACCTTGGCGCAGCAGGCCAGGCCGAAACGCTGACTGGTGCGGGCAGCTAAGTCCTTCAACGCTGCCGCCAACCCAGATTGTTCGACCTGCTGCGAACTCAGTCCGGCGGCAAGTGAATGCACGTTTTCCGCGCTCCGGCGAACCATGTCCCCGAGTTCGCGGATCTGACCGGCGCTTTCAGGAGCTTTGGAATCCAATGTCGCCGCGATGGTTTCGGCGAAAAATGCAATCGCGGTGAGATCCTGACAGTGGCTGTCATGTAGATCACGACTGAAACGTTTCCTCTCCTCCTCCGAGATGGCGACGACATCCTGCTTCAGTCGGTGCAAATCGGTAAGTTCCTGGGCCATCAATAACACGCACCGTTCGCCACCGAATTGGACCGTTTTGGCCGAAGCCAATACATCAGTAACACCACCGTCTGGTCGATGGACTTGTGCTTCACGACTCTGGATCGAGCTGTGCGGTCCGAGATTTTTGATGATATCATCTTGCTCGTTAGTGGTGAGACGCCAGCCGATCTCCGACAATGAACGACCAATGATTTTGGATGGATGAATGCCTGTCAGCTTACAGAAAAATGCATTGGCCTTTAGAAAACGTTCCGTTTCCAGAGAAATAATCGCGGTTGCAATCGAATTATTGGCCAGAATCTGCGCGGAAAGATCTTCCGCCCGCTGCAAACCCTCCTCCAACTCTAGTCGTTCCGAGACATCGCGTGCTAGAACCAGGATGGCCGGCTTACCCTGGAAAACAGCGGGTCGAGACATCACGTTGACGGTGACGCTCCTACCGTCCCAGCGAACGAATTTCTCCTCAACAATCGGCAGATCTGACTCTCCTTGTTGAACCCGCCGGATCCGCTCTCGAACCATCTCATGATAGTTCGGATGAACGATTTCAAGGAAACTCTTCCCGAGCAACTCATCCACACTTTCCGTACCGAAAAGCTTCATCGCCCCCGGATTGGCACTCGCGATCTTCCCTTCCACCTCGACGAGGATCGCGTCGGGCGAGAGTTCGAATAATTCCGCGTAATATTGTCGATCTCCGGATAAAGCCCGCGAAGCTGATTCTCTTTCCGATCTCGCGATAATCGCCGTTCGGCAAATCACAGCATCCCCGGATTGATCAACACCCGGGATGCTTTGTAACTCAACCAGGGCGCCGCTCCTGGTATGACTAGCCAACATCAGCTCCGTAGAAACTCTCTGGCGGAGCCGAATGCAGGCTGCCAAATGGTCAAGAAAGGCCCGGCAATAGGATCTCTCAACGAAGGCCAGAAATGGCACATTGAGAAGTTGGAACTGGTCTCCTTTCAAGAGATTGGTGGCGGCCAAATTGAGCCGGCAAATGCAGCCATTCCGGTCGAGCGTGACGTGGGCAATTGGCGACAATCTGTATTCAGCAGCGAGCGTTGCCTCGAAATGTTCCGACCACAACTTTTCGGCTCCCAATGACGCTCCCCGCAATTGCAGTCTGGCTCTGCCAGTCTCATGCATGGTCACACCTTTTTAGCGAGCTTTCAGGCTTTCAGTTAGCCTCATCAGAACCGACTAGCTATCGCCAACGGAAATTAAGATCAGGCTATCTTCGGAATCTTGTCCTTCGAGGCGTCGCACATTCAAGAAAATTCTTTTCCGACCGACTCGGTGGAATTCATGATCAATCTCAAAATCTTGTACTTTGGAATTCTGTGGCAGTATCTCTTCGAGTAGCGTCCGCACCGCGGGAATGTTCCATTGCCCATCCCCTATCTCGTAAATGCTTAGGCCCTCGGTTTCTCCCGGCGCGAGTTGGAATTTCTCATAGAAGAACGAAGTCGCCTTCTCGACCTTGAGCTTGCTATCGAGCACAAGAACAGAATTACGCACCGTCTCAACAAAAGCCTCCGCATAACTGATCATCCGCTTGCTCCGATCGTTCTCCCGCTTGCTGGAATTGATATCGAATAGAATCAAGACCGCGCCGGTGATCTTGTAATCAGCAGTTTCGTAAGGCCGAATCTGCAGACGGTACCAATGTTCGTTGCGATCCTGTATTTCTATCTCTTTCGAACTGAGCGTTTCCATCACTTCATGGACCAACTCTTCCAACTTCGGAATCTCGACATCGGCGCGCAAATCGGTAATCACTCGGCCAACATCAGCGGCAATCAATTTCAGAGTCCGTTGCGCCACCGGCGTAAACCGACGAATGCGCAGATTTCGATCTACCATCACGATCGGTATGTTGACGCTCCGCAGCAAATTCGTGAGGTCGTTGTTCAATTCGCTCAATTCCACATTACCGCTCTTGAGCTCCTCATTGAGCGTGATCAGTTCCTCGTTGGTGGACTGCAGTTCCTCTTTGGCAGTCTCCAACTCTTCATTGGTACTCTGGAGCTCTTCATTACTGGATTGAATTTCCTCGTTGGCGGAGCGGAGTTCTTCATTAATCGATTCCTGCTCTTCGATCAGGGTTTGGAGATGCTCCCTCGTGGCAGCGAGTTCCTGCTCGATCTGAGAGACTCGAGTATTTTTCGCTTTCTTCCCGGATCGTTTCGATGGCGGCGAGCTAACCTCCTGAACTGGCACCTGGCTATCTTCAAAAAGTAAGACGAACCAGCGCTCGCGGGTCGCGGAACCTGACATTGGCACCACCTCTACGTTGAGAAAAGTAGCTAGCCCGCTCCCCTCGGCTAGTATCCGCTCTTTACGAGCTGGCCGCTCCCCTTTCTTCGCTTCGGCCAGCAATGAACGCAGGGGTATCTCCAGATTCGTTCGCACCATTCGGAAAAGATCAAGACTAGCTTGGCCGGGCTCGGGATCGAGGAAAGGGGCCACATTTCCGCGGAACTGCACAATCCTCATTCCGCTGTCCACCACGATGGCCGGCGGGCAGTATTTGGCCATCAGAAGTTGGTCTGTTTCCTGAAGAGGATCGGGTTGAATCAGGGCGGTCTGCGCCGCGAAATCTCTCAAAACATCTGCGCTGGTTGGGTCGGGAAGCCCACCCTCGATCCTCATCAGGTACGGACTCCGGACCGATCGCTTGGAGAATAGTTTGGTCTTCTGATCCACGGGCTGAAAAAGATCGGAAAAATTCCCCACGGTTTCTGCCCCTCCCAGTAAGAGGAATCCTCCCGGCTTCAGAGCATAGTGGAAATACGGAATCAATTTTCTTTGTGCGGCCGGCTCAAAGTAAATTAATACGTTTCGGCAGCTAATGAGATCCAACCGGGAAAACGGAGGATCACGAAGCACATTCTGGCGTGCGAAAACACAGAGATCGCGAATCTGCTTCTTGACCTGATAGCCGTGTTCAGTTTTGGAGAAAAATCGCCGCAGCCGTTCTTTCGAGACATTGGACTCGATGCTTTGATCAAAGATTCCTTTCCGCGCGATTCCTAGCACCCGGTCACTCACATCAGTGGCGAAAATCTGAATTCCGGGCGGCTCCTGCTTGCCATCGAAAAATTCCGTTACGACGATCGCCAATGAATAGGCTTCCTCCCCGGTCGAGCAGCCAGGCAGCCAAATCCGAATCGGATCATTCAATCCCCGCTCTTGCAAAAGCCTAGGAAGGACTACGGTCGCGAGGACCTCGAATGTTTCCGGCTCGCGGAAAAAGTTGGTCACATGGATCAACAGCTCTTCGTACAGCGCATCCAATTCGTCCGGATTACGCTCCAGAAGTGTCAGATAATCACCCAGCTTTTCGAGCCGATGAACCACCATCCGGCGCTGGATCCGCCGGCGAACAGTTGTTTTCCGATATTGGCTAAAGTCTACTTCGGTCTTCGACCGCAACAGGATAAAGATGCTCTTAAGACTGTTTTCGGAGCCGGGACGTTTTTTCGCAACTTTGGAAGTCGGACTAAGAGCCAAACGCACAAGTTCCTCCGCAATCTTCCGAGGCGTCGTAACGACGTCCACGACACCGGAATCGACCGCACTGCGGGGCATGCCTTGGTGTTGGGCCGACGGCTCGTCCTGCGCAAAGGTCATTCCCCCGCTCTCTTTGACCATCTTTAGTCCGGCGGTCCCATCACTTCCCATACCGGAAAGAATGATCGCAACTCCCTTGTTTCTCTGCTCTCTGGCGAGCGAACGAAAAAAATGATCGATTGGCAAATGGCGTCCGCCGGTATCGGTACGCGGCTCAAGCTTGAGTATACCGTCCGACACCGTCAGGTCCAGACCCGGCGGCATAACATAAACCCGATCTCGCTGCATCCGTCGTCCCTCGATGGCCACCTCTACTGGCATATCCGTTATCCGCGAAAGAATGTCGGTGAGTCGGCTTGTCTGCTTGGGCTCGAGATGCTGGACAAAAACAAACGACATTCCCGTATTCTTAGGAAGATGCCGTAGAAGTTCAGAAAAGGCCTCCAACCCGCCTGCCGATGCTCCAATTCCGACCACTCGAGAGGGAGCATTTGCCTCTGGCAAGGAAGACACGACCTGGGCATTTGCTTTTTCTGGATCGTTACTCATCTTCCGCAGGACATAAGGGCTACAGCGAATCGGATGAAGAAAGAGACAAGCGTGCCTCCACAATTTCTGTTGCCGTCAAATGCATGATGCCGATAGCTGGCGTGTATCGCCGGAACGTAGCAACCCACAGCTAGGAGGCGTTCTGGCAATCATGAGCTGAGGAAACACTTTCCGATCCCACTGCGGTTTTCGCAGCAAAGGAAAACTATCCGCTGCGCGGAGAATTCGCAATCCAGCAATTCGTAAGCAAACGAAAGATCTGTATGAGGAAATCTTTTGCCAGGGAGCCTTTATCAAAGCGTTTGCAAACCAAGTCAGCCTCCTTCAGGCGCAATCTCCGGCAAGCCAAGAGATCGGTACAACAAGTCGCGGCATTAGCGGACAAGCTCGATCAAGCCGTGCACCAAGTAGAGGAGACTCTGAAGAAAGTTGAAATTACCGCGAAGCCACTGCGCCGATCGCGTTCAGAAAAACTGGCCTAGCTCAAAACCGTCGTTCCAAGTCGACCTTTCCCAACAAACTGCCAAGCTCAAGCAGCCCCCCGGCTTCGGCAGAATAGAATAGTGTACCAAGCGCACCGATTCGCCCTCCAGAATCTTTTCGCTCCTGATTTAAATGTCCAGCCTCGCCTGCCGCTATGGCTTTCGCTTTTGTTTCCCGGATTTTCCCTTTTTTGGACCGGGGCTGACCGGAGGTTTGACCATTCCTTCGTCCGCTCGTCCGCGCGGATCTTGTCCCTGCTTCGCTGGTTGGTGGCTAGGCCCGGGATAATCTTCGACATCGCTCATTGCAGATTATTTCGCGCGGCATACGCTCGGTGGACGGGTCAAGAAAGGGCCTTAGTGAGCATGATGACAAATAAGCTGACTGGCCCGGGCGAAACGGCTCTCGGACGGTGTACCCGGCCAGAATAGCCGTTTTCGATGGGAACCTTGCCCGTAGTCCCGAGTCTCGCCCTTCATATTTGGCCAAATAAATCCGCTACGTCATCGTCAAAACCCTAAGAGGACCTTTAGGTTCTCGTAACCGTTCCGGTAGGAGGCCGGAGCTACATGGAAGGGCAATTTTACAACCATGATGAATTACAATCCAAGGCTGGATGCACTACGGGCACTTTGTGTGTTCGGCGTCATGTGCTTTCATTGGCAGGGCATCTTGCAGTTTGGCTGGATCGGCGTGCAGACTTTTTTCGTGCTTTCAGGATTCTTGATGACCGGCATCCTAACGCAGGCCAAAGAGAAATATGATGCCAGGAATTTCTTTCTGGTCTTTCAATGGCGAAGAGCACTCCGCATTTTTCCGGCCTATTTTGGTTATGTCTTCGTACTGGCCGGTGTGTTTTGGTTGACTCGGCAACCGTCATCACTGCCTCAAGTCATTCCCTTCCTATCGACGTTGACGCTGAACATCGCGCGGCTCCTGCCATGGTTTAACAATGACCAGGCGTACACTCATCTCTGGAGTCTTGGGGTCGAGATGCAGTTCTATCTACTTTGGCCCCTGCTCATCTATTTCACCAGCCGCGAGCGGTTACCGATCCTGATTTATCTCCTGCTGGCGACGGCACCACTCCTTCGGTTCCTGACCGAGCTGCAAACCTCAACGGTTTATTCAGATCCTGAAGCTATCGGTAACGCAATCTACAATTCGCCGCTTTCTCATCTCGACGCATTCGCGGCGGGAGCTGCAGTATCAGTGGGAATTCCGGGCTTTCGCTCTCGATTTGGTCAGAAATTTATAGCACTTGCCGGTATCACGGTGCTTGCGGGCCTCAGCCTTACTCTGATCTCTCATCTGCAAGGGTCGCCCATTCCGTCGGCTTCTTTGGGATATCCCATCAATCTGCCTGACTTTCATTCCTCGGTTTGGGCATACAGTTTGATTGACCTCACTTCGGCTTTTCTGATTGGGATATTGAAGACCAAAGATCTCCCATTTTTCGGAAACGCAGCGATCCAACGGTTAGGACGGGTCTCCTACGGTATGTATCTCTTCCATCTACCTGTACAAAAGCTGATGAAGCTGCCAATCTCAGGAAAGGCTGGAATCGATCTGGAGAGCATTGCGCTGTTTGCAGTATCTATCATCGGTACGACCCTATTGGCCTTGGTCTCATATGAATTCTTCGAAGTCCACTTCTTACGATTGAAGAATCTCTATCGGCCGTTGGTGATTGACGGCGGGAACTCGGGGAAGCACGGGAACATCGAGAGGTGATTTGTGATCTGTGATATCAGCGGCGACTGTCCCGCTAAGCCTTTCGGATGACGCCCGGGAATTGGGCCCAGAGCGTTGTGCGGCCTAAACTGGAGCTGCGCATCCCCGGCCATGGCGAACCATGGTGACTGCAGTTTTCAACAGCATCAACGGTGCGACTCCGGGGCCAATTGCGAAAGTGGATTTTGTTCTATTGTTCGTTTCTAAGCGAACAAAGATAGCAATCGCCCGCCCTATCCACTTGTCAAGCGCCCGTCGACCTACCGTTAACGGGAAATGTTCCGCTGCAGATCCCGGAGGGCGGCGTTGGCCGCATGAAAGCCACACATTCCGTGAACTCCTCCTCCAGGGGGAGTTGAAGAGGAGCAAAGGTAAACACCTTTGAGCGGGGTACGATAAGGTGCGGAACTTAGGATTGGTCGAGCAATCAGTTGCCATAGGTTGTTGGCACCGCCAGTAATACTTCCTCCGATCAGGTTGGGGTTGATGCTTTCCAGTTCGGCGGCAGAGGTGATGTGGCTGCCCAGAATGCGGTCTTTGAAATCAGGAGCAAACCGGCATATTTGCCTCTCAAATGGCTTCGTCATATCCCATGACGATCCATTGGGCACGTGGCCATAGACCCAAGCCACGTGCCGGTTTAATGGCGCCCGACTGGAATCGACCACCGTCGGTTGACTCAGAAGAAGAAACGGATGCTCTGCGTGTCTCCCGCGAGAAACTTGATGCTCGGCTTGCGCGATCTCCCGGAATGTCCCTCCCAGATGAACTGTCCCTGCCTTCTCACAATCTGGATCCGACCATGGAATCGGACCATCCAGGGCGTAATCAATTTTAAAGATGCCCGGTCCGTATTTGAATCGCTCCAGGTTTCGCCGATAGCCCGATGGAAGGAGGTTACCTAAGATTTTAAGAAGTTGCCGCGGGGTGATATCAAACAGAACGACTCGCGATTCCGGCAACTGGCGCAAGGTCATAACCGACACGTCCGTCTCGACTTTACCCCCTAGCGCCTGCAGATGCTCAGACAAAGCCCGAGCAATCGCTTGAGCTCCACCGATCGGAAACGGCCAGCCGACGGCATGGGCCAGCATGCCTAGAATAAGGGCGAACGCTGACGAGCCAGGATCAGTGAGTGGCAAAAAAGAATGCGCAGCTAAACCCGCCAAGAGCGCTTTCCCCGGCTCGCGTGAAAAGCGATTTCGGATTAGATGGTCGACGGATGACAGCGCCAGACTTCCAAAGGTCGCCATTTGGAAAGGGTGTTGGGGGAAGTGAATGATCGGCCGGAGAAACTCCTCCAGTAAACTCCGCCAGCGTGCGACAATTGGTTCGAACAATTTTCGATACACTTTAGCATCTCTCCCTAAAGTATTTCCGGTTTCGCTGATTGATCGCCGCAGCGTGGCGATCTCGGTACGATTGATCGGATGCGCCAAAGGTATCTCGGGCTGGCACCAGACCAGACCATATTTTTCAAGCGGAAGAGATGAAAGGAACGGCGAACCCAAAGCCATTGGATGAACGGCCGAACCGACGTCGTGCTGAAAACCTGGGAGGGTCAGTTCCTCGGTTCGACAGGCGCCACCAACGCCTTTATTCCGTTCCAATACCAGAACAGAGAAGCCGTGTTGCGCGATTCTGATCGCTGCCGCCAAACCATTTGGTCCGGCGCCGACCACGACCGCATCATATTCGTAAGCGGCGCTCACCATTCTGCCATCAACTCGAGTTCCTTCCCCTCCACCTTAACCGCATACTCCTGCGGCTCAATATTTTAACCGTCGCCGCTCCTGGACCTATTCGGAAGCTAAGACCGGGAAATGGGAGAGATCCGCTTTCTGGCGCGGCGCGAACTGTAAGAAAGGAAGCCGAATTATGCTACAATGGACAATTATATTCATTATCATCGCTGTCATCGCAGAGCTTTTAGGACTGAGCGGTGTTGCCGGTGAAGCCGCGTGGATTGCCCACGTTCTGTTCGTCATCTTTCTGATTCTGTTTATTATCTCGCTCATCTTTCGCGGCAGGCCTCCGGCCGTATAGCAGGGGAAAGATTCTAGAATCTGGAATTTAGTATCTACAAAACAGCGGAGCCGTCCGGTCTAGGCGGCGATACTGTGCTGTGTCTCCTGAAGTCGGCTCAACATCAGCACTTCACCATGTCGGTGAAACGCGGACCTACAAACATTCCAGATTCTCGATTCTAAATTCTAGCTCCTAGATTCTGCGCTGTTGGCTTCGCCATGAAGCAACAATTCGTCAACGGTTGCTCTCGGCCTGGGTAAACCTGATCCGTTCAGTGCATCTTCCGGAACGGATTTCTTAAATGCCACTGGTTCGGCGAAGAGGCACAAAATATCCGTAATAGGCATCGATTTCCTCCTTTTCGGTTTCCGCTAATTCGCCTTTGGGATTGGCATGTGGAGCTTTGCTAATGAATGCTCGGGGGTGCTCCAGCCGAATAAGGTCGCTCTCTTCATCAATTCTGATATCCCGAGCGGGTACAACGCAGGTGCGCGGAAACAACCAACCGCTACGAACACCGGCAAATTCTACATGGTAGGTGCTCGGATCCAGCCAAATGCGCCGGAGGGAGCCGGTTTTTTTCCCACCGACGTCTACTACCCTTCGCCCAATTAAGGGACACGCTTCGTTTTCCGTATATGAGTCGAGCGCTTTTCATATTATAGAAGAGATACGCTTTTCCGGATGGCCATGGTTGTGACAACCGTAGTCGGGCTTTGGAATTTTTTCATGAGCCCTCGATTGGACGACTCCGTTCCTGCGATTCACATGCCTAGATCCGGTTGCCTTCTCTGTCGCGGACTATGATTTGGACATTTCGGCACGGATGCCTCGAGGTCGGTGCATGTGCGCCGGCCTCATTTTTCTTCGCCAAATCCAGTTCATGCAATCTGCCCGAAACTTGGACTGAACAGACGAGTCTGCGGTCGGGCCACTCCTGAATGGCAGTTATCATGCGCATATCGTCCGCGACAAGATCTCTGCTAGTGCTCACATCCTCAATATAATTAGAGCGTTCGCCGATCCAGTTGAGCCAATTGGATCGAAACTTAAGTAGACTCATTGCCCTCATTGCCCCCGGTGTTGGTTCTATGCCGCCTAGTGCTTTAGACAATCTGACAATCGTTGTAGTCGAAGATCATGCTGATGCTCGTGCTCTCATCGGCGCATTTCTGCGCCGGGAAGGCGCTAATGTCATCTCGGCGTCCGACGGATTCGAAGGATTGGAAGCGGTCAAAACTCATCATCCAGATCTGGTCCTGAGTGACCTCGTCATGCCGGGGCGTGACGGATTTGACCTGCTCAACGACATTCGATCTCTCGATTCTAGCAATGGAGGAAATGTACCAGTTATCGCGATGACCGCATTGGTACTGTACCCTAATCGTCAGCGCTCCGATGACACTGGTTTCGAGACGCATCTCTCGAAACCATTTAGCCCAAGGCAACTTTTGGACGTTATTTTGTCCGTCGTGAAGAGATGACCTAAGAAGCATCAGGCTAGCTCCTAATTTCTCGCTCCTAGTTCTGGATGTTGTATCCTAGAAAAATGAGCCCCTCCCCCCTCGGTTTTCTGCGCGTTAAAGTCATCGCACTGTCAGTGCTTGATCTTGATCGAGCAAACACCTTTTACGGTACAACCCTCGGGTTACCCCCGGCATACGAAGGAACCGAACAAGTCGGATATCTTTTGGGTCAAACTATCCTGATGCCGAAGGCCAACTGGTATGCACCTCCTACCGAAGCGCCCAATCCCCGCGTTACCATTGCAACCGAACATGCACCAGCAACAGAGAAAGCTTTGCGTGATCGCGGCGTAGTTGTCTCCGATCCAGTGCAAGCCTATGATGATTTTTACGTCGGTAGTTTCTTAGACAGTGAGGGTAACAAACTCTGGTTTTGCTCACCGGTAGAGGCGTAACGATTGGTGTCCCAGCCGATCCCGACCGTTAGCCGAGGCGATCAAAGCCTTTCCAGCGATACAACACCATCGATCCAATCCAACTCAGGATAAACAAACCGATAACGACGAAGCCAACATTCCCGAAGTTGTCGTTTAGGTGGCCGATAAAATCCCACGCGCCGCCACTAAGCTGAAGCTTCTCTCGAACCAAGCCAATTATCTCGACACCGCCGATCGCTAGAGCCATCACAACCGATACGAAAGTGAGGGTCATATTATAGTACAGTTTTCGAATCGGCTTAACGAACGCCCAGCCGTAGGCGCCGATCATTAAAATGCCATCGGTCGTGTCAACCAGAGTCATTCCTGCGGTAAATAGGACCGGAAACACCATCATCGACCCGATCGAAAGCCCCTTTGATGCTGCCGCGGCGGACAAGCCAAGAATCGCCACCTCCGTGGCCGTATCAAATCCCAGTCCAAACAGAAAGCCGACCGGATACATATGCCAGCTCCGGGAAGGAAGCTTGAACAGCGGCCGAAATATGCGGGCGGCAAACCCTCCTCCTTGACCGACCAATGCCTCTACATCTTGGTGATCATAACTCCCGCCATCGCGCACTTTTTGAAACGTTCGGTAGACGTTGCCGAGAATGAACACGTTCACCAGCGCAATTCCGAAAAGAAAAATCGCTGATACCGACGTGCCAACGACGCTCCCGATTTCTTTGAAGGCGCTGAATCGACTCTGGAGAGCGGACGCAGTGAGGTAAACCACCAACGAAGCCAGCAGAACAACAGTTGAATGTCCGAGAGAAAAATAGAACCCAAGCGCGATCGGCCGCTTACCTTCCTGCATAAGCTTTCTCGTCACGTTATCAATAGCGGCAATATGATCAGCGTCCGCGGCATGGCGGAGTCCAAAGGTATAAGCGATCAGAGCTGTTCCCAGCAGAACCGGATTATCTCGAAAAGCGATGAACGCCCACGCCCAGCCAGCAAGATTTATCGCGCCCAGAAAACCGTAGAATCCGACGACTTGTTTTCCGAAGCTTCCAATCGGCTTATCCATGATGATGGCGATTTTCGGTAAGCAAACCAAGCGGGTGATGCGCCTGGAGGGAAGCAGGATTTATCCCTTTCCCGCCCTGGTCGCTGGTTCCCGTACAGTAAGCACAAAACCGGCAAAGCATCGAGTCTTTGGTTTTAGATTTTCCGGGCGGCTTGTTGTTCATAATTGACCACCTACTTGGCCCCAGTATATCAAAAAGAATCCGGTCGCCAGGCCGGATCATGATACCCCCCGAAGAAGTCTTGCTGGTTCGCTGGTTCCGCAAAACTGGATTTGCTATTCGCCCATCAGCATGCTTCAAGATTAATTTAGATACCTGAAAAATATGGCATTCACGCTCGGAATCGACTTCGGCACAAATTCTGTTCGAGCTGTCGTGGTGGATTGTTCAAACGGTCGAGAAATCGGCAGCCGGGTCATCGACTATCCCAGTGGAAAACGCGGCGTTCTGCTGGATCCTCGTGATCCCAATTTAGCTAGACAAAACCCCGGGGATTACTTCTATGGGTTACAAAGGTCGGTACAAGGTGCGTTGGCAGCAGCGTCAACGGTAGTTGGATTCAGCCGCAGCGAAGTGATCGGGATCGGCGTTGACACCACCGGGTCGAGCCCGCTGCCAGTCGATCTTCAAAACGTTCCGATTGGGATAGCACCTGAACTGAAAGATAATCTCGGCGCACAATGCTGGCTTTGGAAGGATCACACCAGCTATGCAGAAGCGGCTCGAATAACCGAGCTAGCCGCTAAACATCGGCCTCAGTTTATCGCCAAATGCGGAAACACCTATTCGTCGGAATGGTTCTGGAGCAAGATCTGGCATTGCCTCAAATCATCTCCTGAAGTGTTTGACGCCGCTTATAGTTGGGTGGAGTTGGCCGACTTCATTCCATCGGTACTCGCGGGAGTAAACGATCCACTCAAAATCAAGCGAGGCGTGTGCGCCGCCGGTCACAAAGCTTTATATGCGGATGATTGGGGCGGGCTTCCGGATAGGGAGTTTTTGACTCTGCTCGATCCGAAGTTGGCGGATCTTCGAGATCGCCTCTATGAAAAAGCGTGCGATGCCACTACCGCAGCGGGCAATCTCAGTAGCGAATGGGCGGAAAAGCTCGAATTGGTCGAAGGTATTCCGATTGCTATTGGTGAGTTTGATGTCCACTACGGAGCGATTGCTAGCGGCGTCGAGGAGGGGGTACTGGTCAAGGCGATTGGTACTTCGACCTGCGATTGCTGTGTCGTGAAATTTGATAAGCAGGTCAAGGATATCCCGGGCATCTGCGGCATCGTGAAAGGCGCCATCTTGCCTGGCTACTACGGCATTGAGGCGGGACAATCAGCCGTCGGCGATATTTTCAATTGGTGGGTCGAAGTGGTCTGCGAGGGCGATCCGAAGCTGCACACCATCCTCACCGCCGAAGCCGCCGCGCAAAAGCCGGGACAGAGCGGTTTGCTCGCACTCGATTGGAACAATGGGAACCGGACTATTCTGGTGGATCCTCGCCTGGGTGGATTAATCGTCGGGCAAACCCTTCATACCACGCGCGCGGAAATTTATCGCGCACTTATCGAAGCCACCGCTTTCGGCGCCCGCATGATCATTGAACGGATTCGGGAATATGGTGTGCCGATTGAAAAGGTTGTCTGTTGTGGCGGTGTTGCCGAAAAGAATGCGTTGCTAATGCAAATCTATGCTGACGTGACCGGCTGTACGATGTACGTCGCCGGATCGGAACAGACCTGTGCGCTCGGGTCGGCAATTTCCGCAGCGGTATTAGCTGGGCCCGAAAAGGGTGGGCATGCGGATTTTTCTACCGCACAAAAAGCAATGACTTCGCTTAAGCCGATTCAATACGATCCTGTATCCGAAAATCGGCAAATTTACGACCAACTCTTTTTGCTTTACCAAAAACTCCACGATGCCTTCGGCGGCGTAAACCACCGGGCCGACCTTTCTGCCGTAATGAAGGACCTGATTCGGATCCGCGAGGAGCAGAGCCGTGGCGAATCATGATAAAGAATGGCTTTAGAGCGACGCGACAAGGCAACACCACAAGAAATGATTGGTGATTGGTGATTAGTCCATGAGTGCAGCAAAATCGTTCCGCGATTTGAGGGTTTATCAACTCGCGAGAGCCGCGGCTGGCGAGATTTTTGAAGCGAGCAAGAGTTTTCCCCATGAGGAACGATATTCGCTAACCGATCAGATCCGCCGCTCCTCGCGCTCGACTAAGGCAATGATCTCGGAGCCCTGGGCTCGGCGACGCTACAAAGCAGTTTTCATAAATAAAATTGACGAGGCGCTTGGTGAGGCGAGCGAGACCCAGTCGTGGCTCGATGATGCGTTTGATTGCGGTTACATCAACTCCGCCCAATTTGAGAAAATGGATGCCGATTGGCGTGCGGTTGCCGCAATGCTCGCGAGGATGAGCGACCGCGCATCGGACTTTTGTAAGTACGCGTCTGACACGAGTCATCGTGGAACGACGATGGAAGAACCACTGATCTGGTCCGATGAGATCAGCGATGAATCTGACGCTGCTATCTAGTCAAGCCACCAATCACCAATCACCAATCACCAATCACCAATCACTTCTTACTTCTCATGTACCTTCCGCTCGGAACCTATTCGCCGCCAATCAAGCTCGCTCTGATATCTGCCTCCAGAAATTGTTTTCCCCGTAGTCTCTCCGAAGAACGGACTAACCGCATCCTGGACCTCAGCCGGCAGGCTGGAATCGATCTGTTCGTGCCCCAAGGGGATTGCCGAATTATCGAAACCAAAGATCACGCCTTAGAAGCCGCCCGCCAAGTTAAACAGACTGGATGCGAAGCCGTCGTTTATTTCTTGGGCAACTTTTCTCCAGAGATTGAAGACGCATACTTCGTCAAACAATTGGACAAACCGGTAATGGTAATTGCTGCCGCTGAGGAATCCGGCGCGAGCCTTCTCGAGAAACGGGGAGACGCTCTATGTGGGTTGCTTTCGGCCGCCTTGGCGATTAACAAACGTGGGCTAGCTAGCCGCGTGCATTTGCCGGAGTTGCCGGTGGTTAGCGCGGAAGAGGCAGTTAAAGAAATCGAGCATTTCATCAACGTAGTGAAGGTAGTCAAAGGCGTTCGGAATGCCACGGTCGGGCTATTCGGGCCACGCCCGCGGGACTTTGAGACGTGCAACTACAACATCGCTTCGGTCAACTCGATCGGAATTGAAGTAGAAGAGCTTGGATTGTTTGATTTGCAGAACGAGATTCGGCGAATCCGAGAAAAGGGAGAGGACATCACCGCAATCCAGGTGGACATGAAAAAGGAAGTGCCGAGCATTCCCGATCAGGAATTCGGCTCCCGACTATCTATTTACGAAAGGGCGATCCGAAATTTTCGCGATCAGCTTAAATTGTCGGGAGCGGCGACCCAGTGCTGGTCTGAGCAGGAGCTCAGTCTTCGTCATGTGCCATGCTTCATCAATGGCCGGATGGCGCAAGGAGGATTTCCGATTGCCTGTGAGAACGATTGCTATTCCTTAGTGGCCGAGCTTCTCGGACAGTACGCTTCCGGCCAAACTGTCGGCATTCTCGATATCAATCACAGTATTCCGAAAGATCTACATGAGACCCTCAAAGACTACCCAATCAAAGATATGGTCGGGATGTTTCATTGTGGCAATGCTTCCACTAAGCTCCTCAAGAATCCGGAAATGAAGTTCCAAGTAATCATGAAACGAATGATGGAACCGAACAGTCCTCCGGATATTACGCGGGGAACAATCGAAGGCCAGTTCAATGCGTCACCGATCACCGTTGTTCAGGTCCATGGTTTAGGTGATCAACTTCAGGCCTACGTAATGGAAGGGTTTTTCCTCGATCTTGATCCAAAGACATTTGGTTGTACGGGAACGGCGTATCTACCTGGATTTAGCCGCTTCTACCGGCATGTTCTGCTTGGACGCTTCCACCATCACGCGGCCGTGGCGTTCGCGCATTGCGGCGCTGTTCTCTATGACGCTTTCAAGCTTCTGGACGTGGCTCAAGTTTTCACGCCCTTGCCAGAGACGGTGCCGTACCTTGGCGAAAATGTTTTTCGGAACGGCCTCTTATCAACCAGGAACTAGGGGTTTCATGAGTTATCTCGAGCTCAAAGCCGAATGTTACGAAGCGAATCTGCTCTTGCCGAAGTATAAGTTAATTGACCTGACATTCGGCAATGTCAGTGTAGCTGATCATGACCGTGGTGTTTTCGCCATCAAACCGAGTGGAGTAGATTACACTCAGCTTACGGCTGCGGATATTATGGTCGTCGATTTTGAGGGGAAAGTGATTGAAGGAGCACTTCGCCCATCATCGGATACACCAACCCATCGTCGTCTGTTTCAAGCGTTTCGTAGTGCTCGCGCCATTGTCCACACCCATTCACGGAACGCTGTTGCTTTTGCTCAAGCCGGTCTCGGAATTCCCTGCCTCGGCACCACCCATGCCGACTACTTTCTGGGCGAGGTACCGGTTACTCGTCCGATGGCCGATGAGGAGATCAAATCAGACTACGAATGGGAAACCGGAAACGTGATTGTCGAGCGTTTCCAACATCTCAATCCAGAAGAAGTTTGCGCCGTATTGGTACATGGACATGGCCCTTTCTCCTGGGGACCGAGCGGAGCGAATGCAATCGAAACCGTGTTGGCTTTAGAAATCATCGCCGAGATGGCATACAAGACTCTTCAGCTGAATCCAGCAACCACTCCGATCTCACCTAGTTTGCTCCACAAGCATTTTTTCAGGAAGCATGGGAAAAATGCCTATTACGGCCAGGGGTGAGGAAATGCGGATTGCGGAATGAAGTTAGCCGGATTTCGAATTCCAAGTTTAGTATCATAATGGCGAATTGGGTCTTACATTCCGCATTCCGCATTTCATTTAATCGCGCCTCGGAATAGATCTGTGAACTGATCTAGCTCGGCATCGCTCAAGGTAGAGACTGCAATAAAGTTAAGGTTCACATCATTCCAGGTACAGATCCGCAGTCCGCTAATGACCTGATCGCTGCTGATGAATCGGTGACGCGTGGCCGGCCACATAAAAAGGTTGATTACGTCTTTATTGCGTCGATAAACTAACGTAGCCACCCGGCGGTTCTGGACAATGTCGATGCGCCCTCCACGCATTTGGTAGCCGGCCGAGGCTAGATCCACGACTGGCGGAGAGAAGTTGAGCTTGGCACTGAGATAGGAATTAACCACCTTGGGGTCTGGGGAAACTACATCGCAAAGGTGCTCCACGAAAAGCGCCCGCAGATAGTCGGAAACGGC
>JBEEIB010000525.1:0-14831 GCA_041167675.1 Verrucomicrobiota bacterium
GCCTGAAGTGGGGGAATTTGGAGGTTCTCCCCAAGACTTCACTCGGTAGTTCGCTCGTCGAGACCCCGGCGACCTCAAGAAGTCGTAATCAATTAGCAATTTGCCTAAGAAGCCCGGCGCTCAGGCGAATGCTTGTGGCGATCCCAATTGTTCTCAGATTTTTGAAATTTCGATATGCGTCCAGGGTCCAGTCTCTACCGCCTGCTCAACAAGACGCAATAGCTTGAACACGGTGGTCACGCGCAAATAGAGCAGCGAATCGCGCCGCCCGTTTTCCAATACCAAAGTGCAAATCGTCGAATGCTCAAGGGTCATGAAATGCTGAGGTCTCGCAAAGCGGTGAGGGGCCGCGTAATCACGATGCCATTCGCTGACCTTCGTAATGCGATCGCGCATCATCAAAACGAATAAGAGTAAATCTCAGTGCTCCCGACCCGATTAAAATCTGTGGCAGGACCTAGCTCACGTAGGCGTTTTTCATCTACCTCGCCAATGCTGGAATGGGTGGTTCTACGATGCGGTCCCGGATTGACATTAAAAAGGAATAAGCCTCCGGCTTCCTGCTCAAGGAGCTCGCGCGAGCGTTCGTGGGCAGCGCCGATCTCCATCTTTATTAAGCAATGGATTGGTTCGCCGTGGTCTTCGGTATGAGCGGTGTTAATCAGCTTCGCTCTGTATTCGAAAAAGGCTTGCTCACTCATCAACCCATTGACGTTGGCCTAACGGTCGAGATTCAAATCTTTTTCTGCGGGTTAGCTCTTTTTGTATGACGCGCTTTTTCTCCGATTAGAGGACGTGCTCAGGACTCGATTGCTTCACCCTCAGTTTCGAAGTTGCAATCGTCGGGCATCCCGATTCTCGCGCCGTTTTCCTCTAGAAATTTACCTAAGCGCTGAAGCGTTGCCCAGGCAATTCTCCTGGTATTTTCGATCGGCTTAGAGTTCGTCCAGTAGTTGTCGCATCGCGTCGGGAGTTACGCTCATTGCATAGTATGCAAATGAATCTTGCCAAGAGCCGGCGGTTTCTCTTGAGCCGACAATCCAGGACTGCAAACTCTCAAATTCTCCTTACCAAGAAGCTCTTACGATCCATCCAATAAAGCCTCTTTCTTCTTTAGCAGGTCTGCCGATAACTGGGAGTTCGCTAAATTCGATGTGCTGCAAGCTCTTTTCGGTACCCTCCCAGCCCTCATTCACTATCTGAAGCCTAACAATACCGTTTGCGAAGTTCATTATTTCAAACTCCTTTGGATCAGGCTGATCTCCCTGGATCTCGATTATTACAATCAGCGATCGACTGGCAGGCGTTCTTGATATCGGGATGTGTTCCCGAAAAATGACTTTCTTATAACGACTATTCTTGCTAGGCATTAAATTTACTATCGGGATTTATCGAGGGAGGGGCAGGCGTACTGGGAGCTGGAGCCGCCGGGTTGGCAATGGCGGAAAAGGAGGTGGCGGTTCAGTCTTTGGAGACTGCTCTGGTGGCAGGGGACTGGGGATATCTGGTTCGCTGAATTTCACCGTAAAGGAGTTCGAATCTGCCAGTCGGTACGGGCGTACCACTGTTTTGGGATTCCTGTAAGGGCGGAGCTGCATAAATCGGTTCTATCGGCCTATCTGAGTGTCTCCTCTATCACTACCTCATGCGGACTCTTATCGTTCCGCCACCCAAGAAACGTTGTCTGCCGCAACTCCCCATCGAGAGTCCATTGTGGGAAGGCAACCTCACAAGGCAGGGCCGCTTCAACCGATGAATCGCTTCTTTTAATTCCTTTTCGCTAAACCAGGTACCGGAGTGACCGAAATAGCGCAGCCGTCCGTTTCGTTATGCGCCATGTAGCAACGCGCCAAAATGTTTGCGACTACCTTTTCTTTCGGTTTTGCTTGGCAAGTATGCCCTCAAGTTCTTTCTCTTTGGCTAGGCGATTCCACGATTCTCGACGTAGTCGCCAATCTGGATGCCGGGAACAGGATTGATGATCTGTTCCAACCGGTCACGTCGTTGTAAGACGGTCTTCCCGGTAAGGGGTCAGCACACGAAATACCCTCGCATGGTAAGGCAACCCGCGGGTGCTCCATCGGCTTGAAACGGTGGATTCATTAGCCGCGCGTCGGCAGCTGCCCGATGCCGAGATCGCCGACGGCATTCTTAAAGTGACACCGCTCACCAACGCTGCTCCCGAGGAAGCAGAGATTTTGATGAGACAGGCATATGCCAGGTGCCCCACCTCAAAGTGACGGATCTGCTGATCCGTTGTCTCTGAAGAAGCTTGCTTCTGCCTTTCCGATTGCGGTTGCCATTAGGCCTAAAACCTCCTCGTGCATTTCGGAGTCGCGGGGATTCGTATCGTAGAACTTTTGGTAAGTGTTACACAACCCGGAGATGAACTCAGTCCATAGTGGATTATCTGTGGGGTTGCAATAGCCGTTTAATTCAGACGTCAGAACCTGTGGCGACTTATTAGTCACGTACCCTTGCCTAATGTAGACCAGCATCTTGCTGATCGCTCCCTCAAAAGCGGGTACATCCTGCTTTCCTTCCTGGAGCACCTTAAACATCCTAAGCACGTTTTCCTCAACTACCGCCTCAATTTCGTCGGCCAATTCCCTGGGGACCCGTCGCGGTGACTCAGCGAAGGCAGTCAAGGCGAGGGCCGCCAATAAAACTATCGCAAGGCTTTTCACGAGCGTAGCGGCACCGCCTCGTTGGAATGATGGCGAGTTTCTCGCTTATTCATGACAGACGCACACTGCACCCTCGGGGCTACGAACTAGGGTGAAGAAACCGGCCACTCCAGGTTTCTTTTTTTGGAGCAGCCGGCTCTTGCTGTGGCTTTGGCTTTACCGCTTGAATTTCGCGGCTCCGCAATTGGTGGCCACGCTTTTTCAGCCTAACGGCCTTTTTGCGCTATTTGCGGCCATCTCAAGGGGTGATCCATTCCAAAAAGCAAGGAAGCCGATCATCGAATGCGTGATGACCGGGCTCTTTTGTCGAGAGCATGTGGTGATCTCACATGCTCCCGGAAGTCGATTGAGCGGGTTACGTCCGCTCCCCTCTTGGCGCCTCCGTCCGGATTACTCCGAAGGAAAGTTTCTAAAGCTGTCGTGATGCTCGGTAGAAGCCCAGCACAATCGCGGCTGCCACGATCAGGCCGAGCAAAAGCAGATGGTCGATCGCTAGCCATAGGACGAAGCCGATCGTGAGCAGCGCTGGGAACGCTCGGACAAAAGAAAAGAGCGCACACGATGGTCGCGAAGATGGTCAGGAATAGCATGGGGATTACTTGATTGGTGTTTTTTTGTCGCTGGTGCGGCGCTCGATATAATTTTCAGTGTCGTTTTTCCGAAACGGAGGCGGCCCCCTATATGAGCAGATGGAATGCGGCGCTCCCTGGCCAGCTTGTAGACGCCATCGCGGCTCATGTTCAGGCACTGGACCATCTGCTCAACGGTGAGCAATTGCGGCGAAGCGGGCGAGAGAGGCCTCGGGCTGTTTGCCCTGCATTGGGCATTTAACGGGAAGCGCTGGAGACATCTCCTTTTTCCGTTTCTGCATCGGGAGCCCTAAAGCAATTGGACAAAGCCCAACCGATTGACTCCAGAGTTATTGCCCAGCGCCTCCGACGAGCTGTTCGCTGGAGGCGCCCATTCTCGGGGCTGCGCTTCGAGGAACACCCTCGCGCCTGCTAGCAGGGGAATAACTCTTCCTTGGCTGACCTCGGTTGTAGGAGCATCTCCTGATGGAAATCGTTGAAACTCCTTCTTCTCTTTAGCATAACGCTCCGGTCTGCGGTGGTTAAACGATCTTCCCGAAGGCATGTTGATTATAGATTAATGCAATTCGTCGTAATGGATCGGTACGGTGAGGAAAAAATTCCGGGTATTAAGTAGCCGACTCCTGGTGAGGCGCGTTCTAATCGAGTTTTAGAGCGTCGTTTCCCATTGACTCCAGAGTTACTGCCCAGCCCTCCGGCGAGCTGTCCGCTGAAGCGGCCCATTCTCGGAGCTGCGTTTCAGGGAACACCCTCGCGCCTGCCCGCAGGTTTTTTTCGAAATTCTGGCCCCGAATTTCTACCGACGCCGCATTACACATTGAAGAGGCCAGCATCATTTCAACTGTGAGCACCGTATTAGAGTTTGATGAAAAGAAGTTTTGGATCGCGCTCTTTTCTATAATGGCAGAGCGCGAAGCGGCAAATGCGAACGCAATCGACAGGCCCTTTGCCCCAATTGTTGCTTGTTGGGGCGTGTGGCACAATTCCGAAGGGATATCCAAAAGGGCGAATCCCCCCAATGCAGCAACATCTTTCTTTGAACTATAAGCTGCCCAGCTTGCACTTTGAAGGTCCGACAAGAGATGCTCTAGAACGTCGTGGGCGAGGGCAGTTGGTCGCGCTTTTTTTGGCCTCTTTTCCTCGCCAGCGCAGTGGACCTCTTCTCCTTTCGATATCGGGGGAAAACTTTTGCAATTCCGAGCTCCGATCGCGCCGCAGCCACCGTCAAGGACAATGCAGCTGAAACTACCGCCTTAAATTGGGCAGTAGGCCTTTACGTGCTCAAGACGTCGATCTTGAGCCGATACAGGATGTGAATTTCGACGGGCTCTGGTACTTCAGCACAATCGGCCAACGAGCCTTTGAGCCAAAGACCTCGGGACCTGAGGATCTACTTACCAAAGGCTCTCGGTCCATGCGCCTCTTACCTTTATAACTTCGCTGCGCGGAAGAGCGTACCGTTGGGCTTTCAAGCCAGTCGCATTGCACAGCCGAACCTGTCAGACGAAAGCTTTAGCCATTCATTTACCCTACACAGAATCGGATCGTTCATGAAACAGGCCGTGCCTGCCTCGCCTTCGTGTGCCGCACATACGGGGCGAAGCATCAGAGAGCCAGACCTCTTGGAGCACCGAAGGGTGCTATTTCAGTTTCAAGGCGAGTGGCAGATTGGGCCAGGCGTCTGAGAGCATCGGCGTCTAAAGGGGGAGGGGGATACAGGACTTCAAAACCTTCTGGCGTTTCACGTTCCGCCTCTTCCCAGCCGACTGTGACCCTGGAGGTGGTAGACTCCGCTGCACCCATCCGCGGCGGTTCCGATGCCGCTTGGAAGCTCGCCCGCCTCGACACCGGCCTGGAAATCATGGTGCCGCTCTTCATCGCCCCGGCGAAAGAATCCGCGTGGACACGACCGGGCGCAAATACGCTGGGCGCGAAAGCGAGGGGAAGGAGTAAGGGAAAAATCAAGATAAACGACGTATCGGTGTGCAGGAGGAGATTAAAGTGCCCGGTGCAGTCGTTAGAAACGTTCGCGCAGAGAACGCAGCCCCGTGATCCTGAAGCCGGGAATATCCCAAGGGGTTCTCTCCAAGGCCCCGCCGAGAGTTCGTACGCCGCGGGATTAGTGCGCCCTTTCAGTGCATTCTCATTAAATCTAAAATCAACTCTCAGAATGGCCGAAATGATGAAGCCTGCTGCTATTGCGCCCCGTCCAATACCCGGGGATGATTGGGTCGGTTCTCTGTTAGAGGGAAACAAGTGGTGTCAGAAGAACAAAAGATTGTTTGTTGTGCCACGCTAAAGATGAAAAAGATCGATATCCTTGTTTCTACCTCTGAGGAAGTACAGAAGGAAAGGATTGTGGCGGAGCAATCAATCCGCTGTGTCGCAGCAGAGTTAGGGGTTCCTGTAAGCGTCTCCTACTCCGATTGGTTGAGAAGACCGAAACCAGAGAATGAAACTTCGCGACCAGAAAGCGAAAACCGAGAAGATGGGTTGTTGTTGTGCCCCCACTTCCAGGAGTATCAAGACTCCAAGCCGGACGCGGAGCGTTGCGAGCGGATCCTCAATCCGGGCCAATACGATCTTGTCATTAACATTCTCTGGTCTCAACTCGGAACCAGGTCCCCGCCGATGTTCGTTATGCCGGACGGTAGCCAGCCGGGATCCGCAACCGAATACGAAATTGCCTGGGCATTGGATCAGTCGAAGCGAACACCCGGGTTTCCGGAGTTGCGTGTTTACTGGAATCGAGCGACTCCAGCTGCTCCGATTGAACCGAAAGAAAACCGGGAAAACTTGAGCCGGCATTGGGATGCGGTGCAAGAGTTTTGCGCGGCAGGGGAAAAGAATGGCGATACAGGATTTCGCGAATGCTGCCATGAATATCGAGACCTGGAAGAGTTCGAAAATCTGTTTCGCGAGCATTTTCGCGATTTTCTGGCGCGGCAGTTGGATCGGCAAATTGGCTTGAGGAAAGCGTTGCGAAAGGTCCGTTACTTGGAATCGAACCCTTTTCGGGGGTTAAATTTCTTTGATTTCGAACATGCGGCTCTCTATCACGGCAGAACGAAAGCCATCTGGGAAGTGCTTGATGCTTTGAAGAACCAGGTGGCGGCCAAAAAAGCCTTCGTCCTGGTATTGGGTCCCACAGGTTCTGGAAAGAGTTCCCTGGTTCGCGCCGGCGTTCTTCCTCTTTTGACCCAGGATAGGACACCCCTGGGCAATGGACCTTGGCGGCGTGCGGTGACCCGACCAGGGACCGGAGGGGTCGGCGGGGATCCCTTTGATACACTTGCCGCCGCGCTGCTTGGCAAATTTGCTCTTCCAGAGCTTCAGGATGAAGAGTCAACCGTCGAATGGATGAATCTAGCGTCCCGACTAAGAAAAGATCCGGACGCTGCCGCGGACCGGATCGCGGTAGCGCTCGATCAACTCACCTGGCAGGAGTTGGATCGTCTAGAAACCGGCGGACCACCGGCTAGGAGAAGCGAAGGAGTTGAGGTTGTCGGACCAAAGAGTCTGGGACGGGTAAAACCGATGATGCGGCTCGCGCTCGTTGTAGATCAGTTGGAGGAGTTGTTCGCGGGCGGGGTTTCCCCAGTTCTCCAGCGCAAATATATCTCCGCTCTCGGTGCTTTGGCTAAATGCGAAAGGGTATTCGTTATTGCGATATTGCGCAGCGGCTTCTATGCCGATTGCCAGCAGTTTCCCCAATTCGTCGAACTAACCGCCTTGAGCGGAAAGTACGAACTTCAGCCTCCGACGCCGCGCGGGATTGGGAACATAATCCGGTTCCCAGCAGAAGCAGTCGGTCTGCGCTTCGAGCGGGATCCTGATACGGGTCGCAGCTTGGACGAAGCTCTACAGGAGGCAGCGATCGCCAGCCCAGAACCACTTCCGTTGCTCGAACACCTGCTTTCACGGTTATACCAGAGACAGCTGGATCGAAAAGATGGTTTGTTACTCTGCTCCGATTATCCCGAATTGGGCGAACTTCAGGATGCGTTGGCTCAGCACGAAAAGACCGTGTTTTCGACGTTGAAAAGCGACGAACAGCGAGCGCTTAAATTCGTGATCCGGCATCTGGTAGCGCCCGGCCGGGGCGAAGAAGGTCACTTGATCCGTCGGAACGTCGCATATCGTGATCTCATTTTATCGCCTGAGCTTAACGAGGGGCAGAGAGCAGGCGCTATAGGCCTGCTTGATCGTTTGATCAAAGAGGGATTGTTGAGTGCCGATGCTGATCCGAAACAAGGGCTGCTGATCAGCGTTCCCCAGGAGGTGATGCTTCGGAGATGGCCAGGGGTCTGGCACTGGTTATCTGAGGACCAACACTTTTTTCAGATGCGAGACCGGCTGGACGCAAGCCTGAAGCTTTGGCTTAGTCGAGGCCGCCAAAACGATGACCTGCTCGACCGTGGGATCGGCCTGGGCGAAGCGGAGACTTTGCTCAAAGATTTCGGGTCCTCATTAAGCGAAGGACAGATCGAGTACATTCGAAAGAGCCTTGCGAAGCAAAAACGGCGCCGCTGGATGCGGGATGGTATCGGGTTAGCAGCTATCGCAGGTTTGGCTGTTTTCGCTGCATTTGCGGGCATTGGACGATTCAGCATGGAGAGCAAGCGCAAGAACGGAAAGCAAGGCGTCCCACTCGCGCAACAGAATACCGAGCTTGCCACCAGCCAGCGCAGCGCCCTGGAAACTGAGCTCAAAAAAGCACGAGAAGAGAAAGCTCAACTAGCACAACAGAACGTGAATCTTGCCGGCCAGAGCAGCGCTTTGGAGACCCAACTCAAGAAGGCCGAAGAGAAAGCGCAAATAGCGCAACAGACTACCGATCTTGCTACGAGCCAGCGCAACGCTCTGGAAACCGAACTAGAAAAGGCGCAAGAAGAGAAAGCGCAACTGGCACAACAGAACGCGAATCTTACCAGCCAGAGCAGCGCCCTGGAGATTCAACTCAAGGAGGCCGAAGAGAAAGTGCAAATAGCACAACAGAACGCCGATCTTGCCACTAGTCAGCGCAGCGCTCTGGAAACTGAGCTCCAAAACGCACAAGAAGAGAAGGCACGGCTAGAACTACAGAATACGAACCTTAGCAACCAGAGCAGTGCTTTGGAGACCGAACTCAAGAAAGCCGAAGAGAAGGCGCAAATAGCGCAACAGAGCGCCGAACTTGCCACCAGCAAGCGCAACGCCCTGGAAACTGAACTAGAAAAAGTACGCGAAGAGAAGGCGCAGCTAGAACTACAGAACGCTGATCTACAACAGAATGCCGACGTTACCAGTAACGAGCCGAGCACCTCGAAAACCCAGGTGAAGAAGGCGAAAGGGAAGAGGCAACTAACACAACAGCATGCCAATCCTGCTACCCGTAAGCGGAAGGCACAGCAAACTCAGCGCAAGAAAGCGCTTGGCAAAGCAAGTCGCACAAAAAGACGCTCAACGGACGCAAAAACGCCCTGATGTCGTCGCGAACCAACCTAATTAAACCCGGATTCCACCACCGTTGGGTATAGCATTCTTCCGGCTGGCTCGCAGTCGTCGCAAGGTTGTGTCCGAAGTAGTATCCAGGATGCAGCGTACATCGGCCAGTTGGGCGTTGCGGCCTTCATCACCCGAGTTCCACGGAACAGAAAACCGGCAGGTAGGGACAGAGAAAGCTCGAAACCACCCGAGCCATGGACTTGCGGCCGACACAAGGCCCTACCAATCAATTCTCTGGGTTCAGACGCGGCCCTAATCGCCGTCTCGATGCAAGGTTCGAAACATTTAAAACTAGTGTTTCTTTATTCTATTTCAACTCCGCCGCGACAAGCGTCGATTCACGCGATGAATGCACTCGGAGCAGGAATACTATTGGGGTCGGATTGGAAAGGCCAATGGCGATGTCATAGCCAATCCGGATGAGCATATACCTTACTTCGTTCCGGCAGTTCAAAGCGGTCGCACCGTTCAAGTCAACAGCGACGGCTACGCCGGGGAGATGCGACATTTCGAATCGTACCAAACAAAATTCCCAGGGACCCATCCGAGGCCTTGCCCGCCGTCGATCAATTTGAGAACCAATTACTTGATGCCGCCTGAAAAAATTATTCTCCTACCGGCCACCCACGAATCCCTTCCAAGCTTCCATGTGCAAGGAGATCTGTTGCCGTCATTTCTTGATCACTTAGCAAACTCGGGGATTAAGGTTCCCGAACCGCCTGAGCCGCAAGACAATTTCGAGCCAGGAGCGGTTTCTGTGGTGGGGGTGGATATCGAGGAAGGCACTTCTCTCAAGAGGCTTCAAGAGGTGCTCGACGAATTCTTAAAGAGTCACGGTCTTCCGGACTCCTCTCAGAAATAAGCAACGGACACTGCTAACACCAAGAAAGCCCCGTTTCCGGCGCAGCCAGATAGTCGACTGATTCTTTATTGCGAGGTGCCACTGACGCCGACGAGTTGTCACTTTTGTTTGCCAGCCGCGTATAGTTATGGGAATGCCGAATTAAAACCGTGAAGGGTTCCGGAGGGTTAGGATTTGCGCTAGCTCGACGACTAGCACATGAGCAGGGCAAGCTCGCGGTTGTTGCGATCTTCTGAACTACTGTTTGGTGGTTCGATCATGGTAGTTCCGCCTCTGTCGCCGGTGCTTGATTGGTCCCTTCACACGGTTGTAAACTTCCCTACCAAAATACGCGCTGATAAGGGGTTTAATGAGAGACCAAATCTTCTGTATGGGGCGTGACTCATCCTTCTCCGCAGGACGAAGATGTACTTCGCCCGAAGGTTTTCCCGGAAGAGGATCTGCCCACAGATAAACTTCTTTGCAACGTGCCGGCAGGCGCGAGAACAAAAAACCAACCAGCACGGCTTCGACAACCAGAGTGGCTTTCTCAAGGCCTGCAGCCAGGACCCCGTGCTGGGCACGGTCAAACTGATCGCGGCGCCGTGGGACTGTGGACCGGGCGGCTACCAAGTCGGAGCTTTCCCACCGGGCTGGGCCGAGTGGAACGACCGATTCCGGGACACCGTACGCGAATTCTGGAAAAGCTCTTCACCGGTCAGGGATCTTGCGCCGCGACTCTGCGCCTCGCCCCAACAATTTGATCACCAGGGTCGGAGACCATGGGCATGCGTGAACTTCGTCACGGCGCACGACGGTTTGACTTTGAACGACCTCGTTACCTACAATCAGAAACACAACGAGGCGAATGGCGAGGACAACAAGGACGGAAGTTCCGACAATCGTTCCTGGAACTGCGGCGTGGAGGGGCCTACAGACGATCCGGCGATTCAGCGACTCCGGGAGCGCCAAATTCGCAGCTTCTTAGCAACCCTCCTACTGTCGCAGGGCACTCCTATGATGCTCGCCGGGGATGAGTTCGGACGGACGCAGGGCGGCAACAACAATGCCTATTGCCAGGACAACGAAATCAGTTGGATGGATTGGAACATCGCGGACAAGGGCCGTCGACTGATCAGCTTCACCAGGAAGCTTACCGATCTACGCCACAAGTACCCAATGCTTCGACACGGTCGCTTTCTTAAAGGCACGTACAGCAAAGAGCTTAACGTCAAGGATGTCACCTGGCTTAACGCGAACGGCTCAGAGATGGAGGACGAGCACTGGGAAGATGACGAGACGCGCTGTTTCGGCATGATGCTGAACGGCCTTTCGCAGCAGACAGGCATCCGCAAGCGTGGTCAGGAAGCGACTTTGCTCTTGGTTTTCAACGCTCACCACGAGGCGGTCCATTTTAAACTTCCGGATTTCGCCGCGGGCACAAGGTGGTCACTGCTGATCGATACAAATGTCGCTGACGGCGAGAAAGCGGAAACTTTTACACCGGGCGAGACCTACATTGTGACCGATCGCGCCCTTTTGCTTTTCGTGCTTGAAGGCGCAGTCGGCAACGGTGGCGATCGGTAGTAATCGCGGGCGGCTAACCAACTCTCGCGAAGAGGAGCGGACGAAACAGCGCAATCCAATGAAGAATAAACGACTATAATGTGACCGGCGCGCGCAGCAAAAATGCCGGATAGAACTTGTTACATGGGCATCTGGCCTCCGGTGGCGCCGTAAACTTCCCCGGTGACGTAGGAGGCTTGATTACTGGCGAGGAAGACGAAGATGGGTGCGATCTCGGTGGGCTGGGCGGCGCGCCCAAAGACAGTCTGTGCACCGAATTGTTTCACCTTCTCCTGGGGCATAGTGGAGGGAATAAGGGGAGTCCAGACTGGACCGGGGGCTACGGCGTTGACGCGAACGCCTTGCTTGATCGCAAGGCTGGCAAGCGACCGGGTGAAGCTGACGATGGCGGCTTTGGTCGAGGCGTAGGCGATGAGACTCGGACTGGGGTCGAAGGACTGGATCGAGGCGGTATTAATGATGGATCCGCTTTCTTTCATCTGCGAGAGGATCGCCTTGCAGAGGCGGAACATGGCGAAGACATTTACGCGATACGTTTCCTCGAACTCCTCATCGGGAATGTCCTCGAATTTTTCGTAGGTCCGTTGAAAGGCGGCATTGTTCACCAGGATATCAATGGAGCCGAACGCAGCGATGGCTTTTCGGGCGACAGCTTCGGATACGGCATGCTCGCCAATGTCGCCGGGGAGAAGGACCGCTTTGCGACCGGCTTCGGTAACAAGACGTTCGGTCTCTCGAGCGTCCGTCTCTTCGGATAGATAGGAGATGGCAACGTCCGCTCCCTCTCGTGCGAAAGCGAGGGCAACCGCACGTCCGATGCCGCTGTCGGCTCCGGTTATGAGTGCGTGGCGACCCGTGAGCCGACCGGTGCCTTTATAGCTCGACTCTCCGTGGTCGACTTCGGGACTCATTTCCTCATCACTTCCTGGAGAAGGTTGCTTTTTCTCCGGGTAGGGAGGCTGCGCGTAGATTTTCCTAGGATCTTTGGTACTCATTATTGATTTCAATCCGCGCGTTTATTTTGACTCTGGCCGATTGCAAAAAAAGTCCGCTACCTCGCCGTAACCGATCATTGGAAGAGGCGGCACCGAGCCCCGTGGGGCAGAGCCCTGATGCCAGAAGCCGGGAGTCCCCCAGACTTCACTATTAGTTCGTAGCAAAGAGGGTCTAACGTGTGTCTGTCAGAGGAAAAGTTGAGGAGTTCGCCATTTCAGCAAAGCATCGACCATGGTCCGTATTCAATCGAGTCGCACGCCTGGCGGAGCGCGGAGAGCTGTACGTTCGCTACGTTTGTCTACCAGAGATCGAGCGAGCAACTCCTGTGGTTATTCACTGGCTCAGACGGAAACGAAGTCATCTGGCAATCGCTAAAATGGTGCGAGCAGAATTCGTGAAGCGGATCATCGTGGAGCTTCCTCTGCAGCTTCGGGCAAGATTGCTTCGAGGACTGCCGGCTCAATGGGTTTGAGCAAGTAATGATAGCAACCCGCTGCCTGGCTTCTCATTAAATCTTCCGCACTGCACCGCCCACTTATCGTAATAGCTCGCCAGGGACGGTGGCCGGCATCGCTTAGATTTTCTACGAGTTCCCACCCATCACCATCCGGCAGAGAAATGTCGTTCAACAACAGATCGAACGTTTCGTTTTCAAATGGCGAGGTCAATAGCTTCCCGCATATTTTGCGCGACGTGTCCCCGATGCCCGAGCGAGCTCAGAACCCTGTTTAACGATCGTCGAGTGCTGGCATCATCTTCGACGACTAAAATGCGCAACGGGCGCGAAAATCGTGGCGGGCCAGTCACATCAAAACGCTGGTCTGGTGACCTCAGAATAATTCCTAACCGCCGGGCTCCTCGCCCTCTTCTTCTACTTCAGTTTCGTCACCTTCAGTCTTGTCGGAATCGATGTCCTTGCTAGCGTCCTCATCCTCATCTGCAACTTTCGGTTTGATGCTTTCTTCTTCTGGGTTCACGCGCAGTAGTTCGCAGTTGGTTCCAAAGGCGGCGCTATAGAACGAACGTGTGATTCATCAGTAAGGGCACATGGCGCGGAATGGATGAGAGAATGATAAGGTGGCACCGGGCGCGCGCGTTAGCGCCCTGGTGCCTGAAGCCGGGAATATCCCCCAGTGTTCTCCCCATACTCCATCAGCAGTTCGTTTGTCCGGCACCTGGTGCGTGCTCAAAATTTTGCGTAATCGCTTTTCTCGGATCCTTAGCAACGCCGACCCTCTTTTATTCGTGTTGAAACGCACGTTCTTGCGTAGAATACTAGTTCTTTTGAGAGGACGGAGCCAACGCGAATAGGCTCCTCGGGCACAGCGGCAGCGATCTTTCAAAGAAGGATTATATGCCAAAAAGCGATTCCAAAAAAAACGAAGAGATTCTGCCGTACGCGTTGGCTCTGATCCGAGCCACACTGGAAGCGACGGCAGACGGGATGCTGGCAACAGATGAGCAAGGACGGATTACCAGCTGGAACACAAAGTTTGTAGAAATGTGGGGAACCCCGCAGGAGCTAGTTGCTCTGCGAGATGTTCAAAAAGTCGGAGCGTTCATAGCTCAACAATTGAAGAATTCAGAGCGCTATCTGGCTCGTATCGCGGAAATTGAGGCCTCGAAGGAGAAAAGCTATGATCTGTTCGAACTGGTCGACGAACGGCTTATCGAGCGATACTCCGATGTCATTTCGGTCGAGGAAAGGGTCGTCGGTCGACTGTGGAGTTTTCGAGATGTGACTCAGCGTCATGAATCAGATTTGGTGCCGCGCCGCTTAGCAGCAATTGTAGACAGCTCGGACGATGCGATTATTGGCAAGGATCTAAACAGCATCATTACAAGCTGGAACCAGGGAGCAAAACGCATCTTTGGCTACTCAGCCGAGGAGATGATCGGAACCTCGATCTTGAGACTCATTCCACCAGAGCGCCAGGGAGAGGAGGAGGAGATTCTCTCTTGCCTGAAACGAGGGGAACGCTTTGAGCATTTCGAAACCGTCCGCACTACCAAAGAGGGTCGCCGCCTGCACGTTTCCCTCACCATTTCACCGATCAAAGATGCCTTTGGCCATGTCGTCGGGGCGTCGAAAATCGCTCGTGATATTACCGATCGAAAGCTATCAGAAGAGGCTTTAAGGGAGGCACAAAAAGTCGCTGACGCGGCTAACGCCGATAGGCAACGTTTGCTTGAAAGCGAGCGAGCAGCGAGATCGGAAGCCGAGAGAGCCAGCCGCATGAAAGATGAGTTCTTGGCGACCCTCAGCCACGAGCTTCGAACTCCGCTGAACGCTGTGCTCGGATGGGCAACTGCTCTTCGCGCGGTCCATTCTCCAACCCCAGAATTGGAGCAAGGACTTGAAACGATCGAGCGCAACGCTCGTGTTCAGGCCAAGATCATCGAAGATTTGCTGGACATGAGTCGCATCATTTCGGGAAAAGTGCGTCTTGACGTTCAGCGCCTTGACCTCCCGGCGGTTGTGGCTGAAGCGATTAACACGGTGCGCACCAGCGCATCAGCGAAGGGTGTTCGCCTCCAGACAATAATTGATCCGCTCAACGCTCCGGTTACAGGTGATCCGCATCGGCTCCAGCAAGTGTTCTGGAATCTCCTCAGCAACGCCATCAAGTTTACACCGAAAGG
>JBEEIB010000526.1:0-2913 GCA_041167675.1 Verrucomicrobiota bacterium
TTCGCCGATCACCGGCGAGAGAGCCTTTGCGATCGCCAGCAGACCGGATTCGTTCCAGCGTTTTCCAACTAACTGTACGCCGATCGGCAGACCATCACGTTCGGCAGACCATCACGATCGACTTTGAACGGCACCACGACAGCCGGATGACCAGTGTAATTGAATATAGTGCCGTCGGCGGTTACCATCCAATAATTTACATCCTGACCATCGACGCGGAGCGGCGTGCTCGGTTCACAGTGGGGAAATGCTGTGATCATGGATGCTGGGCAAATCAGCGCGTCCCACGCCTGGAAAAATTGCTCCCAGGCGATAATGGACTGGTCGCGCCGGTGGAGTGCCTCCAGGTAGTGTGGAAGAGTGGCCGGTTGTCCCCGCCCTTCCTGCTGGAAGGCTCCAATCATCATACCAATTAATTGACCGGCGCCAGCCAGTTCCTGATGGAAATCCAATTCCGGCAGAGTCGTTTCCGCAACCTTGGCACCGGAGCGGTCAAGCTGTTGTGCCAGTTCATTGATCGTGTCACGAACATCCACGGCGACTGGAAATCCCGGGAACGTTTGGGCAAACGCGATCCGCAGTTGATTGAGCGGAGGTATTGGAACATCGCCTACCGGCACAGGTTGCACTTCGGTATCGCGTGCATCCGGTCCTGCGATCACCCCGAAAAGGAGGGCCAAGTCCTCGACCGCGCGCGCCATTGGCCCGATACAGGCCATGGTGCGAATACTTCGGGGTGTGCCGTGAGGGTTGGGGATCAGTCCAGCCAGCGAGACCCGTCTTTCAGTCGGCTTAAGACCAAACAGGCCACAAAAATGTGCTGGCAGTCGAATCGAGCTGGACAGATCGGTTCGATCTCAAACGGCGTCATACCGGAAGCCAGCGCTGCCGCCGCGCCGCCACTGGAACCGCCCGGAGTGCGTTCTACATTCCACGGGTTATTGGTCCGGCCAAAGACTGGGTTGTTGGTTTGAAAATCAGCCAGCATCACAGGGACGTTCGTTTTACCGATCAGCACGCCTCCGGCCTGCTTGAGGCGAGCCGTCACGGTGCTGTCTTCCGCCGGTACGTGGTCAGCCAGCGGTGGAAATCCCACGGTCGTGCGCATACCTGCAGTCGAATGAGCATCTTTCAGCGTAAAAGGAACGCCATGAAGCGGTCCCCAGACTTCATCGCGGGCCAGTGCTGCATCCGCTGCACGCGCCCGTTCCTGTGCCTGCCCGACATCGATAGTGATGACGGCGTTGAGCGCAGGATTGCGATTAGCAATCTGCACCAGATGCTCCTCGAGCACTTCCGCCGCTGAAATCTGCCTCGCCCGGATTGCGGCAGCCAATCTCGTCACACTGGAGAAAATAACGTCTGCTATGATTCGTGGTGTAGCCATCGTTTTTTCGTTCGGTTCAATGGTACGACGAACCGGTGAGCAAGTCTGGGACAACAAAGAGTACTGTATTTGCAACCTCTGGGTTACCCAGGGTCAGAGGTTCTCCATGTCCGTCGTACCATTAAGCTCAGCCTTCAAGTCTGAGCGGCTGCTAACTCGTTCGCCAGTTCGCGGGAACATCCACGTACGAACGATCGAGCGCGGCGATGGACGTGCAACCGAGCAGTTTAATGGTCCGTTCCACGTCGGCCCGCAAGATTTCCAAGGCTCGTGTTACTCCCGGCTCTCCGGCGGCAGCAAGCCCATAAGCGTATGCGCGACCGATCAGAACTGCGCGAGCCCCGAGACAGAGGGCCTTGACGATGTCGCTACCGCGTCGAACACCGCCGTCTACCAGCACCTCGGCGCGGCTGTTGACCGCCGCTACTACTTCCGGCAGTGCTCGTAACGTAGCCGAAACGGAATCGAGTTGGCGTCCGCCATGATTCGAGACAACGACCGCAGCTGCACCTTGATCAATAGCTTGCCGTGCATCATCGCCGGTCAGAACTCCTTTGATCACGATCGGGCCCGGCCAGATGTTTCGGATCCACTTCATGTCTTGCCAAGTGAATGCTGACTGACTGAGAGCAGCGCTCACATCGATGAGCGGCATCGGTCCCTTGCCTGGGATGACTATGTTGGGCAGTTTGGGAACGCCTCCATCAAGCAGGAAGCTAACGAGCCATCCCGGACGCGCGAGCAGCTGCGGCAGAAAAGGGACCTGATCCAGTGGACCACCGCTCAACAGCTCTTTCATGCCGTTGCGGAAATCTCGTTCGCGCATTCCGGACACCGAAGTATCGACAGTAATAACCAAAGCTGTGAAGCCGGCCACTCGAGCTCGTTCGATCGCCCCCTCGGCGGCTCCCCGTCCCCCCATTAGGTAGAGCTGATAACAAACTGGCCCGGCCGAACCTGCTTTTACATCTTCTAACCGGTGTCCGGAAATCGTCGAAAGAATGTATCCGGTACCAGCCGCTCCGGCTGCCCGAGCGGCTGCTACTTCTCCGCCGGGGTGCATGAGGCGACTGTATCCGATCGGCGCGAGAATGGCTGGGAACGAAATATCCAAACCCAGTACTCGGGTACGCATATCGCAATTGGACACAGGGATTCCCTGACGCGGCCGGAACGTGACCGCCGCAAATGCTCGGCAATTTTCCTGCAACGTCGCTTCGCTTTCGGCGCCTCCGTCTAGATAGTCGAAAACGACCTTCGGCAAACGGCGCAGAGCCATCGACCGCAAGTCGTCGATGTTAACGACGCGGGACTGTCGGAGTGAGTGGGGGGTGTTAGGCATCTAAATGTTTCAAGATCTTCAGCCCAGTTGACTTGTCTTGTGATTCAAGCGCAGTGCGAACATACCATCAAAGTTACGCGCGAAAAAAGATGACGCCACCATTTCGATCTTCTGCTCTGATTACGCGCTTGCCTCAGCTCGATGGCTTACGGTACAAATTGCCAACATTGCTGGTACAACCTCG
>JBEEIB010000527.1:0-3218 GCA_041167675.1 Verrucomicrobiota bacterium
GGCGCCCAATTGGCCATGCTCTAAGGTGAGGCGCCAAAGACTGTCAAACACCCAGTTTACATCGGCCGGGAGGGTAGCCCTGTCGAATCGCTGACGTTCTCGGCCGGTTATCGCCGCGTGCAGAGGATACCCTGGCTGAAGCCGCTGACGCGGAGGATACGCTGACGTTTCAGGCGATCTACGGAACACTCCAGATCTCGTCCTCCACGGACGAAGAGCGCCTTTTATGGCGCGGGCTTGTGCCACCAGAAGGGATTATGTGTCCGCGGCTTGTCGCGGTCTTACATTGCGCAGATCGTATAAGTGGCCTTTTGGCTCTTCGTGCTAAATAGGGCCTGTGACTTTACTGCTGGCCTGTTGCTTGATCTTCGTTCTTCTTGTTTGTTTTGCCGGTCGATCCATCCGGCCCAGGCGCATTTATTTTCGTCGACCTCGCCTGTTAAGTGCAGCCGAGCTCCAGTTATTTCACACGCTGGAAACCGTGATTGGGGAGAATTTCTGGGTTTTTACGAAGGTGCGGGTGGCGGACCTGATCGAGGTACGAGGTCTGTACGGACGTGATTGGTGGGCTGCCTTCTCGCGTGTCAGTCAAAAACACGTCGATTTTCTAGTTGCCAGCCGCAAAACACTCGAGGTTTTAATGGCGATCGAACTTGACGACCGTTCCCATCAGATAAGCGACCGGCAAAAGCGAGACGAGCTGCTCAATGCGGTATTTCTGCAGGCCGGTATCCCGCTGATCCGTTTTAACCTCGATTATTCGACCACGCACGTCCGGGACGCTTTGTGCGAAGCGCTCCAGATGTTAAAAGCAGGCCACTCCGAGGAAAGAGCTAGGCGGTTATGAGAACCCTAGGAACGTTAAGTCGGAGTTGTTGAAAAGGTGCGCCCTGGATTGACGAGGCGCAAACTGCGGAGAGAATAGCCTTTTACCGGACACGCTCGAGGCCTGGCCTATTAATGCTTTCTAAGGTACATTGGTGAAAGAGGTCTCGCATCATTTTGGTATCTACGCATTTTGTGACTATCACCGATCTCCAAAAGGCTTTATCTCAAGAGGCCAGTGGCGTCGAAGCGCTAGTACATTGTCAGTTGGCACATATTCGCTCAGCCCAGACACGGGCCGGAAAGCCTTATTACCACCTGCGTGTTGCTGACGCGCAGGATAGTATTGACCTGAACGCCTGGTACGATACGGCAGCCTATGCTGCAGTGGAGAACAAGCTCGTGAGTGAGGCAGACTTCATCGAGTTGCGCGGTGTGTTTTCCAAAAATGATCGAGGCTTAAACGTTCAGGATATTGCCTTTCGTCAGCTCACGGACGAGGAAAAGGCGACGCTGATAAACGGCTCAACTGAGCGGAGCTTGGACTTAGATAAATGGGAAGCCGAGCTAGTGGAAGCGATGGAAGCTATGGAGGACCCGCTATTTAAAACGCTTTCCGCCAAAATTTTCGCAAAGATGCGCGTTCGCTTCAAGAGGGCGGCTGCGGCGTTCAAGGTGCATCACGCAAGACGCGGCGGGCTACTCGAACACACGGCTTCAATGGTCCGATTGGTGAAGGCGCTGGGAGGCTGTTTTCCGGACATCAATCTCGATTTAGTCGTCTTCGGTATTTTGTTTCACGACAGTGGCAAGTGCCTTGAATGCGACGTCGAAGACGGCTTTGCAGTGCAGGCATCGCTAACGGGATCGTTAGTTGGCCATATCGCTCTTGGCACGCTGATCGTGAGTACGACGCTGCTCGAGATTACGCAAGCAGACAAGACGCTCTTGGCAGGGCGCAGCTTCGAAGAAGTCAGGGCGCACATTCTGCATGTCATTCTTGCTCACCACGGCACGAACGAACATGGCTCGCCGGTTGAACCTCAAACATTGGAGGCACTAATCGTTCACTCGCTCGATACGCTCGACGCCCATGCTGAGATTATGCGGGCCGCGTGGCTGGCGGCCGATCCGAACGCGAAACTGATTGATGCCCCTCGCCCATTGAAAGGCAAACTCGCCCGGTCGCTGAAGCGATCAGCCGCAGACGGGTAATGATGAGTAGCCGAAAGTCGCCCTTCAATCGTTGGTACGTTCGCTGAGTGCGTCCGTCGCGAACGCGATTCCCGAGTGGCAGAAGGAACAATCTTCGACTGCAAAGCCCAGTGGACTTATTCCAAAAAGAGGCAAGTACCTCCAAAAAACAAGCGCGAGTTGGACGGCGGGTTCTGCCGCCAGGCGCTGTGACCCTTGAACCCAACGTGGAACGACCGATTATGGGTCAAGGAGATCCGAGATGAAAAGACTGTCCAACGTTGCCTTGTTGACGCTCTTCGTTATTGTGACCGCCAGCTGGTCCTTGGCGGCGGATGTTACAGTGGCGGAATTGATGCAGGCGGCGATCGAACTGGGGCGGCAATACGACGCCGATTACGCCAACAAGAATCCCGTTGCCATGGCAGCGCTCTACACCTCGGATGGTCTCTTAGTCTCACCGTCTGGCCCGATCGTGCGTGGTCGGGAAGACCTCCAGAGCTATTACGCGAAGCGCTTTGCCTCCGGTGCCCGCAGCCATGCGATTAAAGTCGTGGAAGTGCATGTCCAGGGCAACGGTGGTTATGGCCTTGCCCAATTCTCTGTCACAGTCCCCCTCGCGACTGGCGGGACGCATGAAGTGCATGGGAGCATCGTCACGATCTATCAACGCGATCCCGATGGATGGCACATGCGCCTCGTTGAACCAAGTGTCCCGGAACCGCCGGCCAAATGAGTTTCCCTCCGCGAACTTCTGCGGTGTGGCAGGCGCCGCACGCGCCGCCGCGCGGTTTTGCAAAAAAGAATTCGCGTTATATCCCCATACATCAAAGCAGGAGAATTATAGCGAGAGTGTTAAGGTGTTCGCGTTTCGAACGCTTTTATTGGATGTCCTTCGTGTCGATGTACCAGTCGGTGCCTTTCTTGCTCCCGGGACCAAGCATCTCCACCCAAACCTGGTGATCCAAGGGGTCATTGTAGAAAAGAACCTTGACCTTCTGAACCGCAGTGAATTCCCAGGCTTCCCTACATTGGATTACAACTTCCCGGTACTTTGCCAAAACCTCCGGGATAATCTCGGTAGCAAATCGCTGGTACACAGATAGGCCTCCGGACGTCTGAAACCAAAGCGACCCCGCATTCACGTTGAGGATGTCGCCTTTCTTTAGGTCGCCGCCCAAGGCGTGACCTGCGAAAAC
>JBEEIB010000528.1:0-5418 GCA_041167675.1 Verrucomicrobiota bacterium
AAGAAATATCTCTGAGCGCTCAACCACTTGGATCGCCGTCTGCTCGTCCAGATCAAACTCGCGTAACGATTCAATCGTGTCGCCAAAAAGCTCCATTCGTACCGGCACCGCATGTTGCGCCGAAAAAATGTCAATGATCCCACCGCGATTCGCGAACTCTCCACGTCCGCTTACCTGCGACACTTTTTCATAACCGGCCTGGAGGAGTTTCTCAATCAGTTGCCTGCTATCGAGAGAATCTCCCCGCTGCAAAGTAAGGCTCTGATTCAGCAATTGATCAGGGCCCACAACCGGACTCTCCAGGACCGAGCGGGTAACCACCACAACCATTCTCTTTCCGTTCGCGATCTGCTGCAGCAGAGCTAGCCGTTCTGCCACCAACTCCGGGTCAGGCACCGCTCCCTCGACCGCCGGCAACTCAAGCTCCGGGAAAAACTGGGCTCCGATCTCCCAGTTCAACAACTCGTTGCAGATTTCTTCTTGGCGGCGTGTATCCGGACAGATCAACCAACAAGTTCGCGACGGATGCTGGCGGACCGCGCAGGCGGCAACGAAGGATTGAGCGGCTTCCACAACATGCTCGAAGTGTATCGGCGGTCCTTCTTCGAATTTCTGGCGAAAACCCGCGGACTGGCGCACCTCCTCCACAACCTTTGTCAATGGGTGCTGTTTACTCTTTTCCATACCGTTCGGTTTCCCGACCAAACACCAGGAAACGCTATTCCTCATTAAAAGACGTTCAACATCGTCCGCAATTCAGACGTGTTCAATGCAGGCTTCGATCAGCACAGGCGCCTCCAGGTGCGGCCGCGACGTAGATCGGTACAAGGGCGAAAACCTCGGCGCTTTTGGTCGCTGTCCCCTTCGTCTTGTATCCCATGCGCCGGGTTTGAGCCATTCGTGTTGGCCCGCGCTTCAGAACCGCCAACGATCGTTGTTCACTAGGTTTTCGCTTTTAGGCCAATCTTAAATCCGCCTTACCAACCCGGTCGCGCCGGCTTTCATCAAAAGACAATCAATTGTCGAGGTCGTTTTCGAAGAAGGGACGCGATGCGAAAGCGATACTGTCTGCCGATCAGGATACTTGGAATTCGAACATTTTCATGACGAGGCCAATGCTGGGACATGGTTCAAACCCGGCGCATAGGGATGCGAAACGAAAGGGCGCAGCGACCAGAGCGCCGAGCTTTTCGCCCGATGCGGGTCGCTCCTCACCCCACACAAATGAGCCGACGCGCACAAATTGGCCTTCCGCTTCATTGAAAATTCAACTCCTTCGTGATCCCATACCGCTCGATTCGTTTGCGCAATGTCGCACGCGTGACTCCGAGGAGCTTAGCTGCTTTCACCTGATTCCCTTTGGTCCGCTTCATGGCAAAAACCGTGAATTCCCGTTCCAGCCAAGGTAACAACTGCAATCGAGAATCCGCTGAGGCGGCATCCAAAAGCGTTTCGACCGCGCTCTCCAGCGTCGGCTTGCCTCCGACCGTGCCGGATACCTGAGGCGCGCTCTCAACCGAATCTTCGGCCTGGTTGGCAAAACCAAGCGGAATATCTTTCGGCAGAAGCACGTCACTGCTGGCTAATACACAAGCGCGTTGGATCGTGTTTTCTAGCTCCCGCACGTTCCCGGGCCAGGGATACTCCTCTAACACCTTGACCGCTTCCGCCGATAACGTGAGCTGGGGCAAATGCTTATGGGTAGCGATCTTTTTCAAAAAATACTCCGCCAAAAGACGAATATCTTCTCTGCGCAGCCGCAGTGGCGGAAGATGAATTCGCACCACATTCAAGCGATAAAATAGATCCTCACGGAACTGTTTTTTCGCGACTTCCTGTTCCAATGTCTTGTTGGTCGCCGCAATAATCCGCACATCGGTCTTGATCACAGCGTTGCCGCCCACGCGTGAAAATTCTCCCTCTTGCAACACTCGGAGAATCTTGCTTTGCACCGGCAGCGGCATCTCGCCGATCTCATCCAAAAAAAGCGTGCCACCATTGCTCTGCTCAAACCTTCCGATTCGCATCGCTGCCGCTCCGGTAAAGGCTCCCTTCTCGTGACCAAACAGTTCGCTTTCCAGCAGGTTTTCTGGAATTGCGGCGCAGTTGATCGCGATAAATGGCTGGGTGCTCCGATTCCCGTAGTGATGAATCGCTCGGGCCACCAACTCCTTGCCTGAGCCGCTCTCGCCCGTAATCATCACCGGCGCGTCGCTATGCGAGACGCGGCCGATCATCTTAAACACCTGTTGCATCGGCTGCGACTGTCCAACCAAGCTATCTTGATACTGCTCAACTGTGAGCTGCGGCTTGAATGCGGTGGCGGACCGCATCTCGGCCTGAGTATTCAGGGCCGCGTCTACCACCGGTTTGAGATTGAATGGGAGCGATTCTTTCCGCAGGTAATCGAAAGCACCGAGTTTCATTGACTCGATCACCGACTGCGTCGTACCAAACGCGCTCATCAGGATAACCAATGCATTCGAATCTCGCTGCCGGATTCGGGCGAGCAGTTCCAATCCGCTAAACGGCATGAGATGCGTCTCGCAAATCAGGAGGTCCGGATTTTCGGAAATGTAAATTTTGTACGCCTCATCGGACGTGGTTGCGGTGAACACCCGGGTGGTGGGCGTTTCGAGCTGGTTTTGCGCCCACTCAAGAAAGTCGGTTTCAGGATCAACAAGCAAGATTGTCTGCATTAAAAAGCACTGCTCGCGGAGGATAGCGGAAGCCTTATCTGGTAACAGCGCGCCACGAGTCTCGTTTCAGGGTGTTATATTTTGCGCATCATTCTGAATCTGCAAGGATCGATATGCGGCTTTCGCTATAAATTCTGCAGAAAAATGGACAGTTTGGAGCGGTTAGAGCTGTTTTCGATGTAAATTCGTGCTCCCACTAGTACATCGCTCATCCGCGTTTCCGAATTGAAATTCGACGCTGAATCAAAACTTTTCAGCTTAAAAAGTGCCTCCTCGCCGGCTCGATAACCCTGACCCTCCTGGTTCGGCTATCCTTGGCTTCATAAATCCCTCGCTGATTCGGTGTTTTTCGAGCCAACGGCTCCGTGCCCCCCCGACTCTTCCGGCCCCGAAAGAACACACGCCGTCATATGCTGTTTCCGCATTTGCTTTTTTGGTCGGGATATCGCTCCTTGTCGTTCGAGAAATGGTCAACCAGGTTCCCAAACACGTCGCTATCATTATGGATGGCAACGGACGATGGGCTCGACAACGCGGTTGGCCACGCAGTCGTGGGCACCTTGAGGGAGCGAAAGCGGTCAAGGCATGCGTGGAAACCTGCCTCGAGCTAGGAATTCTCTACGTCACGCTTTACGCCTTCTCCACAGAGAATTGGCAGCGACCCAAAGAGGAAGTCGACACACTGATGGGCTTGCTCAGGGAATTCTTGCGCGATTACACCAGAGATCTCGCTGGCAAGGGGATTCGGCTCCAAGCGATTGGCCGATTGACCGAACTCCCAGAGGACTGTCAGGCACAACTGCGGGAAGCCATTGATCAAACCGCCAACAATGACAAGCTCACGGCCATTCTTGCGATCAACTACAGCGGGCGGGCCGAAATCGTTGACGGAATCAAGAGAGTCGCCCAAGAGGTCAAAACAAATCGACTGGATCTCGATGAACTCACTGCCGAAAAATTCAGCCAGTTTCTTTACACGCACCAATGGCCTGATCCTGATCTGCTGATCCGTACCTCAGGTGAAATGCGGATTTCTAATTTCCTACTTTGGCAGCTGAGCTATACCGAGATGTATGTAACCCAAACACTTTGGCCTGATTTCAAACGAGAAGATCTTCTCGAAGCGGTCGCCGAGTTTAACCGGCGCCAACGCAGGTATGGAGGGGTCTGAGGACTTAGTTAGTAGTAATTGGTGATTGGATAGGGCCGGGGCGACCCCCTGCCCATCTAAAATTTGCGATGGGCGGACCGTGATTTCATCAATCACTCATCATCGCTCACGCCTACCGCTCTCCGCCCCGCTCCCCAGCTCATCGGCAACGATGTTCGCCAGAGCCAGCGACTTTAGATCAATCTGAGGATCCCGATAAAAGTGGTCCAGCCCCGGCTCGATAACGGTGACGCCGTGAGGAACTAGTTCGTCCGCTAGAAGAGTCAACCCGTCATTGGGCCCGTATTTACGCAGTTCGATATATCGATCCCTGACGTCGTTCGCGATGTCTCCCGAAAGGGGCGCCCCAACGAATTGGAGCACGAATATATGGAGCGGCAACGTAATCTCCTTCATTCTTTCTCGACTCGCAGTTGTTGTCATCCCCGCTAAGCTGCGAGGATCGATCCCCGAATAACGTAGGACAATCCTTGCCAGCCACGACTTGGGCCAGCCCGTCACATGATCAGCCAAAAAAGTCCCCTCGATCAATCCGCCAACGCTGAGCCAGGCTTTGACCGATGTGGTTTCACTGGGCTCCAGCATTTTCCCTAATGCCAAAGCGGTTTCTGGTCCTCCTTTGCTCGCACTGATCAAAATAAGAGGCGTACTCGATCTACTCTCGCCGCGCACTACACCAGCGATGATTGCAGCATTTTCTTCAATCGTGCCGTCCTCTTGTGTGGCGGCTAGCTCAATATAAAGGCCGAGCTGACGAAACAGCTCCCTCTGGTTGTAAAAGTCAGCTCCGGACGATTGATCGCTCAGATAGTGAAACCCCGGGACAAAGATAAGTTTATATTTCCGGAGTTCACTCCGGGCGGCGACAGCTCGACTCGTTCGGCGAGTGGCGGCATCGATCCGGTTTACCTCTTGCCAATAAGCCTTTTGCAGCCGGGCGTTGCGGCTATCCGACAAACTTCGTTTGACGAAAAACAAGGTTGCGAAATCTGGTGTAGTTTCCGCAGAGATTTCTCTTAACGTCAGCCAATCCAGGGGACGCTCTTTGAAACGTTGCTCAACGTCCGTGATGCGTTGGTCCAACTCCGAATTCGCCGCTGTTCGCGAAAGAGAGTTTTCCAAATAGTATTTGGCTAGCCCGGAATCAACTGTCGTTGATATCGGTTCGCCCGCCAAATAGCCTTTAGCCAGGAGCTTGAGGTAAGAAGCACCAAGTGTTGGCAACGGAGCGGCTATTAGTGAGATTATGCCGAAAAGACGGAGCAGGCGCACGAGCGGGATCATTTCGCTAATCCATTAATTCGCTTGTGTCCCTTCGGCCAGACCGTAAAGCCAATATCCGGCAGCTGTCCATAAGCATTGAAGGTAAAGCGTCCGCGACGTGCCCGCGAGACCCCACAATGGTAGATGCCATGGGTCTTGCCAGGCTGCTGGGTAAACAGCAAACTGACAAATATGAAAGCTCTATCGGCACTCACCGAAGAGGTGAGTGGAGATGGGGTTGTTTGTTTATTCATTTATTGTCAGGTTGCTTGTTCATCCAGCAGC
>JBEEIB010000529.1:0-5131 GCA_041167675.1 Verrucomicrobiota bacterium
ACTGCGGTCGCCGGCGGCCAGAATAGCTTGCAATACCCTCGGCCAATTATGCTTCCAAGTGTTTCCGACCGGCTGGACGACCTACGGACCTCGAGGGCAATGCTGGCGCATTCGCTTCCAGCGTAGCGCAACGTGCCGGCCAACTTATGCTTCCATTTTTGATCCGCGGTTAGAACATGGTTCCAAATCGTAGCCTCAGCACTGGCGTAAAACGTTAGGCTTGCCGGATCAGATTAGGGATGTTTTATATTCAGGAGCTTTTCTTTTTCTCCTTATGTTAACCACCCGCGAACGGATGGGAAAATCGCCCGCTGCTCTCTACAGGCAGTTGTGGCCCAACACGATTCTTTCAGGAGATCGGCTCCCGGAACTCCGGCCTGCCGTGAGACGCATCGCCTACGTGACATGGAATGCCGTTGGCAACGGTGGATTTGAACCGGATGGGTATGCTTTTCTTCACGGTACTGCGCGGTGGATGGACTGCGGCGCCCGCATTGTGGAGATCACCCCAGAATTGATCAAGGCAGTGCTTCGGACCGACATCCGGTGGATCGAAGACGCCACGGGAAACGATTTTAGACTCCCTTCGGTCTTATTCGTGATGCCAAAAGGTACACTGCGTAGCACCGTACGTGGCGATTGCTCTTACCTTTTGGCGTCCATCAGCATGCCCACAGACAGATCGGATTTTTCGCCGGTGGGCTGCATGAACATCGGCCAGCCCTGTATCTGGTTGCTATCAACGGCCAGTTCGAGCTACGAACAACAAGTGCCGGAGCTCATCTGCGACGAACTTGATCTACGTGACCAGTCCCAATTAGAGGCCACGATCCTGAGACCGATTCCTGAAAGGATGATCGCTCCCGAGGGCCTGGTCGCTTTGAACGACGCGGATTTTCGTTTTGTTTGTTTGCACTTAGGCTTCAAGCTTCTGGTTCTACTTAACCTTTATTGGTCACGGTTAGAACGGCTTAAATTCATCTATGACGATTCGGGAATACACTACCGTCAGCGGTGTCCCCCGGAATTTTTTTGGAGAGATTTTAATTTGAATTCCGGGGCCGTACGGTCATGGAACCGCGGTAACTTGATCTTCCATCAAGGCGAGATCGGCGTGCACGGCGTGGATGCTGACTGGATCCTCCCCTCGCCCGGGCCTGGGCTTGCCGAAGAACCCGAGATGCCGGTTGATCCGGAGCCCAAGTCCGCGATGCCCCCTAAACCGATCCCCGGATTCTGGAGATGGCTCAGAAATCTCTTCGGGACGGAGTAAAAGCGGCCGCCAGTGATAAAACATGGGGTCCGAATTGGACACCTGCGTGTTAAGATCGTTTCTACAGAGAGAAATGTTTAACGAGAGGGATTTTCTCCTGGCCTCTGGCAACCATGTCCGACAATTGTGGGCTGAGCATTACCTGGAATTCCCGCTTTCCAGAGACGAATCGTGGCGCTTAGCGTCCTACGATTTTTTTCGGGAAAGGTTTGAGAAACGTCTTCTGGAAGAGCATGATTCGGCCCTGGATCTTCGGCCAGATCGCGACGAGGATCCTGAGAGTCCAGAGTACAAGGGGCGTCTGCTGGCCGCGCTTGCTGAGGACGATAAGATTGTGGTCGGAGCGGCCGTCGTAAACGAGGGCATTCGGTTCAATATTCCTGCGATCACCTGCGAAGCCCATCCCCACTCAAGGAGTTTGGCAGTTTGGAGTCTTAACCGTTCTCCGGTTTTACCCGATCAAGTGATTGATTCTGTGAACATTTTGCGAGAGGCCCATACGGCCGTCTTGGTGGATGTGGTCAGAAATCACGGAATGACGGTGACTCGAAGCGGTTTAGTGGCGCCTAATTCGGGGGTGGTCGACGCAGCGGCCTCCCAATGGGTCGATTGGGCCCCGCTGCACTCTGGTTTCGATCTGGAAGGCTGCCGTAGAACGCTTCAGAAAGGGATACAAAGGCTTCAGGCAGTCGCCTCTAATCCCTGTGCGCCGATGGAGCAAGGTCGTTATTATCCGCCTCTGGACAATGCGATTTACAGTCCCGAAACGGTCGGCTGGCTCCGCGCGAAGATGCACCGGGAGGATCGTTCTAGAGATCCGGAGGATTTTAACTCTTTCCAGAAAGCCGCTTTAACAGGCGGCGAAGGGTTTTGCCTGGCGGCAATGGAAACGCAGCAAATGAGAGCGCTTGTGGAATGCCCAATAATTGCTGCTGTTTCGATCGATTGCGTCCCGTTTTGTGAAAGTTCGAATCCAGGTGCTCCGGCCTTTCTGATGATCAGCTTTTTAAAGGCAGGCCACGAACAATCGATCTCCATCACGGCGGAAGAGATGTCCAAACAACGATTGCCTCTTGCGAAAATGAAAGCGATTCCCGGGCTTAAAGCCACTCGGAAAATCATTGCTGCCGACTGGTCTAGCCAGGAAGCCGCTCAGCATTTGCCCAAACCTTTTAGCCTGGCGGACCGTCCTGAGAGCGCATTGTCGGATTATTATATCAACCCATCACTGGCACACGAGGGGTTTAACCTGGACGCGCTCGCCGCGACCTACCACTTGAACCCGCGCGGCATCGGCCTCAGTGTCGAGGAAAGCGCCAAGCTTTTTCAGGGCAATGATCAGGATACCCTAGCCAAAGCGAGAGCAGTCTGTGAGTGGAAAATCCGGACGGTGCGCCAATCCTTGACCGCGATTGAGAGACGAATGGTCGCCGGAATTTATTACACCAAGGACGTCGAAGGCGAACTTGTGGACGGCAAACAATGGGTGATTACCCCCACTATCCAAATCGATCGGGCCTTGGTCCAAGGACAGTGCCTGCCGCCCAAACCGCAAGCAGAAGTCGTTGGGAACACCAAACTGTTTTGATTCGCTAGCGACGATGGACACGCTGGACACCCAGCCGTGAATTACTCCCGGATTTTCCAAATAAATCGGAGTTTTGGTGCCCTCGGGCATTCCTAGGAACTCTTCCGGTGAACGGCTGTCCCCGAGGGATGCTTCGAGGGCGCCTTGAACTGCGAAAGTGGCTCGACCGAAAAGGAAGATCAGGTTAATTGGGTCTTGTTCGCCAGTCGCGATACTGACCGTACGTTAGCCAGGGAGCAGGCAAACCGACATCCGACGGGCCCTGCGCTAGATGTTTGGATGGACAAATTGCCCAAGGGGATGTTAAGAGCGCTTTCGCACGGGGTTTAACATAGCGCACCGCCCTTAGATGCTTTAAAGCGCGCTCCACTTGAACAATCCACCATGTTAAATCACGGCGTCCATACCGGAGGAGCGCTTTGTTAAATGAGCGGAACCTCTTCCTAGCGATGACCGGCCACACCCGGCAGGTCCTGGCCGAGCAGCTTCTGCAATTGGCTGACGATCGAAACCGGGCGACTGGACCGGCACCGTTTCGGAGGGTCTCAAGTAAAAGTTCATACACAACCTGAGGCCGATCGGCAGCAATTCTAGAAAAGGGAGGCTTCAAAGGTGTTCGAATTAATTTTACGGTTCATCGGACTTCGAGCAATCCTCTTGGGGATGTTTGCCGCAACAGTGCTTTTCACTATCGGCTACTTCGCCTCTTCGCCGGAATTCTTTTCGCTTCCAAAACTTAACATGTTCAATCCCGCCCAGTCCTTGATCGGCAAGGGCCGGGTTCCGCGCGGTTCGGTCAAGGAATTGCAAGCCTGGAAAGTTCTTCACTCCGTGGCCTTTGTCTCCGCAGATGCTGACGGTAAAATAATAGTCGCTTACCAAGATCATCAATTCGGTCTGCGGCTCTATTATCTGGAGGGGTTTAGTAGAGCCGCCGGTCCCTATCTCGCCGGTTTACTGAAAAACGCCCCATTGACGATCGTGACTCGTTGGGAGGCTTTTCGGGGAGCGTTCGGAGCGTTTATCACCGTTCCTTCCATTCGGCGCGATCTGGCCGCACTACTGGTGGAACAATCTTTGGCGAGCATCGGCGGTTTGCAGCCGCCGCCCCCGGCTTCGACGCGAGAACGGTATCTAGGCCATTTAACTTCCTTAACGAATGAGTGATCTCTTAAGTACTGAGGATTTTTTACTCGCAAGCGATAATCACCTAGGAGCGCTCTGGGCGCATCACTATATTGATGGGCCCTATCCGGAATCGATCCAGGATTGGTTGGGCGCACGGCAGGTTTTTTATAGCGCCTATGTACTTTACCGGGAGAAGCAATGCCAAGGCGAACATCGATTCCGGGTTCCTCAAGGGCTTGCCCCGGGAACGCCGGCCTATCTCCAAAGTGTTCAGGACGCTCTGGACGCCGGTCACGTGATCTTGGATTCTGAATGGCATATTGATCAAACGCGGGTGCGGGTGCCGGCCCTGCAAAAGAGTAGCGAGGGAATCGAGGCGACCACCGTCCGAAACAGTAAGATTTACTCCCGAGCCGGCAGCCAGCACGATACACTGGAGCGTGGGCTCGTCGCTTTGGCTCTGAAGGAAAACTCGCTCCCCGGAGTGATCGTCACATCGACAAGAATGCTAAACAGCGAAGGCCCCAAAGGGTTTCGTCATACGTTCAAGCCGCCGCAGCAAATTGCTCCGCACGCCGAGGAAAGCATCGTCAGAGACGGGTTGGACAAGTTAAAACGGGCTTTAGCTGATCCGATGCGGCCTCCGGAAAGCGGCGAATATTACGCATTACTGGACGACGCTGGCCTATGTTCGGAGGACAGCCTGTTAAAATGCGTATCAGCTCATGCTGGAGTGGATTGGCGTCAATTGACCCCCTCCCACCGGGCGGTCGTCGAGCGTTTGATGAAATCTTTTGAAGATAAAACGATGTATGTGACGGGTGACTTTTGCTCAAGTCCGTCTGTGCTTTGCTTTAGTCTGGACGTTATGCCGGTGCGTTCCACGCTGTTAAATCCCGCTGATGGCGGCCAGATGGCGGTGACGCCGCGCGCGATGGCCGCTGCCTGGAACGTGAATGGGAAGATATCGTCCATGCTTTTTCGCTTGAGCGATTTGCGCACCGATTCGAAAAAAATTGCCGACCTCAAAGACAAAGCGGGGCCTCTGGAATTACGTTCGTCTTTCGTGGAATGCGGTAATGTTCACGCCGCATCCCGAGTTCACCAATGGTTTCGGCGCAAATTCGGGATCAACCACGCCA
>JBEEIB010000530.1:0-3574 GCA_041167675.1 Verrucomicrobiota bacterium
ACCGCAGTCGAGAGCACTCGGGCCAACAGACCCGAAGTTAGTTTCCAGCTAGTAGCTGGCCAGCACTTCCTCAGCAAGATCGAAACAGCTGAGCATGTGTTCACCATCCCAGTGACCCGTTCGGAAATTCTAGAAGCCGCAGCGAGATCACACAGCGGCACGTCTGCCTCAGGACGTGCATCTGGAAGCAACTAGATTATGAATCCTCGGCGTAGAGCTTCGCTACGCTGATATCTATGCTTCACGCGGATGGGAAACTGGGAAACGTTCCGTCTGTCCCCGAGTTTCTGAACTAAGAATGTGGCCGAGAGGCGGTGCAATACAGCAACCAGTGCTGCAGTCGTCCGCGGAGATCTTTAAAATCGATCGGTTTAGAAAGGCAAGCCACGCAGCCGGCCTTTAGGATCCGTTCCTGCTCTGTTGCGAGAGCATGAGCCGTTATCGCGATTACAGGGATGTTATCCAAACGCGTTTTTCGGCGCATCCAGGCAACGAGATCAAGGCCGTTTTCACCGCCAAGATTGATGTCGAGCAAAACCACATCGGGAAGGTCCATCTCAAAGACTTTGTAGCTGGCTTCCAAGTCCGCAGCAGACCAGACTTCATAACCCTCTACCTCCAGCCAGTCCTGCAGCAGTTCCCGGTTGGCCGGATTATCTTCAACAATGAGGATGCGGTGTTTCACGAGTTTGCCGCTACAGGCGTTACTACTCGCTCCAATTGATTGATCAGCGCCTCTCGCCACGAACTATGCTTCAGGAAAAGTGATTCCGCATTCGCGTGAATATATCGCTCTTCCTCCTTGCTGAGGTCCTTGCTGGTCAGGACAAAAACGGAAAGCTCCGATGTGCGGGGGTTGGCGCGCCATTCAGCGAGCAATTCCAAACCGCTCATTTTGGGAAGCACGAGGTCAAGAATAACCAAGGCGGGCAAAGACTGAGCGACGCTGGCACGCGCCTCAGCGCCGTCGCATGCAGTATTCACGGTGTAACCGAACGCGGAGAGCAGGTCTACAACAACTTCTCGGGTGGACCGGTCGTCTTCGACGACCAAAATAGGCCTCACCGAAGCAGCACCTCCTCGGGAGCGCAAGCAACGCTCCACAGCAGACAGTAATGTTTGCTTGTCTACTGGTTTGACCAAGTACTCGTCTGCACCGAGAGCCCCGCCGATGGCAGGCTGGTCCGCAATGGTCACAACGATCACTGGGATTTTCACAGTGCGCGGATCATTTTTCAACTGAAGCAGGAGCTCGAGACCATGCACCGGCTTCATGAGGAGGTCCAGCGTGATGGCATCCGGCTGGTGTTCGGCAGCCATCTCCTTTGCGTGCTCCGGCCTATCACATCTTATGGTTTCATAGCCCGAGGAGGCGAGTTGCGACTGAATCAATTGTCCGGTTGCCGCATTGTCTTCAATGACTAGAATTAGCGGGGTTCGATCTCCTCTCGGTTTAGATGTAACACTCGGCTTCCGTTGCCGCGCTGCGACTTCGACAAGTGGAAGCAAGAAGTAAAAGCGACTTCCATCACCAGGCTCACTTTCAATTTGCAATTTGCTGCCATGCAGCTCAACTAACCTAGAGGTAATGGCCAACCCCAAGCCTGTGCCTTCCACGGCGGTCCCTGTTTCTGACAGGCGATAAAAGGCCTCGAAAAGTCGCTTTTGTTCGTCAGGTGGAATCCCAGGTCCTTCATCGTGCACTTCCACCCTGATTTGGTCTTTTACTTTCCGAGCCGCAAGTTCGATCCGACCGCCGTTCGGACTGAACTTAATGGCATTGCCGACAAGATTAACGAGTATTTGCTTAAACCGCATGGAGTCGGCGCGAACGTGCCATTCGGAGTCAGTCTGCTGGAGCAATACATGCGATTTTTTTGCCGCCAAGGGATACAGGGAACTAATTACCTCCGCAAATGCACCAGCGATGTTTACGTCTTCCGGTGTTAGCTCCATTCTGCCTGCCTCGATTTTGGACAAATCGAGGATGTCGTTAATCAACTTAAGCAAATGCTCGCCGCCGGAATGGATGTGGTTGATATAACGCTGCTGGCGGTCGTTCAGGGGACCGTAACGCGGATCGGCGAGAAGATCTGAAAACCCAAGAACGGCGTTCAGTGGCGTGCGCAACTCGTGACTCATGGTGGAAAGAAATTGATCCTTGAACTTGCTGGTACGCTCCGCTTGTTCTTTTGCCAAAAGGAGGGCTTCCTCAGATCGCTTCTGCGGGGTCATGTCGTGGAACACCACGACCCCGCCCCACAACGCGCCGTTATCACCGCGAAGGGGCCGCCCCGTCACGCAAATCGGAACACCTTTGGGGCGTTTTGGATGACGAACAAAAATCTCCACAGAGTCAACACTTTCACCTCGGATAGCGCGGCTAAGTGGTACTTCATCGGGAGGGAATGGCGTTTTCTGATCCGGATAAAAAAGGCCATAGTGCTCGGGCCATTGTTGAGGGTCGGCATCAGTTGCCCCCATGCCTAATAAATGTTCCGCGGATGAATTGAACAGGACGAATTTTCCCGTGGCATCGGCCACGGCTACGCCATCACCCATGCTTCCGAGAATCAATTGCAGTAGGTCATTTTGGCGCTTGATTTTCTGACCGGCGGATTTTTTCTCGGTAATATCCCGAAAAACCAGCACGACTCCAAAGCTCTCTCCGGTTGCTGTAATAATCGGTGCGGCACTGTCTTCGATGTCAAACTCGCTACCGTCTTTGGAGATCAAGATGGTGTGGTCTGCCAATCCAACTATTTTGCCTTCACGGAAGACTTTTTTGATGGGGTTCTCAACCTGCAGGCGGGATTCCGCATTTACAATGTTGAAAACCAGATCCATAGACTTTCCGTGCGCCTCCTGAAGAGTCCAGCCCGTAAGTGCCTGGGCGACGGAATTCAGGAAGGTCACGTTGCCGTGCATGTCCGTGGCGATTACCGCGTCACCAATGCTTGCCAGGGTTGTAGACAACCACTTATCACTTTTTTCGAGAGCGCTTTGTGTTTGTTCTCGTTGAGAAAGTTCGCGTAGTAGCAACGAAAAGCACGGTATGAGCAGCAAGATGCTCAGTACAGTACCGCCAAGAATGGTACGAGAGGTCTTCGCCATATTGCGGTTGGTCTTTTCCGTGCGAACGTCCAATAGCTCCCTTTCTTCAGTCGTCATCGCAGCAATCAGGAAGCGGATCTGATCCATCACACGTTTTCCGGAGCCTTCGATTACAACTTCGTGTGCTGCTGTGGGGCCAGTCTTCTGGTAGAGGTCAATCGTGGTTTGAAGTTCCGCTAACTTCTTTTCTACAAGTAATTCAAGTGCCTGAACACGCTTCTGCTGATTGGCATTGTCGGAAGTAAGCCACTTCAAGTGGCCAACGACCTGATTAAGGTCCTTGGTTGCCCGGCGATATGGTTCAAGGTAAGTCGCCTGCCCCGTAAGAAGATACCCGCGCTGTCCGGTTTCGGCGTCGTCGAGATTCGCTACGGTTTCACCAAGCGTGTTTAACACTTCATAGGTGTGATTTTGCCAGGCATCGGCTTCCGCTAAACGCTTGGTATTAGCGTGGGATTCC
>JBEEIB010000531.1:0-6960 GCA_041167675.1 Verrucomicrobiota bacterium
TTAGTTCTTTTGCACCGGCGGCGGGTGCCGCTTCTAAGGTGTATTTTTTCATTGTGCTGTCAGGTTGTCGCTATTCGGCAGCCTGACAAGCACCATCGCATCTACCTGATTCAGGGCTCGTAGCAGGCGGCGCGACTAGGGCAAACATTGACCGGCCGCCGTTGCTTATCGGCACAATTCCCGGATCAGCCGAACCAAAAGCTCCGTCGCGCGCTCGAGCCCGATCAAAGAAATGTGTTCGCCGTTCGATGAGCTTGAGGCTTTCGACAAGAAAATGGTGGGAGTTAGTTAGGGTCACGCGGATTAGACCGGGCGCGAACACCGGAGACCATTGTCATCTCCAGAACTGCGATGCACCAGACGGTTTCGAACTGCATCGATGGACCGATAGCGGCGGAAGGCATAAAGCGCCCTCCGACTTCCACAGCGAGTTGATGGCCCGCTGTTAGAAATTCTGAACTGCCATCTGCTTGATCATGTTCTCGGCCTCCACCTGGTTAAACCACCAGGGAGAGTAGTCCGGTGGATTGTTGAATCCGTTTGCGATTTTTCGAGCAAGAGGCGGAATCTGGCTCGCGGCGCCCATTAGCTGCGGGATCTGTGGGGTCGGCGGGACCAGCAGCGAGTTCGTCCATTTCACCACCCATTGCGTATAATCCCAGAAGATGTCAAAGGTCTGATGCATCCATTCGACATCAAACGGCTTGTTGCCGCGCTCCAAAATCCGTTGCAGGTAAATGCTGGCCGCCTTGCTCGCCGTATTCGCGCCTTGACCCGTAATCGGATCATTGGTGGTAACCACATCGCCCATACCAAGTGCCAGTCCACCCGAAGGTAGTTTGCAAATCGGCTTGCGAACGATCGGTGGAAACCTGCCGGCCAGGATTCCATTGTTGTCGGTCAGTTCGATGTCGCGGCAGCGTTCTCCTTCCAGTGGGATGAATGTGTCCAAAATCCATTTACTTTTGGCCAGATGCTCCTCCGGAGTCTTCACATCGTTCCAGCAGTCCATTGGGCCGCCGGGCACACCTTCGAACACCATAATCTCGCAGGAACCGGTGATGGTCAGAGCAGGGAAAACGAAGTATTCGCCCACTCCCGGCACCAGGTTGAATGAGACAGCGGCAAAAGGCTTTCGCCGAACCATCTTCTTGACGTAAGTCAGCGCCAGCGCCCGCATCGGCCGGTCATAAGCAGACTTTTCCGCGTCCCGCTCGAACAAGCGATTTATCTCTCCTTTGCCGGCAGCAACGAGCACTAGATCATGGCTTTTGCCGTAACCGTCGACGTCCTGAGCGTCAGCATCCTTGATCACCAGACTGCCTCCGCGATTGGTAAACTCTTTCATCCAACCGCCGAATTTTATTCGTTGATCGACCGATTGCCCGTAGCCATCGAGCTTGGCTTCCCAGAACAGAGCCTTGGTTTTGTCCGGTTCGGGAATGGTGAACACGATGCCCTCGGTGATGGGACATTCACTTTCCCAAAAATTGATTCCCAGATCCCGCTCGTTCTGCAGGGAATCGTGGAACATGAACTGGCTGGAACTCACTCGGCCACTCAAGATCTGTTCCGGTGTGCGGTTAGAGATCACCGTGACTTCGTACTGGTTCTGCAGCAACCCTAGCGCTAACTGCAACCCGGACTGACCACCACCGACGATGGCAATTTTTCTCATAATCCGCTTCCCGTGCGGTTGCCGCCTGCCTTGTCAACGAGCCTAACCGACTCCGTTCCCTCGATCGCACGCCGGTCAGTGAAGACGACGTTTGGGCCTGGTTCGGCCAAAGCGACCGCCATCGCGCGCCTGATTCCAGAGTTTCCTCCAGTGATCAATACCACTTTTCCCGTAAATGATGAGTTCATGGGCTGCTCAACCGATAATCCAACGTTCGCCGGATGAACTGTTTTTTGGCCCAATTATCGCAACTGTTGTCCCAACTGCCGCTTGACGGTAGAGGTTGTTTTCGCCGGCTTGACGTGACAACCGAAGCAACAATTCCGGCAATTGGGACAAAAACTGGTCGCCCCGGAACCAGTGCGTTTTTATTACTTTCGAACTACCGGAGTGCGGACCACGAATCGTGTCGCATCCGGTAAAGCGTGGACATTGGGATGGTCTGATTTACCCCATGGCATACTCCGAGCATAGGTCACTAAAGCAGCTGAAATTTAGCAATCAAAAATAGTGAATTTCAAGCTGTGCTGTTTTCTAATTGTCTTGGCGCATCCATGTCTGGAACAAAACTCAACCGAGGCATCGGAGGTAACGGACGCATGGGGCTCATTTTTGAAAATTGATCGTGATATCCCGATCATCCCGCCGGAGAAAGCACAGAACCCAATTCTTCGTCAAAAGGTATCAAGGACAGTTACCGCCTACGAGAAGTTTCGGTCTCTCATCAAGCACGAGCAAGACTGGATGGGCGCTAATTTCGCGCAAGGCTACTTTTCGCAGTTGGATGAAGATCAACAGATGCTTCACAGCATAATTGCCGGTTCCGGCTCCTCTGGAACAAAGTATATAGATAATGGGGGGCTAGATACTGTGCTTGATGACTTATATTTAAAAGTCAATGCTTGCCTGCTCAATGGCGGAAAGGCAGTAGGGTCAGTCTCGGTGATAGTACATACAAAAAAATCCGGGATCGAGGTACCAAATTTGCGAGTTGTTTGCATGGCGAAAATTCTTCGGTTGTACCCTCATTACTCACCGACCGCGTTTCCTCAGCTCAGCAGTCCTACGCAATGGGAACTTGCACCTGGGAATTACATCATGTGGGCAGAAAACCCAGAGACTGGCCAGAAATCATCGACGCAAGAAATTCCGGTAGATCGAAACCAGGAATGTGACCTTGCGGTTCCATGAGAAGTTCGCACTCCTTGGCTAATATTGAAGATAGTCCTTGGTCGGCAATTCGTAAGAATTGGACTATCCTGAGCCAGATCGCCGCTGGAGTAATGACGGTTGTTGCTCCGCACACCCATCGGCACGCTAGGGATTCGGCCTTTCGCCAGTTTTGTGGTGGCTATCCTGGCGGGAATTTTTCTCCTGGTACTAAGGCGATTCAGAAAACAAGACCACGCACTTTGGTGGGCCGCGCTCACAGCTATCCTCTTGTTGGCGACCGTCGCTGATTATTTTTGGTACTTCAATTTGATCGATACCCGAACAGAGATATGGCATGAGCGTACTATCGTTTGCGGCACGGAGTTACGGCCAGAAATACAAAATAAGTACGGATCCATCATCCGTAAGAGCCGTGTGAGGCAACTGCTTGACGACGCTACCGGCGATCCTCAATTAATTTGGACCGACCAATCAATTCGCTGGAGCAAAGACATTTTGTGTGTCTCCTATCTGGTCATAGTTCCGCTTATTGGCGGGTGCATTATGGCGGCTTCGCAGATCGCAATGTGCAGAGCCCTTCCGCCTCCCCCTACGAAACCGGCGAAGGCTAACAAGCAAAAATCGCCGGCCCACTCTTCTTGAACACACATTTTAATTCCGCTGATAGGTCGACGTTCGGCAATGGTGCGAAAGGATGGCGCTAACAAAAAGCGGCTGCCGACGCACTGGGTAAAGATATCGGCACTGTTTGTGCCGGCTCTAAGCGGATCATCCTCAACATGACAGGTGTCACTTACATCGACGGTTCCTGCATGGGTGAACTCGTCGGAGTTTCGACCACTAGCCTTACATGAACACGCCCCTATCTCATCGCCCTCCTAGTCCGCGCCTCAGCGCATGGATCGTCGTTGTTATGCTGGCCATGGTTTCGGTCCCGGCCGCGCTGACTCTGATGACGGTTCGGTCACCGGTGACACTCCAGATGGCTAGTTCCAATCCGACCCCCTACGGCTACACTTGGAGCCTGCTCCTGTTCCTCGTCCCGATTATAGTGATCGCTTTCGGGTTCCTACCGCGCAAAGAGGCGGAGTTCCCAAGGAAGGCCTTCTGGTGGACCATCGGAATTCTGGTTCCCCTTGGATTTGCGACCGATTTTTTCTTCGCCAGCCGCTTCTTTATTTTCTCAAATGCCGGGGCGACGTTGCAGATCGGAGCACCTGCACTCCATAAACCTGTTCCGATCGAAGAGTATGTCTTTTACTTAGGAGGCTTTATCGCCACACTCCTAATCTATCTCTGGCTGGACGAATACTGGCTAGCGGCCTATAGCGTTCCCGACTATCGGATGGAATCGAAGAAGATCGATCGCCTTCTCCGGTTTCATCTCCCCTCCCTCATCCTTGGCCTCATCCTCATTGTGGCTGCGGTCGTTTACAAGAAGGTACTATCGCCGGTCCGAGACGGTTTCCCCGAGTATTTCACTTTCCTTGTGCTCGTTGCTTTTGTTCCATCGATCAGCTTCTTTCCAACCGCCAGGCGATTCATTAACTGGCGTGCCTTCAGCCTCACACTCTTCTTCATCCTTCTGATAAGTCTCTTATGGGAAGCGACCCTGGCTGTGCCCTATCAATGGTGGGATTATCAGCCGAAGCAGATGATGGGCCTGCGCATTGGAGCCTGGGCGGGGCTGCCAATCGAGGCTGTCTGCGTTTGGATTGCGGTTACATACACCACAGTAGTTGTATTCGAGATAGTCAAGCTCTGGCAGGCGTCGGAGAAACCTGCGAAAGAGGCGTTTCTCGGTTTGCTGAACTCTCCCAGATGCCGCGAAAAATAGGCGATCAGCGGTTAAGGCGTTGATTCTGAGCACTGAAGTACAGGATCCGATCGCGCTATTTATCCGCACAGTTCGCGGATCAGCCGAACCAAAAGCTCCGTTGCACCCTCGAGTTCGATTAAAGCAACGTGCTCGTTACTGCGATGCGCAACGGTCATATCTCCGGGACCAAAGACCACCGTCTCTGCACCGAGTTGCTTGAAGTAAGGCGCTTCCGTCCCAAATGAAACCGTGGTCGCAGACGTTCCGCAGATCCATTCGAGTAGTTTGACCAACTCGCCATTGGAATCTGTCGCAAACCCTGGATCGTTGCGGAGCACGCGAAACGCACCGGCAAAGCCCGGATCAGCGCACTTCAGATCAGCAAGAATTCGAGTTACCTCACGCTCGACGCGATCCGGCGCTTCGCCTGGGATCGCTCTCCATTCCAGCAGCATCCGGCACTCCCCGGGAATAATGTTCTTGGCGGTTCCGCCGTGAATCGTTCCCAGGTTAAGGGTGGTAAACGGCGGAGCGAACGCCTGATTTCCTTCCTGCTCCAGTTGCGCCGCCAGACTTTTCACGCGGTCGATAAACAACGCAGCATCATAGATGGCTGAATGTCCTAGATTGGGCAGTGCGCTGTGTGCTTCAGTTCCATGGATCACGACTTCGCCTAGTCCGTACCCTTTCCCGCCAATGACCGGCCGCAGTTGCGTCGGCTCGCTGACAATGCAGAAGCGCGGACTGATGCACTTTTCCGCCAACAGTCGCTTTGCCCCAATGCAGCCGATCTCTTCATCGGCTGTAAAGACCAAAGCTATCGGTCTGGGTTTACTCCTAATTTCTAGTGCAGCCCGCAAAATGCAGGCGAGTGCGCCCTTTACGTCGCAAGCACCGCGGCCGAACAGTTTAGCGTTATGAACGACTGGCGAAATCGCTTCTTCCCAATCCTCCGGATATGGAACCGTATCGGTATGACACACCAGCGCGAGTTCGATTGGCAGATCCAAATCTGAATTCATTGTCGCGAGCAGATTCTGTTTTGGTATCCCAGCCGCGTCGCAGTAAGGCAATCGGTACAGATTCCAAATTTTTGCATCGAGCGTCTCAACGATATAATCGATGACCGGAACGTTGCTCTGCGCCGAGACCGACGGAATCCGGATCAGATCGATCAAAAGCTCGTGCACCGGCTTCATCAATCTTTCTCAGCGCCAGAGACGCCTTTGTAACTCGACGAATTTGTGAACGATCTCGGTCTGGTCACTATGCTGGCCCTCGTGAACGATTGCTTTCCCCTGAATGAAAACTTCTCGTACGGCGGTTCGCTCAGCCGAAAACAGCAATTGTTCCAAAAGAGCACCGGGCTCGCCTCCAGCTACACTGGGATCGTCCAAATCGATCGACACGAAATCAGCCGGGCGTCCGATCGCAAGCTCTCCGACCGGTAGGCCCAGACTGCGCGCACCTTCCTTGGTCGTCATCGCAAACAAGTTCTGGGTGAGATCGCTTCCTTCTTTGGATGCGAGGAGTACTCGTTCCAGCCTAGTCATACGGAGGTGATACTCGATTAAACGGGCGTCTTCGAAGAGATCAATTTGGATTTGGCTGTCAGTACCCAAAGAAAGTCGTCCCCCTTCTCCCAGCAACCAATGGGCCGGCACCGCTCCGTCAGCCAAATTTCGCTCCGAGGTCGGGCAGGCGCAGACACAGCTCTTTGCATGCGCCAACAGTCGGGCCTCGGCTTCCGAGATATGAATGGCGTGGATCGCAGTGAATCTCTCACGCAAGATATCTTCCTGCTGAAGCAACTCGACTGGTGTTCGCCCATATTCAGCAAGGCATTGCTCGATTTCCGCCGGCTGCTCTGCCACATGCATATGCAACGGAATTCCGCTTTCCTCCGCGTATTCTGCAATCGCGCGGAGATACTCGATTGGAACTGCGCGAAGGCTATGAGGAGCGACTCCAATACTCACCGCGCTTGCTAAGCGCTCTCGTTGCACCCAATTGGACAACGCCTCGGTATCCTGGATGAAGTCGTCCCATCCGGGTGTGATGAATCGGGCCTGACCGGGATTTCCCGGCTTTTTGAATCCGGCTCGACTGTAGGCGGTCCGCAGCAAGACAAGGCGGATGCCGATATCGCGTGCCGCTTGGACAACCAGTTTCGCTACTAAATTGCGGTCCGAGTAAGGGGTTCCATCGGTTTGATGGTGGAGGTAATGAAATTCTCCCACCGTGGTAATCCCGGAAAGAACCATCTCGAGAAAAGCCATGCGCGCGGTTT
>JBEEIB010000532.1:0-21049 GCA_041167675.1 Verrucomicrobiota bacterium
GCTCCCGGGTATGTCCACCGGATCGGCGACTGGACAACCTTTGATTGGCAGATCTCCTACAAATTCGGGGCACCGGCCGAGGTCGTGCCGGAGACGCCGAAGCCCGGCTACGATAAAGAAGGGAAGAGGATCGCTGGCGAAAAAGCGGTTGCGCCGAAACCGGAAGGGTCAAATTGGGGTTGGCGCTATTGGTTAGCCAATACGACTTTCACGTTCGGAATCAATAATGTCTTCAATACCAGGCCGCCACTTTCCGTCGACTGGTTTCAAGGCTACGATACGGGTACGGCGACTCCTTACGAACGTTTCTATTACATGCAGTTCGAGAAAAAGTTCTAAAATCTGAGTCTAACAGTTTCAAAGCGGCTCTGGGACAGGTGCCTGGAGCCGCTTTCCATTTCCGTGGAATGTAAGGTGTGCGCCCGTAGGGAAGGTAAGGTGGATCGGCGAAAATGCAGCGCTTTCTGTTTGTCTTCATTGGTGCATGCCACGACCGAAGCGCTTTCGGAAGGTCGATAGCCTATTTTCTCATGCGGTGATTTACCCTTCGCCTGCAGCCAATCCTTAGTTTCCTTGGGCGGCGAACACGGGGTATTCACAGTAAACCACTACGGACTTTCCAGGCGGTCTGATCCGGAACGGCCTTATTTGCTACCTTTTTGTTGATGGGTAACAATTTGGGCCAACTCTTTAATCTGCGTAATCGGCAAAATCTGTGCATTTATATCTTCTGCGGAATTTTCTCTGGTCACTCAATCTTGATCTGTCCGGTAGCTAGCTCCCGGGCCTGGCGTATGACCGATTCGGGCCGGATACCGCGTGGTCGCAGATAAAATTCGCTAATTAATATTTTCACCATCGCCGCCGTGGGAACGACCAGGATCAATCCGAGAAAACCAAACAAAGAACTCATGGCGAACGTAAAGAAAATGATGGTTACCGCGTGTAACCTCATCTGTTTTCCCATGATGAAAGGGACGAGCAGATTGGTTTCGACCTGCTGAACAAACAGGACTGAGAGAAGCGCGAGCACGAATTTGCCAAATCCCATGCTGGCCGCCACGAAGAGAGCGGGAATGGCAACAATGACAGGTCCGATGATTGGTACGAATTCACCCAAGAAAGCGAGAACACCAAATAGAAATGCCGGTTGAACCCCAACCAGGGCGAGCAAGATGCCGGTGCTCGCGCCGGTTGCTATGCCGTTGATCACGATGCCTCGGGCCCATGCACTGACTTGATGCATCATACGGGCAAGCGAGCGAAATGCTGGATCGCGGTAGCGCGGAGGAACCAGTTCCAGGTAAGCAGTAGTGATCGGCTCCGGCTCAATTAAAGTAAAAATCACCACGAGAAAGCAGAGGAGTGCGACCAAAACTCCATTTGCCAGATTAAGCGTGGAACGCAGCAGAAAGTTGGCGATGCCGCCGACCTGCCCGGTAACGGTGTTCAGCATGTCGCCAGCGTGACTAGGTAGGGCTTGCTGAAGAGTAGGGTAGGTTTTGATCCAGCCTTGAATCTGCTCGTACAATTGTCTCCACTCGCCCGGGACTTGTTCGATCAACTGCTGGAGCTGCTCAAAAAATGGAGGAACAATCAAGAAAACAACCAGCGCGAGTATTGCCAATAAGACGATAATCAGGAGTCCGACCGCAAGACCACGCCTCAAACCGCGCCGCTCCAGCAAGGCGACCGCGGGATTGAGAACCATGGCAATCAGGAAGGCGATCGCAAACAGGAGCAACGTCTCTTTAATCGCGATCGCAACGGCGACACCCAACGCGACCAGCGCTACGATCACGAACCATCGAACCAGGTCCGCATAACTAAGCGGTCGATCGGCACCATGGTCGTCGCTTGAACCGTTCTCCATTTGCACCATGCAGGAAAGCAGGAACCGGTTGGTATTGCTATATCTTTCCCGAAGCCGTAACCACTGTCACGGCCGACAATGCCATGAGGGTCGGGAACGTCGGTAGGGATGCGCTCCTGCGCGTCCGTTTAGAGCCATCACTGCGCGCCCGCCTTACGTTCCAACCAGTTCAACCGGCCGGAGGTGTGGGTTTCGATGGAGTTTTCTCGATCGCCGCGATATGTAATGCTGAAAGCGTGACGCTACTGTCATCATCGAACCAAATGACGATTCGGCTGCTAGCCGGATTTACACCCGCATGATCCGGGCTCGGCACCTCATACTGTTTTCCACTGCTTGTCACTACGGAAAACCGTTCAAACGGCCGTGCACTCAACAGGCGTCGCAAATCACCGGTCACAGAATGAGATATAACTCCGAAAATCCATGTTGCAACATGTTGGTTTTGTGCCCGCGTTAGGTATTGCTTTCGGCTGGATCCGACGTCGTCCCGATGGGCAAGGCAACCCATGTAAGCGTCGGACGAGCTAGTCGCCGCTACCGAGGCCTTCTGTCGACTGGTTCAGCGCTTACCGCTCACCGTTTGTAGCTGTCGGCGATGTCGGCGTTCTCAGTCAAGTCGCTCCCGCTGGCCGGCGTGAGATGAACTTCTGAAGAACGATGAAAATGAGTAACAGAACGCCAATCACGATTTTAGTCCACCAGCTGTTCAACGTGCCATTGAAGATAATAATTTGTTGAATCAGCCCAAGGATCAGCACGCCCATCAGCGTCCCAGGAATAAAACCAACTCCACCGGTCAAGAGTGTCCCCCCGATGACCACGGACGCGATCGCATCGAGTTCCAATCCCACAAAGGATGCGGGGTTACCTGATTGCATATAGAAAGTCGCTACAATGCCGCTAAGCGCGGAGAAGAGTCCGGAGAACGCATAGATCGTGATTTTCGTCTGGCCGATCGGCAAGCCCATTAAACGAGCCGAGTTCTCGTTCGAGCCAATCGCATAAACGTTTCGGCCGAATCGCGTGAAACCCGCCACGAAAGTGCCGACAATAACCGATGCCAGAAAACACATTGCGGTAAACGGTAGTACTGCCTTGGGCGCAACTAATACGGAGAGCTGAGGTAAGACCTCGCCGTAGAATGGATGATCGATGCCGATCGATTCTGGATAAATGATGAAGCCGAGGCCACGCAGACAGAAAAGACCGGCCAGGGTAACCAAAAAGGGAGGCATCCCGAAAAAATGAATTAACGAACCCATTATGGCTCCGGCAACGGTACCCACACAGAGCGCAATCCCCATCGCCAGGAAAGGGTCGCATCCGCTTTGCAAAAGCCTGGCGATGAGTATTCCAATGAACGCAACCATTGAACCGACCGATAGATCGATGCCGCCTGACAAAATTACGAACGATTCTCCAACGGCGGCGACGCCCACAAACGCCATATCATTTAAGAGGTTCACAATGACCCGGGGAGTGCCGAAGTTAGGATAAAGCAGAGAGCCTGTGCCAAACAGTCCGAGCATGACCACCGCCGTTGCGACGAGCGGAATGTACTTAGGGTTTAGGCGAATCATGCCGTATTGCGGTAAGAAGACTGTGCGGCAATCGAGAGCTCAGCGGCTGGAGGACTCTCGCTAGCGGCCGCAAAAAATAGGCAAGCCGCGCCCGGAACAATTCACTTTGGAACAGGCAAACCGCAATGATGACCAGCGCCTTGGGTACCGGAGAGATGTCGGAGCTGACATTTCTGGCATACAACGTCGTAGTGAGCGTCTGGATAAACAATCCACCGACCACGGCGCCGACCAGGTAGAAACGACCTCCCTGCAGTGAGGTTCCCCCGACGACAACGGCCAGAATTGCGTCCAATTCCAGATATAAACCGATATTGTTGGCGTCTGCGCTCTTGATATTTGAGCAGGCGACCAGTCCGGCGAGTCCGGCACATAGCCCCGAAAATGTGTAGACCAAAAACTTCACCTGTTTGGCATTAATCCCGGAATAGCGGCTGGCCTCGTCGTTGTCGCCTACCGACTCGATAAACAGTCCGAGAGCACTACGCCGGACAAAGAAAAGCGCGATGATCAGCATCACCAGAACGAGGGTGAGCGTAAACGGCAACGCGAATAAATGACCGTTGCCAAGATAAACCATGGTCGGATCGAGAAAATTAATGATCTGCCCTTCGGTAATCAGCTGAGCAACGCCGCGTCCGGCCACCATCAATACCAGCGTCGCGACAATCGGCTGAATTCCGAAGCCGGCGACCAGCAAACCATTCCAAGCGCCGGCCAGAACCGAAATGATAAGCGCAATGGCGATTGCCACGCCGGCCGGTTGATGTTCTGTCACCAGCAACCGCGATGATACCGCCGCGGCGATCGCCATGACGGCGCCTACCGAAAGATCGACCCCGCCGGTGGCGATCACCAACACCATTCCCAGCGACAAGAGCATGACTTTAGCGCCCTGGTTCAACACGTCGATCCGCGAACCGTAGAAATGGCCGTCCAGCAGCTGAATATGAAAAAAGCCAGGAGTGAAAAACTGGTTAAACAGAAGGAGCAACGCGAGCGCCCCGACGGTCCAAAAGATTTTTTGGCGGCGGAATAAGATCAGGATTGCGCCGAAGATGATCCAAAATAGCAGATCAGAAAACCAATCAATCATGCAGCCGGCCGCTCCAAATTGTGAGTCGCGATGGACTGCATTATAGCTTCCTCCGAAATCTCTCCTTCTGTCAATTCGCCAATCTTTTGCCGGTCGCGCAAAACGACTACCCGCTGACTTTGCCGGACGATTTCTTCCAGCTCGGAACTGATAAAAAGCACTGCCAGACCATCTTGCCGCAATGATTGGATCAGTTTCTCGATCTCGGCCTTTGCTCCTACATCGATTCCACGCGTAGGCTCATCGAGAATGAACAGCTTTGGCTCGGTCGCGAGCCATCTGGCGAGCAGGACCTTCTGCTGATTCCCGCCACTGAGATTGCGAACTATCTGTTCCCGGGTCGGAGTCTTAATATCCAGCGACTGAATGAAGCGGTCCGCCAGCTTTTCCTGCTCGACAACCGATAGACGCCGCCAGCTTCCCCGACTGGCCTGCAACGCGAGCACAATATTTTCTCGAACCGTCAGGTTAGGAATGATTCCTGCCACCTTCCGATCTTCGGGTGTAAGCGCCATGCGACACCGAATCGCGGCGCGCGGTGAATTGAACCGCACAGCTCGGTTTTTTATCAGGAGAGTCCCTTGATCGGGTCGATCGACGCCAAAAAGCAGTTTTGCGGTTTCGGTGCGGCCCGATCCAAGAAGGCCGGCCAGACCGACGACCTCTCCGGGACGGATATCCAAATCCAGCGGTTGGATTGAGCCCTTTCTCCCCAGCGCTCGCGCCTCGAGGATGGGATAGTCCGAGCGAATGGTCGCCGTGGTCGCACGCTTTTGCTCAAGCGCTTCGACTTGCTGCACCGCTTTGCCGATCATATGAGAAACCAGTTTGATCCGAGGAAGCTCCTTGCTCGCAAAACAACCGACTCGAAGGCCGTTCCGTAAAACCGTGATTAGATCGGAGATCTCGTAAACCTGCTCCAGAAAGTGGGTGATGAAGATGATGCCGAGGCCGTCTTCCCGAAGCTTGCGAAGCTTCTTGAAGAGTTCCTCTACCTCCGTCTTATCCAGACTCGAAGTAGGCTCGTCTAAAATTAAGAGTTTCGCGGAAATATCGAGCGCACGAGCAATAGCCACCATCTGCTGAATGGCGATTGAATAGCCGGAGAGCTGGCGATTGACATCAATGGAAAGCTCCAGCCGAGCGAGCGCAGCTCTGGCCCGTTTGGTGATTGCGCCCCAGCGGATCGCGCCAAGCCAGGTCGGCTGCCGGCCCAAACAAATATTTTCCGCTACCGACAAATGCGGGATCAGGTTTACTTCTTGGTAGACGGTACTGATTCCCAGCGCCTCTGCTTCCCGCGGCGATTTCGGTGCGATGATTTGGCCGTCCAGCCAGGTCTCTCCCGCGTCTCGTGGAAAAACACCGGTTAAGACTTTAATCAGAGTGCTCTTGCCCGCGCCGTTCTCACCCATCAGCGCGTGAATTTCGCCGGTCTGCACCTTCAGATCGACTGAATCCAATGCTTTAACGCCGGGAAACCCCTTGCTGAGGCCGGTAACCTCTAAGAGCGGAGCAGTCACTGTGACAGTAAAAATTTGGGCGCTCTGCCCTTCGGTTTGAGCGCCCGCTTTAGGACAAAGAATGGACTAGAATCCTTAGTATTGTCTTTTTGGTAGCTCAGCCGCTGCTTGTGATTGCTCGTAGACACCCTCTTGGGTAACCACTCGATGCGGCACTTCCTGCTTGTTCGCTACCTTTTCAATCAAATCAAAGAGTTGCGGGCCCAGGAGCGGATTACACTCGACCGTAACATTCAGTTTGCCGTCCTTCATCGCTTCGAAGGCTCCCCGCACTCCGTCGATCGAGACGATTTTGATATCTTGACCCGGTTTTATACCGGCTTCTTCCATTGCCTGGATTGCTCCGAGAGCCATGTCATCATTGTGTGCGTACAATACGGTAATCTCTTTCGCATTGGGCGCTTTCAGAAATGCCTCCATCACCTCTTTGCCTTTGGCTCGGGTGAAGTCGCCGCTTTGAGACGTGACAATCTTAATGTCCGGATACTTGGCGATGACTTCTCTGAATCCCTTCGCCCGGTCAATCGCAGGAGCGGACCCTACGGTTCCCACCAGCTCGGCGACTCCGCCCTTACCGCCCGTAAGCTTCACCACTGCGTTGGCTGCTCGCCGGCCTTCTTCGATGAAGTCTGAACCGATGAAGCATTTGTACAGAGAATCATCCGACACTTTGACTGCCCGATCCGACAGCACGACCGGAATTCCGGCCTTCTTTGCCTCCTGGAGGACCGGCTCGAAACCAGTTTCGACTACGGGCGAAAACGCAATGACATCAACGCCCTGAGCGATGAACGATCGAATGGCCTTAATTTGGTTTTCTTCTTTCTGTTGAGCATCGGAAAAACGCAGATCGACTCCACGTTTTGTGGCTTCCGATTTAATCGATTCGGTGTTGGCCGTCCGCCAGCCGCTTTCCGCCCCGACTTGGGCGAATCCGACGACCAGTTTTTTGTCTGCGGCTAATCCGAGGGAACTAGCGAGACAGAAGATTGCCAAGGCTGCCAGCGTTCTGATGCCGGCAGACGAGGGGTAAACTAGATGTTGTTTCATGATGGGGGATTGGGATAAAGCGTGATCGTTCACGGAACCAACACGCTTTCTTATAAAGTCAAAATCTCACCGAAAGATCAATGTTTTCTTCACCCATTAAAAGATTTCGGGTAAGGGATATTCTTCTTTGTAAAATATTCATTACGAGGTGATTGTATAAGTCGCGTTATTCTCGCTGTAATTACCGAACTAATTTAATAAAAACACCGGACCATCAGCGAGTCAGATCGTTTTCTTCATCGATATTTCTCTCTTTTTCCGCAAAAATAACCGATTGGCTGGCCGAGCTTCTCTCCACCAATATGCTGCGCCATCTATTTTTGTGGGTACCAATCAGCGTCGCTATCACCGGGTGGGCTGATTCATCGCCAGCCCAGGAAGATAGAGTGGCTATCGCTCGACACCGGGTAACGCCGATCTTGATCCAGCCGTTCGCCGCCGGCCTTCCCTATCCGCTGGCAAAATGATTTTCGTCGAGAAAAAAGAGGCTTTGACTTGGCAGTGGAGGCACAAAGCTTCTAGTCTTGGTCCATGTTGCCGACGGACGCAAAGAGTAGCTCCACATCTTCCTCTTCGAGCGACTCTAAATTGGGTACCCGGGCGGATGCGCCTCGTAATGCCGCATTGGATCTGGTTGTCGAAGGTGTCAGCTACCCTTGCAAGGATGGTACAATCATTGGAACCAGCTCCGGTTTCGCGAAGGCCGCTTTTTCCAAAGCTGAAGGGCTCGAGCCGCGCCACCTGCTCCTGGGAGTTGAGAATGGCTATTGGTTTGCCTTGACCCCGAAAAGCGTGCAGCGTCCGTTTCGATTGGAGGGCAAACAGCTCGTGCGCGGTCAACGCGTCATCCTCGACAAAGCTCGATACCATGTCGAATTCGACGACGTCCGCTTTGGCCTCCGGTTATCGCCGCGCCGGTAGTTAGAACGCCGCCATCGCCGGGAACGCATTCCGGAATTGATCGGCGAGCTATCGTTTGCTATTTGCTATCGGCTATTCTTCAAGGAATCACCGACCAGATCTCTACGGCCCGATTCTGATCCGGGCGCGTGTTCTCAAGCACGTCCGTTCCGCCCATTGCAACCGTGTGAATGACGTTCGTGACGCCCGCTTGTTTCACCAAACGAGCAATGTTCTCCGCCCGGGCATTCGACAATGCTTGGTTACCTCCGGGGCTACCACTCTTATCTGCGTATCCGGCCACAACCAGAACCAGCGTTGGATCGCTCATTTTCTCCCTCATCTTTTGGTCATTGAAGGTCGCGATCAGTTGATCGACCTGAGGCTTCGGGATCATGCTGCTACCGATTTGAAAGTAAATCGTTGTGAGCCGCTCCATTGAACGCGCGCTTTGGACCTTGTCCGCCAGCTTATCCTTTTCCTGCTGCGACTTTCCGGGCATGGCTTGAAGCCGCGTCAATACCTGTTTGCGAGTCGCCTCGATATCCGAATTAGAGAGCGGTTTTGGATTCGTGTCGACCGAGCCGCCCGGCGATGGCGAAGCGCCTGGGGAACCGGGAGGCGGTGAGCCGCCGGGGGAAGGGCTAGGGGAAGGGCTTTCCGGAGAGGGAGTTGGGGTCACCGAGGGAGTGGGACTCATGGAAGGGCTCGGAGTCACGCTGGGTGTCGGCGTTGGAGTCGGTTTCGGAGTTATCACGGTTTGGACTAGGAAATACCCTGCTGCAACCATACCGATTAGAACTATCGGGAGTAGGATCAAAAGCCAAAGCTTGCCCCTGCCACCTCCAGATCCCTTAATTACCGCGAGCGGTTGTCCGCATTCTGGACAAATTGGAGCACCTTCAAAGCGAACTTGGTCGCCCGTATAGGCGAGAGTGCAACCGGCTCGGTTTGTGCATTTACCATACTGGACGGCCATACCGTAGGAATATCAGCCAAGAGCCGGACCAAAAAGCAATGCAACACTGTAAAATTGTGCAGATTTGAGGCTTGGATTCCAAAGATTGAGCGGTTTGGAGGTAAAACTAGCCGTCGCCAGCACATTAAGAGGCAGAATCACTCCCTCCCGCCGAGTCGAAGCTGGACGATTGGCTGACGCAGAATAGATTCTACTGTTAAACGCTTCTTTGCCCTGCTTATCCAACCGCCCCCGGCAGGTCAAAGGAACCGTCCTGCCCTCCTACGATGACTTCCGAAAAGAAATCGCCAGGCGAAAAATTTCGCGATGCCCTGGCGCTCGAGCGCCCGCTACAAATCGTTGGCGCTATCAATGCATTTTCAGCGTTGCTGGCGAAAGAAGCCGGATTCCGGGCGCTTTATCTTTCAGGAGCTGGGGTCGCAAACGCCTCCTTTGGTCTGCCTGATATTGGTATGACGACCGCAAACGATGTTTGTGAAGATATCCGGCGTATTACGGCCGCGGTCGACTTGCCTCTTCTCGTTGATGCGGACACCGGCTGGGGTAACGCTTTCAACATTGGCCGGAGCATCCGGGAATTAGCACGGGCCGGCGCCGCCGGTTGTCATCTGGAAGACCAGGTGGCAGCCAAACGATGCGGCCATCGGCCCAACAAAGAACTGGTATCAACGAGTGAAATGATGGATCGGCTCAAGGCTGCTGTGGACAGCAGACCGGAGCAGAATTTTGTCGTAATGGCGAGGACGGATGCAATCGCCAAGGAAGGGTTGGCTTCTGCGATCGCGCGTTCTATCCAATATGTCGACGCCGGAGCAGACATGATTTTTGCCGAAGCCGTCACTGGCCTGGAAGATTACAGAGAATTCACTCGACAGGTTTCTGTTCCGGTTTTGGCCAATCTCACCGAGTTTGGCCAGACGCCTCTTTTTTCGCTTCGCGAGCTCCGCGGGGCCGGAGTGGCAATGACGCTTTATCCGCTGAGTGCGTTTCGTGCCATGGCCGCTGCAGCCGAGCGAGTTTATCGAACGATTCGGGAGTCGGGATCTCAGGCGGACATCCTCTCCTCCATGCAGACACGCGAGCGGCTTTACGAAATCATTGATTATCATCGTTACGAGAGAAAACTCGACGAACTCTTCGGACCAAAGTCATGAGCGAGAAAACCGTGCTCCCATCAACTACCGGCTTGCGTGGACAATCCGCCGGCTCAACCGCCGTATGCACTGTGGGTAAAGAGGGTGTTGGTCTCACTTACCGCGGCTATACCATCGAAGATCTAGCCCAGAACGCTTCGTTCGAAGAAGTGGCTTACCTCTTGATTTACGGCGGTCTGCCGGACCAAGAACAGTTGGGAGCGTTCAAGCAACGATTACAAGGGAAACGCGAGCTTCCCGAAGCGCTGAGGACAGCTCTCGAATTGATCCCAGCGAGCGCTCATCCGATGGATGTCTTGCGTACCGGATGCTCGCTCCTCGGCTCGCTTGAGCCCGAACACTCGTTTTCTCAGCAGGATGCCATCGGCGAAAGATTATTGGCGAGCTTTCCATCGATGCTCTTGTACTGGCATCATTATTCGACCCGAGGTGAGAGAATCGATACGAGAGGAGATGCCGCGTCGCACGCTGGCCATTTCCTGACTCTCCTGCATGGGAAAAAACCCGACGAAACCATGCAGCATTGTCTCGACGTTTCCCAGATTCTCTATGCCGAACATGAATTCAATGCGTCGACCTTTGCCTGTCGGGTCTGTGCGGCCACTCTATCCGATTTCTATTCCTGCATCACCTCCGCCATCGGCACCCTGCGGGGTCCATTACACGGCGGGGCCAATGAAGCTGCGATGGAACTTGTTCAAAGGTTTCGAACCCGAGAGCAGGCTCGGGCCGGTGTTCTCCAGATGCTTGAGAGGAAGGAGAAAGTCATGGGATTCGGTCACGCCGTCTACAAGCACTCGGATCCGCGCAACGCGATCATAAAAGAATGGGCCCGACGTTTAACGCCGCATGCGCCAGATGGCTACCTCTTCGACATCTCCGACGAAGTGGAGAGTGTGATGCGGGAACAGAAGAATTTGTTCGCTAATGCGGATTTCTTCAGTGCTAGTGCTTACCATTTCTTGGGAGTCCCAACGCCGCATTTCACACCCCTATTCGTGATGGCTCGGATCGCCGGCTGGACTGCTCATCTCAAGGAACAACGCGCCAACAACAAGCTCATACGGCCGAGCGCCGACTATATCGGACCGCAAGTTCGGCCCTATATCCCGATTGCTCAGCGTTAAGCCCGCCGCCTGCATTGCTCACAAATCTCCAAGGATTTATGAGCAATGCAGGCTAGCTATTTGTTTTACTGATTATGCAATCCGGCCGCAAACGCCCCGATCCAGACCGTTTATTGCAAGAAATCGCCGACTATGTCTTGAGCGATGCTTATGAGCATCCCGATGCGTTGGGAACGGCTCGGCTCTGTCTGCTCGATAGTCTTGGCTGCGCCCTCCAGGCGCTCCAATATCCCGCATGCACCAAGTTACTTGGACCGATCGTTCCGGGTGCGAATTGTCCGGATGGTTCGCGCGTACCAGGTACTTCGTACGAGCTTGATCCAGTCCGCGCCGCTTTCAATATCGGAACGATGATCCGCTGGCTTGATTTCAATGACACTTTCCTGGCTGCGGAATGGGGACATCCGTCGGACAATCTTGGAGCGATCTTGGCGGTCGCTGACTATCTCAGTCGAAAGGCAATAACCGGCCAGCGCGAGCCGATCACTCTGAGACAGGTTTTTGCTGCCGCCGTACAAGCGCACGAGATCCAGGGTGTCCTGGCGCTTTCCCATAGCTTTAATCGACTCGGGCTCGACCACGTCTTGCTCGTTCGTATTGCTTCGACGGCAGTAACCACCCGTCTTCTCGGGGGAACACGCGAAGAAATCATCAATGCCCTTTCTCAAGCATTTCTGGATGGCGGGGCTTTACGCGCTTATCGCCATACTCCGAACACTGGTTCGCGGAAGAGTTGGGCCGCCGGTGATGCTGCGTCCCGTGGCGTTTTCCACGCATTCCAAGCCATTCGTGGTGAAATGGGTTATGCCACCGCCTTAACCGCAAAAGAGTGGGGGTTTCAAGACGTCATTTACCGCGGGCAACCAATCGCACTCGCTCAACCGCTCGGCTCTTATGTGATGCGAAACGTGCTTTTTAAGATTTCGTTTCCAGCAGAATTTCATGCCCAGACCGCCGTGGAAGCGGCGCTCCAGCTTCACCCCAAAGTCGCCGGCCGGCTGGACCAGATCAGTCGTATCCTCATTGAAACCCAGGAATCCGGTAGGCGCATCATCGATAAGAGTGGCCCACTTTTCAATCCGGCCGATCGTGATCATTGCATTCAATACATGGTCGCCGTACCGCTCATCCGGGGCCGCCTGACCGCTGAGGATTATGAAGATGAAGCGGCTAAGGATCCGCTGATCGACCAATTGCGGTCCAAGATGGAAGTCAAAGAAGACGCCCGTTTTACCCGCGATTATCTCGATCCGGGAAAACGCTCGATTGGAAACTCGGTTCAGGCCTTTTTCTCTGATGGAAGTTCGACCGAGAAAGTCTCGATAGAATATCCGATTGGCCATCCACGACGTCGAGCGGAAGGCGGGCCACTGCTTCTCGCCAAGTTTGAGCGAAATTTGCGATCGCGGATTGCGCCCAAGAATGCGGACCGAATCTTCAGCTTGCTCGCCGATCAGGCGGCGGCCGAGGCTACTGCGGTGCATGATCTATTCGATCTGTTGGTGGTTTAATTTGAATTCCTACCGACGAGGTTAGCATGGCGCGGCTGTTCTCCCGTAGCGATTTACGGCTGATGCTCCGGTATCATTCTTTCGTGTATGCAGCCGATAACGAGCGATTTTGCGTAAGCCATTGGAGATCAAATCGACTAATACAAGTAGCCCGGAGGTTAGAGTGGTGAAAACGAGAGGCAAACGCACTGGCCGTCGGGATTCTGAAATGAGCGTTCAAGCGAGCCCTTCGCGAGACGCAAAGAACATGAGGAACGGGAAGCTTGGGCTGCCGAGCCAAACGGAAAATCCGATTTCAGCAGAAACTAACGTACCGGCTTGCGAGTAGGGCGGCGAATCAGCTCGTGCGAATACCGAGTGCTTGTGCGCTCGATCTGCTTCGCTTCGATGTCGGCTATTGAGAAAATCTGCGGCGGATTGTTCAGGAGCTGACTGAAACAATATTTGGAGGCGCTCATTCGCGCCCTCAGCGTCCAATATCAAGTTTAAGTAGGAGTTCATTTTCGGCCTCTCTCTTCCCGAACCGACTTGCGGTTCCCGTTAGAATTAAGTTGGTCTCATCGTCGTCTGGTTGACGCAGGGACAATCACGCTGTTGCAGTAAAACTTGACCTCCGTTTTGGCACCGCTTGAGGAACGGCTTTCACGTAATCTCCGATTTCTAGCGGCATCGTAACCGACGGCGATACTGCCGATCCGGCGTTGGCCACTTCAAAACGTCGAGATCGCTCAAGCGCGCCTTCCTTGAGCAGGGCATCCACTCCGCTTGGGAGAGCTTGCGCCGGCGCTCTGCTTCCCTTCCGCGTCTGGAAAGGCTCTAAGCCTAATGATCGTTCTAGCCATCGGTCGCTCGGCGGTTGGCCAGCACATCGGCCAAGGCGAGGTGGTTATACCAATCGGGTCAGCGAGCCTTGTAGGCGCTGGCGAAGTATTCGCGGAACTCACTCAGTGTTGCGATTGGATCTCCTTCATTTCTCTTTCTCCGGCTATTGCGGACGCAATTTTCCGTTAATTGAGGCTAGATCCATCAATCGAAGCGAGCGGGTCAAATCAGGACATTGGTGGTCGCCAAATGTCCGTTATCCCGCTCCCTTCGAGCTGCCGCGACCGCGAGCGATTTTGTGCAAGCTATCGGCGACCAAATCGATTAGGCTCCTAAACCGGCGGAGAGGCGTGAGCACGAAAGGCAAACGGGCCTGCCAGGTTTGTGGCACTGCGTTGTACGGCAACAGCGATTCGTGCCCGGTTTGCGCTCTGCGCGCCGCTCTTAATTTGGAGACAGGGACTTCTTCGCTCGAAGATATTTGTTCGCAGCCGGACCTTCGTTTTGAGCACTATCGGGTTCTCCAGAACGAAGACGGAATACCGATCGAGCTAGGGCGGGGTGCGATGGGAATTACCTACAAAGCGTTTGATGTGCATCTGCAGTGCCCGGTCGCCTTAAAGATAATTAACGCCCGGTTCATCGGCGACGACTCCGCGCGGTACCGTTTTGTGCGAGAAGCGAGGGCTGCAGCAAGCGTCCGTCATCCGAATGTAGCTTCGGTGTTTTACCTAGGTGAAAGCGGCGGCAACTACTTTTACGCGATGGAGTTCGTAGATGGCGAAACTCTCGAAAAGGCTATCCAGCGTTCTGGCGGCAGACTTGCGACAGATGTAGCGCTCGAGGTGGCGGCGCTAGTCGGTGGAGGCCTGACGGCCATCCACAAGCAGCATTTGGTCCATCGGGATATTAAACCCAGTAATATCATGGTCAGCTTCGAGGAAGGTCGTTTAGAGACCGTTAAGATTATCGACCTGGGCTTGGCTAAAGGAGTCGCGGAGGAAAATACGATTTCGACTTTGGGAAGTTTTACGGGAACACCGGGGTATGCTAGCCCCGAACAGTTTGCCGGAGTCGGAACGGATATTCGTTCTGACCTCTATTCAGTAGGGATCTCGCTCTGGGAGATGCTTTCCGGCCAGCTGCCTTTCCAAGGTTCTGGTGTGGAGTTGATGTACCAGCATCAACATGCCGCTCTGCCCACTGAAAAGCTGCGGAACGTTCCGGCACCGATTATCGCGCTGCTCCAAGTTCTGCTGGCGAAGGATCCTAGCCAGCGTTTTCAAAGTCCAGCGCAGCTACGGAACGCTCTGCCACGAGTGAGAGAAGCGATTGGTTCCAGGTCACCTCTGACGGCGGAGGAGTTGCGATCAGTTGGCGATCAAGCGGCCGAATATTTGTCGCAACGGAAGACGAAAAGGCATGCTCTTCGCTGGGCGCTGGGTGCAGGCCTGTGCATGGCTGGATTGCTCGGCTGGTTCTTCTTCGTTGGTTATCGGGGACCTTTCTTCAACCAGCGAAGTATCGAATCGACGCCAGCCGAGAAGAGCATTGCGGTCCTTCCCTTCGAGAACATCAGCGCAAACAAAGATGACGGCTACTTTGCTGATGGAGTCCAGGATGAGATCCTCAACAATCTCGCCAAGATCGCCCAACTCAAAGTCATTAGCCGGACTTCGGTGATGCAGTATCGGGCAGAAAAAAAACGTGATCTACGCCAAATCGCCAATGCTTTAGGCGTGGCGAACGTGCTGGAAGGAACCGTCCGTCGTGACGGAAATCATGTGCGCGTTAGTACCGAGTTAGTCGATGCCCGCAATGACAACACGATTTGGGCCGATAGTTATGACCGGGACCTGACAAACATTTTTTTCATCCAGAGCGAGGTGGCTCGGACCATTGCTGGCAGACTGACTGCAACGCTTTCGCCGGAAGAGAAGAAGAGAATCGAAGCAAAGCCCACCGAGAATTTGGAAGCGTATGATCGTTATTTGCGGGCCAGTGAATTGCTCGCCAAAGTTCGTCTTCTTGATAGTGCGACAGGGTCCCGGCAGCCGTTGCTCGATGCGATTGCCTTTCTGGACCAAGCTGTTCAACTCGATCCGAAGTTTGCGCTCGCCTATTGTGCGATGACTGAGGCTCAAGATCGCTTCTACTCCTATTGCGAGCGCACTGATCAGCACCGGGCCTTGGGGGACGAGGCCATTAACGCCGCTCTCCGCTTACGCCCTGATCTGCCTGAGGCTCGTTTGGAATACGGTGTCCACCTTTTTGTTACTTATCGCGAGTACGAACGCGCACGGGCGCAGCTGGCGATGGCCAGACGCGGCTTGCCGAATAATTCCCGGGTGATCGCAAGTCAAGCCTTCGTTGAGGCTCGTCAAGGTGATTTCGAAAAGGCGATCCACGGACTTGAGGAAGCTATCGACATTGACCCATTGGACGCCACGCTTGCTGGAGAACTAGGCTTCACCAGTTTTTGCGCGCGTCGGTTTCGCACCGTCGAGGGCGCTTACGATCAGGCTATCGCATTTTTCCAGGACAATTACATTCTAAAGGTTCGGAGAACTTGGATTGCTATCGAAGCAAAGGGTGACTCGACCGGTTGGCGGGCGCTAGCGCCCTCCCTTCCGTTATCGGCACTAGAGAGCGTGGAGATTTTGTCTGACCGCATTTACCTTGCGGTAGGCCGTCGGGACTGGGAGGAGGCACAGAGCCTTTTAGCTCAATTGAATGGCGACGTCGATGCCTCTATCTGGTCAAGGTCATCGCCGGTTCCGCGCGTTCGTTACGCAATTCTGATCGCTCGATCGCAGGGAGAGTCCCCAGATGCGCTCTCCCGTTTCGTGGGGTTGCGAGAAGAGTTAGGCCGCAAGGTTGCCGCGACGCCTCTTGATGCCGATTTGCTTAGTGATTTGGCGGTGATTGATGCCCTTCTGAATCGCAAGCAAGCTGCCATCGCCGAAGCCAAACAAGCTGCGGAGATAGTACCGATCTCAAGGGATGCGGTAGAGGGGCCTCCCCTTTTAGTGAATTTGGCTATGGTCTACCCGTGGTGCAATGAGCCGGACTTGGCTTTTGCCCAGTTGGACACCTTAGCAAAGACGCCGCGAGGAATTTATGCCGGCTCATTGATGCTCGATCCAGTTTGGGATCCGCTTCGGAAAGATCCGCGCTTTGAAAAACTGTTAGCCGAGTTAGCGCCGAAGGACTGAAGGAAAACAGCTGGTACGAGCACAAATTGCTAATGATTGGCATACGCAGCAAGCCACCAAGAGAACAATGACCACCGCATCCACGTGGTGGTGTGCGGGGCATCGCCATCACACTACAAGTCGCGACATGGGTCAGCTCTTGAGGTGCTTGCCGAGGAACGTTACTATGACGCCCATCACTTTTTGCGTCGACCACGCATACCCGGCCTTTGGGTCGCCCATGAATGACAAGTCGCCGTGGCCGGCGCCTGTCAGCACATAGGGAGTGCTGCCCACTCTCTTGGCCCGCAATGCGTTGTGCAACAGCAAAGTTTGGCTAGGCGAGACGAGCTCGTCGGTGGTTCCGTGGAACAGCAGAAAGGGGGGATCCGAGGAGTCGACGTACGTGGCCGGGTTGGCTCGCGCGACGCTCTGGGATCGTCATTGACCGACTTCTTGGTGCCTGGCGCCGTGACCCATTGAGCGGTGCTGTTGCCAGGGCTCAGGAGCACCCTTTGGTATGCGGGGTCGAAGTCGGCTCCGATCTTGGAAAGGTCGGACGGGCCGAACTGGTCGATGACCGCCTGGACATCGCTGCTTTCGTCCAGGTTGTCGCCGACGTCGAACTGCTAGATGGAGCGAACTGAAAACATAAGCGGCTCTCTCCGGATCGATAGGAGGACGATTGTTTGCGTTCGTGAAGTCGCAGTTGCATTTTCAGCCGAATACCAGATAGGAACATCGATGAGAAAGACCGTCATTGTAGTCGCTAGCCTGGCTTGCGCCCTTTGCGCCAAAGCCGATTATGTTATTAAGCAAACGATTGAGAATGCGGGCAAGAGTCGTGCTTTTGAGATAAAGATCAAGGACACCAAGCTGCGGATCGATACGGCCAACCAAAATAGCGCCATCTTTGATTCAAAAACCGGCGAGGAGACCATACTGCTTCATCAGCAGAAGGCCTTTGTGAAAATAAGTAGCGAACAGCTGAAATCGCGGACCGAAGCGATGAAGCGCACACTCAAGATAAGCGACGAAAATTCTGCCAATATCGAGCTGAAACCTACCGGTAAGAAAGAAACGATCCTGGGATATGAGGCCGAGGAGTACGCAACTACGGTGGGTGGCGTGCCGACGAGCGTATTCGTTGCCAAAAACTATCCAAACTACCAGAAATTTTTAGAGGCCCTCAGCACTGCTCATAAAGCTTCTGCTCTGCAAGCTAGTCTGTCGATACCGCCAGAGAAATATCCCGGTATGCCGCTGCGCACCGAGATTGAGCTGAAAGGACAGAAGCTTACAACCACTTTGGATTCCGCAGAAGAAACCACTATTCCGGACGACGAATTTACCGTTCCGACCGATTACAAAGAGATGAGCTCACCCCAGCTCCAGGAAAAATAAGAATCAGGGCTCCAGGTTGTTTTCAGGTTTGAAATCGTGAAACTCGGTTAGAACCGAACCCGGCTGATCCCAAGTTGGCCATCCGCCGCAGCCAATCGGCGCGGCTAGTCCTTTGATTTAACCACCAGCTTTCAGATGGTGGCCACCCCGCCGATACGGGTTGACACTCTACATTTAGAGCATAGTATCTATATATAGAGATTCCAACATGCCTGCTAAACCCGCCACTTCATCAGAGATGCTCGAGCAGCCGTCGATCGCTCCGGAAGAGCGCCACCGCCCCGAGGTGCGCAAAAGGATTTCGCCGGCGGCGATGAGGGCTTTCTTGAACATCGCAAGAGCATGGAAGTTAACCGTCCATGAACAGCGAGCACTGCTCGGATGGCCCGCCGCCTCAACGTTCCACAAATATAAGGCCGGAGATGTCGGGATGCTCACGTTCGACATTCTGACACGAATCTCGCTTGTTTTGGGAATTTACAAAGCGTTGCACATTCTCTATCCCGACGCCGAACTTGCCGACAGCTGGTTAAGGCTTCCTAATTCCAATCCATTATTTGGAGGGAAGGCGGCCATCACTCGCCTAACGGGCGGAGACATAGATGGGCTTTACCAAGTAAGGCGCCTGCTTGACAGCCGCAGGGGTGGTTGGAATTAGAGAATGGGCCCCAATCTCGCTCGTGTTAACTTGCGTAACACGCACCGGTTAATTCCAAGCCGATACCCGCCGGTGGGACTCTTCGACGAGGTAGCATCGCCCGAAGATCTCGAGTTACTCTTTGAACTGGAAAGCTGGACAAACGATCGGATATCGGCCGAGCTCGGCGTGATCCAAAATATTCCGCGCGATGAGTGGGTTACCGGCCGACCACAAGCAACGGTAATCATGGCTGCTTTCTGCCATCCCGCGCCAAAGGGTGCCAGATTCAGCGGCCCGGATCGAGGAGCCTGGTACGCTGCCTTGGATCTAGCAGCAGCACAGTCAGAAATTATTTATCACCGCGGAAAAGAACTGAGAGAAGTTGGCGTTTCGGACGCTCGTTTAGAAATGCGAGAATACGTAGCGGATTTTCGCAATGATTTCCATGACATACGCCCGAACGATCGCCGCTTTCGGCAGTACTACGATCCTGATAGCTACACGGCCTCTCAAACTTTTGCTCGGCAGTTATTTGAAAGCGGTTCCAACGGAGTCCTCTACCGGAGCGTTCGCCACCCAGGAGGCCAATGCATCGCTTGCTTCCGGCCCCCGCTAGTGCTGAATGTGCGCCCGGCGGCTCACTTCCAATTTCGGTGGCACGGCGAGCCGGTACCCACCATCACAAGACTTGCATCATAGAAATGAGCAGGACGCCGCATACAGGAGATCGTCCTAAACGCCGCCTGGCTACCTTGCTCAGAGCAATCGGGGCTAAACACTGATCTCGACCTCGGCATCGAGACTGGTTTTTTAACTTTCTTTGAGGCTGGCCCGGAGGGCATTTTGAGCCCGAAGATTTTCCGGCGGTAAACCGATCGTGATACGAGCCCAGTTGGTGTACGGAGCGTGCGCGCGTCCAATGTCTATACCTCGCTCACGCATCGCAGCCGCCAGTACAGGCTGTGGCTGTCCTGTATCAAAAAACACGAAGTTCGTATGCGTATCTGTATGTGGCAGCTTGAGCTCGCGCAACACCGAGAGCCAAAGCGCCCGTTCGTTGGCAGTATCTCTGCGGGTACTCTCCACGTGCGCCGTGTCGGCCAGTGCGGCGGATGCCGCCACCAGATTCAGACGGCCCAGGCCCTCTGCTTCACCCGCGCCTTGCTTGCGCAGCGAATCGGCGAGCGAGCGCGGAGCCAGCACGCAACCAATCGGCATGCCGGCAAGACCATATATCTTGTCAAAGGTACGGAAAACAACAACGTTGGCTCCTTCGCGCACAAGCGAAACCGCGGATCGTGTGTCGAAATCAGAGGTGTATTCAAGATACGCTTCATCCACGACTACCACTGCGCTCTGTGAGCTTTCGCGAAGAAAGCCCTTAAACGCCTCGTCATCGTTGATAGTTCCGGTGGGGTTATGGGGATTTATTAGATATATGGCGCGAGTCTTAGCATTTACTTTTGATTGGAGCGCGACCAAGTCGTTCTGGTATTGCGCATTTAAAGGGACTGGAACGCCGATGCCGCCCACGTGCGCTGCCGCATCGATAAGAGCAAGATAACCAGGGGTAGAGTAGAGGAACTCGCCCCCTGGACCGCCCGAGCTGCCGAGAAATAATCCCAGCAGGTCAAGGATTTCGCCCAGCACCACCTGCTCCAGTGGAAGATGCTCACGTTCAGCAATCTGCTCGGCGAGCTGACGAGCCAGAGGTTCATCTGCATAGCGGCTCAATCGGCCAAGCTCTCGTTGCACTGCTCGCGCGACATTTGGCGATGGACCGTACGGATTCTCGTTTAGCGAAAGTCGTACCAGTGGCTCCGCGTTCGATGATGGAGTGGGTTTTGAGACATCCGGGAAGACAAGCTGCGGCGCGAGTATCCCCGTACCGAGAATAAGGCCCGAACTTTTTAACAGATCGCGCCGGGTAAAGTCATTCGACATAAATGGCAATCTCCTGGTGACGCTAACGATTCTTTCCCGCGAATTCTATACGCCAGGATTTTGCAGACCTTGCCTCGTTTGTCCCTATTGCCGTAATTGCTGTCCCAGTGATCACTTTCCCGGGAAGGGGGAGAAACCATCTTCGAGAACTGCAATCGCGAGATGAGTCATTTTCTCTCGCTTGTTGATTACGCAAGAGGCTAACAAGGAGTCTTTATTGCGCGATGCCTTCAGAGCGTTGCGCTGGGC
>JBEEIB010000533.1:0-4101 GCA_041167675.1 Verrucomicrobiota bacterium
TCAATCCCCAGGGCCGCCAGCGAGACTCGGTACAACCATCGTTCGTCGCTAGAATTAGCGCGGAAGATCTTTTCCGGGCCGAGGGCGGTTGCATCAGTGATCAGGAGGTCGTCGATCTCTTGGAACTGGAGAATATTACCATCATTGAAGATTGGCGCCGGTACCGGCAAATCGTAGCCATCAAAAGCGATACCGAGACCTGGATGTATCCCGTCTGGCAGTTCGCTCGGAAGCCGAAACGAGTCATGTTAGGTATTCGCGACTGCCTGGCTGAACTTGATTCAGATGATGACTTAGAAAACACGGTCTTTTTCTTAAGCAGCATGACACGGCTAGCTGGCAAAAGACCCCTTGATTGCTTGCGCGCAGGTAAAATCGAAGCAGCAATTAAGGCAGCACGGGCTACGGCTTGCGCAAGGACCACCCTTAACGGGTGACTGAAGCTAGAAGCCAGGAGTCAGGAGTTAGTGGTCGATAGGGCGTGTCGCTCCGCGACCGTCGAAGGGAACGACGTGATGCGACTCAGTTAGGCCGAAAACAGTTATCGAAGTTCTTGGTGACCGCCTGACCAGGCCTAGCAGGGCAATGGCTAATCAATGATTCCGCCTTCGCCACCGTGTCTGCCAAAGACTTAACCATGTCGAAGGCTTCCGACTTCGCCAACCACCAGTCACAGTTTTCACGACATCGGGAAAGGCTTCGACGGACAGGTCGGCGGTTCGCGGAGCGACGCGCCCTACCCCGCCTATTGCTCGATGGTAAATGGCAGCTCCAGGGTCGTCGTCTTGTCCGTCCCCAGATCGTGAAGCTTGTAATTCACAAGGTAATCGCCAGGCGGGGCGTCGTTAAGGTGCAGAGTCAGATGGATCATAAACTCACGGTTTCGATGCCGGCTCTTCATGGCCATTTTTCCGAAATTGTCCTGCCGAGCAACCGTCTCTCCAGCTGCGGTCTTGACGGCTAGATCCACGTTGAAGCCAAACTCGAACTGATCATCCTCGATGCTATTCCATCCAAAGCCAATCGGCTCGGCGTAAACGATAATCGGCTCTCCCGCCTTAAATCGCGAGGAAGAGCGCGGGGAATAGATGCCGAAGGCCTTCGGTTCCTCCGTTACAAAAAGAGCACGTTGCGTGGTCAAAGGAGTCTTTTCCCAAGCCTCAAAGACAGCTTGCTCGCGTTTGTTAATTTCATCGAGCGATTGAGAGTACGCAAATTGGCAGCCAGCAATTAACGCAATCACTGCCGGGCGAAACATGGGCTCCAATGCCGGTTTGATCCATGCGAGACCAGCAAGAACGCGTCCGATTAGAAAAAGCGCGCAACCTCGGAACGCTGTTCTCCGATTCCATTGACCCAAGCGTTGATCCGGGTTTGCTCGCGAGTCCATCGTGAGTGGGATACTTCGGTCTTTATGCCCCAACGACCACAACCCAAATGTCGGTATTACCGGCCCAGTCGAACAATTGTTCCGCGAATGGGGCCGGGACATGGATGCAACCGTGCGACTTAACGTTGGGGTCGCCTTGGTGAATCGCTTCACCTCCATGGTAGAAGAGGGAGAAATCCATGTTGTCTTTGCCCGGGAATTCGCTGCTACTGTGCCGCCGCAGTCTGCGAGATGTCATCTCGAAGACGCCGGAAGTCGACCGATAACCTGGCCGGCCACCGCTAATTGGACTGATATGAAGTGCTGTATTGCCGTTGTCGTAGGCAGTGAGTTCCCGATCATAGAGATCGGCCAAGATGCTCCTGCCCTGTGCCGGGTCGGGTTGCTGGTTATCTCCCGGTCCGTCTTGCGGCAGCTTTCCGTTAGTCTGAGGCCCGACCACACCGTCAACCGCAAGATCGTTGAGAGATTGAAATTCCATCACGCGCGCAACGGTAAGCGCACCGAATTGGCCATCGATAGGGAGACGAGGTAATCGGGTTGGACCCGCGAAGTTGAGTGCGGTCTGGATTTGTTCGACGATCGGACCGCTGTCGCCGTGCCGGAGGTTTTGCATAGGAGGGAGGTTGGTTCACGCAGTCTACACAAATGGCGGATTAAATGATAGCATGTTCTGGAGGGGACTGCCTCGGCGCAAAAGGCGAACGCGCTCCAACTTGTCCCGCCGTAGGTAAGAAAAAGCCGGTAGGGAATCATTGATTAGCCATTGCCCTGCTAGGCCTGGTCAGGTGGCAGAACTTCGGTAACGGCTTTCGGCCTAACTGGGTCGGATCACGTCGTTCCCTTTGACGGTCCGGCGGCTGCCCATGCGCGTCAACCTAAGGAGCAGAAAAGCCAGTCCCGCAAGGAAGGGAAAATAGTTCGGCAGGGCGAAAACCTCGGCGCTTTTAGTTGGTCCGCCCTTTGGTTAAGCTTCCCCATGCGCCGGGTTTGAGCCATTCGTTACTATATCGGTGTACGGCTCGATTGGGTATTACACAAACATGGGTATTGGCGTACAACACGGGTTGGAGGGGGCTCAGAAATGGGGCCCGTTGCTTTAACCTGGGATGGAAAGTCTTATGATGCGGGCAGTCTGAAGACCTTGCGTAGCGATTGAGCCGGCTTAGTCACAAACCGAAATCACTCTAATCGGCGGGCAACGTATGGCTCAAACCCGGCGCATGGGGAAGCTTAACCAAAGGGCGGACCAACTAAAAGCGCCGAGGTTTTCGCCCGAACTATGTTCCCTTCCTTGCGGGACTGGCTACAAGAACCCCAACTGTAGCAGCGCAAAGAGCACGAGAATCCCTCCCTTTTTCTCTCTTCGTTATCTTCAGTTCAAAATCCGTCTTAGCGTCTTTGGAGTGAGATATAGAATTCGGTCGATCGGGAGCTCAGTCCTACCGGTGTCCGAATGTGAGATTTCCTATTTCAAAATCGTTCTGCTGAGGCTAGGACCAGCTGAGAAGACGGCGGTGACACCTCACGCGTAGAAACCGACTCCAGAATCCTTGCTGCCAAACGCAGATTATCAAGCGTTCTAGTTAGATCGATGAGTCCGTCCGGTCGAACGGCAATCCAAAAGTCCCGTTCGATTTGCGCGATCACCATGGTTTCGCCTCGGTGTAAACGGGTCTTCTCGATCTCCAACTTGTGGGCCCAGCCCATTCGTCGGAGCTGAAGTGCCGCTTCTTGGCAGATGGGTATGCCGTTGTCAAAGTGCTGCAGCCCACTGACTCGAAACTGCAACGGCCCTTGGCTGATCTGTAAATAAAGTTGGGCTCCCTGGGATCTATCCCAAGATCTCCAGTTCCACCAAGCGCCAATAAATCCGCCATGTCCATTCAGCACGTATTTCCAGTCGAGATCAACGAATTCGGTTTGCAAGCTTTGGAAGAAGCCGATCCACGGCGTATATTGGCGAGTCCAATTTACCACTGGCTGGTAACGCCAAGCTTGGACGTCCGTTTCTCGCTGTTCCAAAAACATACAAAAATCGCTGAGAACGGCGTTTCGAGAAAGCAACCGCTCGTCTTCGTGGAGGAGCGCGATGAGTTGTGCTCGAAGCAATGGTGGTGACTGGGCGTCAGTATAAGGTGCTTGGTCGCCCGTTGTTAGATAAACGGGGAGAACCTCGCGGTTCGGATACTTGATCCCAAGAGACTCCATCACCTCGTAGTTACCTTGATGGCCGCAAGTTACAGTTTTGTCCGCGATTGCGATGATGATGGCGTTATTGATTTCCGCGACTATATCCGCCCGAGAGACCTGTCGCTCCACGCGGACTGTCAGCGACCCGTTCATAAGCAATTTCTTGTCGTGAAGCGCTAGCAGCGCCGAGACAAACCGGACTCCAAGGCGGTGAAGGTCCGGATCAAGATTCTTCCAACGCGAATCAGCCCACGCAAGCAACCAGCCCAAGAACGCGTTCTGAGCGGGTTCGCTCGTCGTGAAATGAAAAAGATTCGGCGGGTTCATACGATCAACGACTGTAGTAGGTCGCTTATTCGGATGGAGCGGAAGACGCTTTAGGACGAAACGTAGTAAAGGAGGCTTACCAGTCCGGAAACTAGATGGGCTATAATTTCACCCGGGTTTTTATAAATTTCTTTGTTTGATCTGCTGGTCGGTTAGCGGCCTTCGCCGGCGAAACGCATGACAAATGTACT
>JBEEIB010000534.1:0-9413 GCA_041167675.1 Verrucomicrobiota bacterium
GGAGATGCTAAGGAATCGTGAGAATCCTGCTACTATTCTCTTTGTTGTTTTTCAATGGGTGTATGGGGTATCAGACCTACCACTCAGTGCCGCTTTCTAGTTTGGGAAAAGAAGGGAAGCTGCGCGCACGAAGCCTGAACGCGCTTGAGGTCGATGTCGCCCAGCTTCACCATCCGCTGTTGCCGCCGATCACCTTGAGTTCCAAACGCGGTATCGGTCCTGATCAAGCGGCAGTTTTATCCGTCTTGCTTAGCCCCAAACTCGTGGCGGAACGTGATCGCCGAGGCTTAGCTCAGGCGCAACTCGTACAGGCCGGTGTTCTGCCGAATCCGTCGATTGGCGTAACGCGCGAATTTGTTACCGGCGGCTTTACCACCGGTGCGTTTGATCCCTACGGATTTAATGCCAGCTGGGACGTTTCTTCTCTGGTCAGTCACGGAGCGAAGGTGAAAGCCGCACGGACAAATGTTGATGCAGTTAGTCTCGACGTTGCTTGGACCGAGTGGCAAACGGCGGAAGGCGCCAAGCTTGCGTTTTACCGTGTCGTGGCCCTGGAAACTCAGCTCATTCGGGCCAAGCAAATCGACGCCGATCAACAGGCTACCGTCACCGCACTGCAAGCGGCCGTAGACCGTCACGAAAAGAATGTGGTCGATTTGGCTGCTGCTCAGGCTGCTCGACAAGACTCCCTGACTGCCGTTCTTGCTTTACAGCAAGAATTGGATCAGAGGCGGTTGGCCCTGAAAAGAGCGATTGGATTTTTGCCTCAAGCTCAGCTGGCAATTCGGTATAATTTCGCTCTCCCTTCTTCCGTCTCACCACCTTCAGAAAAAGAATTAATTGCGAACCTCGAAAATCAACGACTGGATTTAGTCGGACTTCGGGCGGGTTACCAAAGCCAAGAGGAGACCGTCCGCGCCGCGATCCTGGCTCAATTTCCGAAAGTGGCACTCGGGTTCACCCATGCCAGCGACAACTCAAATGTCCATACCACCGGATTTGGTATTACGTTCGATTTGCCGCTCTTTGATCGTAACCAAGGAGCCATTGCTACCGAAAAAGCAACGCGTCTGAAGCTTTACGACGAATATGCCAATCGCGTATTCGAAGCGCGTTCCGATATTGCTTCCGCCTTAACGGACATCCGATCGCTAAATCAGCAGATTACGGTTGCGCAAGCGGCCCTGCCGGTCTTCCAGCGCCTCGTCGATACTGCAAAAACCGCTGCAGAAGAGGGTGCTGCCGACGTACTCGGTTACTTTCAAGCCCGGATTAGCTTTAACCAGAGAAGTCTGCAAATCCTCAAATTGAAGCAAACACTGATCGAAGCCAAAAGCGCGCTGGAACTTGCCTCCGGCAGGTATCTGCCGGCCGAAAACTAAGCGGGGATACTAACACTATGACAAAGAAGTCGTTCGTAATTCTAGTTCTCGTCTTAGTAACCGGCGGGATCGTCGGCTATTCCTTGAGCAAAAACACCGCAAAGAACGCTTCGGGATCAGGAGAAGCCACGGGAACGGCAGCTGAGGAGTCCAAGCCAGTTGCTCAGGTTGAGACTGCTGCTATCGAACACAAATCAATTTCTCAGACTCTCACCGCGTATGGAGGAGTGGTCGCTGCTCCCGGGAAAACTCATTTCATGGCAGTCTCTTTTGAAAGCCGGGTCAAACATGTTCTGGTCAGTCCGGGTCAAATCGTAAACAAAGGAGATGCTTTGCTGGAGCTTGAGGGAACCGCCGCAAGTCTCCTACAGCTGCAACAGGCAGAAGGCACCGACGAAGAAGCGCACAAGGAGCTCGAACAAACGAAGAGACGTTTTGACATGAAATTGGCTACCAATCAGGAACTCAACCAGGCACAGAAAGCTGCCGCAGACGCAGATTTGCTGCTGAACAGTCTTCGTCAGCAAGGGGTTGGTTCCGCAGGTAAGATTCATTCCGATACCGGTGGAGTCGTTGCCAAAGTGGATGTCGAGGATGGACAAGTCGCCGCTAGCGGAACTCCGCTCATTGAGATCGTCGCAAGCGAAGATATCGAAGCGAAACTGGGCGCAGAACCGGAAGATGTCAGGAAAATTGCGCCGGGCCAAAAAGTCGGTATTTCCATGGTGAACGATCCGGGATCCCCGGCTATCGAAGGAACGGTCCGTCTCGTAACTCAGCGCGTTAATCCGACCGATCGCCTGGTTGACGTGTTCGTGTCTCTATCGCCGGGAACTCGACTGCTGCTGGCGGCCTATGTTCGTGGCGAGATTGCCATCGCTTCTCGCGAAACGTTGGTCGTGCCCCGCGAAGCTGTTTTACCCAATGAGTCCGATTTTACACTCTACTTGGTTCACGACGATCGAGCGGTCGAAAAGAGGGTCAAGCTCGGGTTAGAAACTGCCTCGGAAGTCGAGGTCATCGATTCCAGTCTTAAAGAAGGAGATCGCGTCGTCACCGTCGGAAATCGCGAACTCAGCGACGGGATGGAGATTAAGGAATCAAAATGAATTTTACCGATTGGACCTTCCGCCATCCCCGTTTCCTGCTATCGCTGCTTGCCGTATTGGCGATAGCCGGGGCCACTTGTGCTATTTGGTTGCCGGTCGCGCTTTTTCCTCAGGTCAGTTTTCCTCGAATTCGCATCAATTTGGATGCGGGGGACCGCCCGGCTGAGCGGATGGCCATCGAAGTAACCACTCCCGTGGAAAATTCGGTTCGTTCGATTCCGGGCGTCCGAACACTGCGATCCACGACAAGTCGAGGAAGCGCGGAGATCTCGGTAAATTTCGATTGGGGCGAAGATATGATCACCGCTCTGCTCCAGGTAGAATCGCAGGTGAACAAAGTATTACCGACGCTCCCGACCGGAACGACCTTCAATGTGATTCGAATGGATCCAACCGTATTCCCGGTAATTGCCTACAGCATTACTTCGGATACCCATTCACTCACCGAACTACGCGATTTGGCCCAATACACCCTTCGTCCTGCTCTAACGACGGTGCCAGGCGTGTCTCAGGTCGGAGTGCAAGGCGGGAAAGTAGAGGAATACGAAGTCGTTGTTAATCTTCCCAAGCTCCAGTCTTTTGGCTTGAGTTTCAACGATGTGGCCAATGCTCTGACTGCTGCCAATGTGCTGGTGGCCACCGGTCGAGTCGAACAATACGGAAAACTTTATCTGGTTATATCAGATACGCGGTTTCAGACCTTTACCGATATAAGCAAGACGATTCTCAAGTCCGGCCCGGACGGAACGGTTTTGCTGACCGACGTAGCCACCATCCAATCTTCCAACGAGCCGCAATGGATCCGGGTCACTGCCGACGGTCATGATGCTGTCCTCTTTCAGGTTTATCAACAACCCGGGGGCAACACGGTTCAGATCGCCGAAGGAATCAAAGCCAAATTACGAAACTTGCAAAAGCAAGTCCCGAACGGAGTGCGAATTGCTAGCTGGTACGATCAAAGTAATTTGATTCTCGGCGCCACCAATAGCGCAAGGGATTGCGTGTTTATCGGAGTCGGTTTGGCTGCTTGTGTTCTATTTTTGTTTCTTCGAAACTGGAAGATAACTCTCTTCGCCGCGATTGCTGTACCGTCCGTCCTATCAGCAACCGTGCTTCTTCTCTACGTCTTCAAAATGAGTTTTAATATCATGACGCTGGGCGGACTAGCTGCAGCAGTTGGACTCATCATCGACGACACCATTGTGATGGCCGAGCACATTGTGCGGCGGGTTCGCGAACAGCGAAGTGGTGCTCCAAGGCAAGCGGTTGTGACGGCGGCAGCTGAATTTAGTCGACCACTGGCAGGTTCCTCGGCCGCCACCATTATCATATTCGCGCCCCTGGCGTTCCTGTCCGGAGTAACCGGAGCCTTTTTCCAGGCGCTATCACTGACGATGGCGGCAAGCCTGGTCATCTCATTCTTTGTCGCTTGGATCGCGCTGCCGATTATTTCGACTCGTCTACTCACCAGGCGTGACGCAGATCTTAATGACGGTGGCGAGCTAACTCGGAGCATTCATCGAGTATACCAAAGCTGGATGGGTTCCCTGTTGCGAGCGCCCATTTTAATTGTCTTTGTCCTGGTGCCGCTAGTCATCGCTGGATATTACGCTTTTTCCAACGTCCAGTCAGGCTTCATGCCAGTGATGGATGAAGGAGGATTCATTATCGACTATCGCGCCCCGCCGGGAACATCGCTGACCGAGACGGATCGCCTCATGCGCCAAGTCGAGGCAATCATTCAGAAGATTCCCGAGGTCCAGACCTATTCGCGACGTACCGGGCTTGGGCTAGGAGGCGACCTGAACGAGGCTAATCAGGGCGATTTCTTCGTGCGACTAAAATCTGGTCCCAGGCGAGGTATTGAACAGATCATGGACGATCTGCGTTCGCAGGTGGAACACAACGTGCCAGGGGTGCAGATTGAAACCGCACAATTGATGGAAGACCTGATCGGCGATCTCACGAGCGTACCACAGCCGGTCGAAGTCAAATTATTCTCCGATGACGAGGGGCTTTTGCAGAAATTGGCGCCTCAGGTCGCCGAAGCGATCAGCTCCGTGCCAGGGATTGTCGAAGTAAAAAATGGAATCACGCCGGCGGGCGATGCTCTCGAGATCCGCGTCGATCGAGTGAAAGCCGCATTGGAGGGGGTTGATGCGGATTCCATAACCAAGATATTGGATGGTTATCTATCTGGCACGATAACAACAAAAATACTGCATGGCCCGAAACTAGTCTCCGTTCGCCTTTGGACACCAAAGAATGATCGAGCGACCGACCGAGATTTAGGGAATTTACTTTTGCCGGCTCCAGACGGCCATCTGTTTCCACTTCGAAGAGTAGCGACGTTCGAAACGTTCTCCGGCCAACCGCAGATCACTCGGGAGGATTCCCGCCGAATGATCGCAGTGACGGCGCGAATCAGTGGGCGCGATCTCGGTTCCACCGTGCACGACGTGCAGCGTGTGCTTGATAAACCTGGCCTGCTGCCGGCTAACGTACCTTACACGCTGGGAGGCTTATACGAGCAACAACAGATCGCTTTCCAGGGGCTAACCGTCATCTTGATCGCGGCGATTATTCTGGTCCTTTTGCTGCTGTTGTTCCTCTACGAGAACTACAGGGTGGCAATCGCGATGCTGGTCACAACCTTACTGGCAGTCGCTGGCGTTTACATCGGCCTCTGGGCAACCGGCACCGAAATCAATATTACCTCGCGAATGGGCATGACGATGATCGTAGGCATCGTTACTGAAGTCGCGATTTTTTACTATTCGGAGTTTCAGGAGATTGGGGAACGGGATAATCGGTTTATCATCGCGGGTCTTAACCGAATGCGTCCGATCGCAATGACCACATTTGCCGCGATTCTTGCTCTGCTCCCGTTGGCCTTGGGTATTGGCGAAGGATCTGCCATGCTCAAGCCGCTGGCGATCGCGATTATTTCAGGGTTAGTGTTTCAGCTTCCTTTAGTGCTCATCGTTTTTCCGTGCCTTCTTGCGCTCTGCCGGCGCAATCCGAAAGGGAAACAATTGAAAACCCACCCCGACCGGGTCCCGGTAACGGCCGGCTAGCAATGGCTCCGAAGCGGACGGACGTTACGAAAACCATTCAGCGATCCAAATGAGAATTTTAGTAGTAGAGGATGAAAAGAAGATTGCCCGCTTCGTACAGAGAGGGCTAAAGGAGTGCGGCTTTGTGGTAGATGTTTTGTACCGTGGTGACGAAGCTTTGGATGTCATTCTCACTCACCATTTCGATGCGGTTGTACTGGATATCATGCTTCCCGGTCAAGACGGTCTTCGCGTTCTCCGAGCGCTTCGCGAAAACTCGAATTTTGTTCCGGTTTTGCTGTTGACCGCCAGAGGTGACGTCGCGGAGAAGGTGGAAGGTTTGGATCTGGGAGCCGACGATTATCTGGCGAAGCCATTTTCTATCGCGGAAGTCGCGGCTCGGCTCCGTGCACTTGCACGCCGGAGAGCAGGTGAACAGTTTACGCGTTATCGAGTGAGCAACCTGGTACTCGATCCCGCCACCCGAGTCATTCGCCGCGGAGAACGAAAAATCGAACTAACCAGCCGAGAGTTTGCCTTGCTTGAGTGTTTGATGCGATCACCGAACCGAGTTTTCACGCGCACCCAGCTCAGCCAGCAGGTCTGGGAGTATGAATTCTGTCCGGACAGCAATTTGGTTGATGTTTACGTCCAGAGGCTGCGACGGAAGATTGATGATGGCGAGCCGGACAAACTTATCCAGACCGTCCGCGGAGCTGGATACCGAATTGGAGATGGGGTGTGAAGCGTTGGCCGCTAAGAAGCCGGCTGGCATTGTGGACCGCCGTCTTGTTGACTTTCGAATTGGCGATTTTTGGGATCGCATCGGGTTGGTTAATTTTGCAAAACCAAACCGACGCCTTTCGCGAAATTGATGCACAACCGCTCAAGCCGAGCTCGATTCAAGATGAGACTCGAGAGCTGTTAATTAAGTTAGTTGTAGCCGACCTGACTGCACTGCCATTGACGGTGCTCGTTGCTGCTTTCGGTGTTTGGTGGACTACCGGTAAAGCGCTTAAACCATTGCAAGATATCGCCGAGGCGGCCGAGCGAATTCACGCGAAAGCGCTGCGTACCCGTATTCCGAATCCACCGGTGCACGACGAGATTGGACGACTCGTATCTGTACTGAACAACGCATTTGATCGCTTGGAACGCAGTTTCGCTCAGGCGACCCGGTTTTCCAGCGATGCTTCTCATGAACTAAAGACACCGTTGACTATCATGCGCGGTGAGATCGAATCCGCTTTGTCCAACGATTCGATCGATCCGCAAAACGAGAAGCTGCTCGAGGGTCTTCTGCAACAGACGCATCGTCTCTCGGCAATAGTCGAAAACTTGCTTTTGCTCTCACGGGCTGACGCCGGTGCCCTCAATCTTCGGAAAGTAGCAGTCGATTTTTCAGGACTTTGTCAGGAACTAGCTGCGGACGCCGAAATACTGGCCCTGCGGCACAACATAATCATTTCTTCCGCGATCGAGAATGAGGTTCAAGTATTGGCCGATGAATGGTATCTGCGGAGGCTTCTGCTCAATCTTTTAGATAACGCCATCAAGTACAACCTCTATTGCGGAAAGGTCGAAATTTTCCTGGCGAAATCAGGAGATCTCGCTTCGTTCCGAATCGCCAACACCGGCCCGGAGATTTCGGAGGAACACCAAACTCAGATTTTTGAACGATTTTATCGGACAGAAGACAGTCGGGCCTCTGAGGTTGTCGGTTCCGGTTTAGGACTGAGTATTTGTCGAGAAATCGTGCTCGCGCATCAAGGCCAGATCTGGATGGAAAGAACCCGTCCAGGTTGGACAGTGTTTGTCGTCAACCTTCCTCTCGCTGTGAGACAACTCGAATTGGCGGCCAATTCGATGTGATTCCTGGGGGGGCCATTGGCTATACCGCCTAATGGCTTAGTGATCACCAATGCCAACGGAACACAGGGAGCTCATTATTCGCGTCCATTATTGGGGCATCCGTAGTTGGGAGAAGGCTGCTATTTTCTGTGTTCGGTCTCTGAGAGATTCGGGCGATATGTTACTCGGATTAACCTCGCAGGCGGAAAGCGGGTAATTTGTGACCTGTCATCTGCTCTTTGTCATCCTCCCGGTACACATTCTGCTAGTCGACTGCCTAGAATGGGTCGACCTGTATCTCAGCCATCCCTGCGCTCTAACTATCTTTCCCAACTCGAGAATGTCGCGCAGTCACTCGGCGTGATGGCGCCCGCCGGAACACTCGGTGTTATCATTCCCCTCTTGGTCGGCAAAGCCGGAAATGGAACTTGGCTTGTTCTGCTCCTCATCATGGCTGCCTATGGTTTGATTCTCCTCTGCATCAACCAGTTCGCCGGCGCTGTATCTCCGCCGGCTCCCTCGCTACTTATGCGAAACTAGGGTTAGGCAGATGGGGCGGAATTGTCACTGGCTGGGCCTATGTGATTGCAATGACGTTCGGGCTCGCCAGTTCCGCGCCATCGGCTGGCTACTATCTGGATTTCGTGTTCCGACAAGCCTTTGGCGGAGGCCCAGACCAAATTCGGGCGATCGTCCTTACCGCATTGGTGGTTCTCGCGTCTTGGTGGACCGCCCGTCGCGATATCAAGCTTTCGACCAAACTCATGTTGGGTATCGAATGGACTTCCATCTGCATCATGGTGTTGATCGCTGGAATCGCGATGTTCCGATCAAACCATTGGATCGACCGTTCGCAACTGCATCTGGCCGGCATCACACCGACTGGTCTTCAGGTCGGGCTAGTTTTCGGCTTTATGGCCTTTGCTGGCGCCGAGAGTGTGACCGCTTTGGGCGAAGAATCCAGAAACGCGAAAAGAATCGTACCAAAGGTAATCTTTGGTTGCCTGATTCCTGTCGGTATCCTGCATATTGTGATGAGCTATTGTATGGTGCGCTACGCTCACCGGCATTCACTCTCCCTCGACGAACTCGATGCACCGTTCGACACCATCGCCAATTCGTTGCACCTGCCGGTCTTGGGTGTCCTCAGCTCGATCGGTATCGCGATGAGCTATTTTGCCTGCGCTCGGTTCCCTCAACGCGGCTGCTCGGGTTCTCTTCTCGATGGCAAAGCAACAGCTCTTTTTTAAATCATTCGGAATCGCCCATCGTACCAATTTTACACCGGCCAAGAGCATCACGGCCGTTTCCCTGATCGGTCTTGTTTCGCCCACTCTCCTGCTGGCCTTCAATTATACGCTCACGGATTGTATCAACTATCTGACCCAACTGGCTTCCTTTGGCTGTATCGCTGCCTATTTTGCCGTCTGCCTCGCGACACCATTCTACCTCTTTGCCAAGAAAATACTGCGGCCCTCTATTCTGGCTATTGCGGTTATCTCGTTGTCGGTGTTGGGGTTCATTCTGGTCTTCAGTGTAATCCCTGTGCCTCCGCCGCCGTGGTCGTTCCTGCCTTATATTTTCTTGGTGATGGTAGCTATCGGGGTAGTTCTCTCAGTGTTTTGCGGACGAAACGCTGGCTCCATCGAATACGAAGGCTTTCATGAAGTACCAGCAACCGACGACATTGTTCAGTAGTAACCTACGCTGAGCAGATCGTCCGAAGCTTACAGTCCGGCATTAAAGCGCATCGCCATTCGCGCGCGCGAAAAGAAAGCTTTTGAACGCGCGAGGCCTTACAATAGCAGGGCGAAAACCTCGGCGCATTTGTTGGCTGCATCCTTTCGCTTGGCATCCCCATGCGCCGAGGTTTTCGCCCTGCTATGGGAGTTGTCAAACTACCGGATAGGATTCGGTGCTAGGTTTGCATTTTTGTTGCGACTTTAGTCGCGTCGAATTGGGGCATTCGGATTGCTCGATGGCTCCGAGAATGGGCCCGGCGGAACAGCTCGTTA
>JBEEIB010000535.1:0-6813 GCA_041167675.1 Verrucomicrobiota bacterium
GGCAACCCTCCAAAATGGACGGGAGCAGTTCCCTTGTAGAAGTTCGAATCTTGGACTTTCACGACCGCTAAGTCACAATCACTGCCGATAAATTCCACCTTCCCGATGTACTCCTTCGGATCGTTCTCCTTCTCGACCACAATCAATCGACCGTTACTCACGACATGCGCGTTGGTTAAAATCCGGTTTCCATCGATCACAAATCCTGCTCCGATTCCGACGGTGATATTACCGGGATTCCAGGGTACCCGATAGTCTGGGTCCTGTGACGTCGTCGTAATCCGAACCAGACTCTTGTGAATATCGGGCTTCGAGGTTTCGGCAACCGCGCTCGCTGCGATTGCTAAGGCGAAAAAAACGGTACAACGAATCATCTGTAAGGGCGGAACCTTGCGCAGAAGACTCCCGGTGTAAAATGGTTTCGGGCTAGATCGCTCTATTGCTACAGGAGAGCACCGAGGGGGATTTTGAACAGGAGGTCACAGAGATAACAGAGGAACTACGTCGCAACCGACCGCGAGGCATTTTTTGATAAACCGTCTCGCGCGCCGCTGCGCGACCGCATTTAACCCCTCCTGAGACCTACCAGCCGTTCCCAGCGGTCCGATAGCGAGCAACGGCTCTTTTCCCTTGGTTCCCTGAATTCCGTGATGCGGTCGGTTGCGACGTAGTTCCTCTGTTATCTCTGTGACCTCCTGTTCAAAATCCCTCTCGGTGTCCTCCTGTTACTAAACATTGAATCGGAACTCCATCACGTCGCCGTCTTTGACGACATACTCTTTGCCTTCGATGCGCAACTTTCCTGCTTCCCGAGCCTTAGCGAATGACCCGAGTTGAATGAGATCGTCAAAATGGACGGTTTCAGCCGCAATGAAGCCGCGTTCAAAATCGGAATGAATAACTCCGGCGGCAGCCGGAGCCTTATCCCCAGTGTGGATAGTCCAGGCCCGTGTCTCTTTCTCTCCGGTGGTGAAATAAGTCCGTAGGCCCAAAAGATGGTAGACTGAGCGAATCAGGGTTCCGACCCCGCTCTCCTTTACGCCCAAGCCGGTCAGATACTCGGTGGCTTCGCTTGGAGATAGATCGGTTAGTTCGCTTTCGATCTGGGCACTGATCACCACCGATTGGGTCGAAAGATGTGTTGCGACATACTCGCTTACGCGCGTGACGTACTGAGATGCCGCAGTTTGGCTCTGCTGTGAGAAAGCCGCCAAATCGGTTTCCGCGACGTTACAAGCAAAAATGGTCGGCTTTCCGGTGAGCAGGAAAAAAGAACGTACAATCGAAGCTTCCTCGGCCGAACAGGAAAACGTCGTGGCCGGTTTACCTTCATTGAGATGCGGTAACATTCGCTCGATGAGAGCAGCTTCGATTTTTGCAGTTTTATCACCGGAACGAACCTGTTTCTGCAGGCGCTCACTGCGCTTTTGCAAGGAGGCGATATCGGCCAGAATGAGTTCGGTGTTGATTACATCGATGTCGCGGATTGGATCGATCGATCCGCTTACATGGTGGATATCATCGTCGATAAAGCATCGGACCACCTGAACAATTGCGTCCACCTCGCGGATGTGGCTAAGAAATTGGTTGCCGAGGCCCTCGCCTTGGCTCGCACCGCGAACCAATCCCGCAATATCGACAAACTCGATCGCGGCCGGAACGACCTTTTGCGACTTCGAAAGGGCGGCTAATTGATCTAAGCGAGGGTCGGGAACGGTCACGACCCCTTGATTTGGCTCGATGGTGCAGAACGGATAATTGGCTGCCTCCGCTTTCCGCGTCCGCGTCACTGCGTTGAAAAGAGTGGATTTGCCAACGTTAGGCAGACCAACGATCCCGGCGCTCAACATAGAACGGCCAAAGTAACGCGAAATCCCTGTCTGCCCAGACGAAATTTGCCAGAGTTCGGGATCTGCACTGAAAGAAACACGGCCGGGAGCGCCAGTCTCTGATTCTTGCACGAAATCTTGACATTCTAACAACGGATTTTACGATCGCCCCGAAAATCCTTCTATTTCCATCTCTATATAATTCTATGTCTGGAATTTCTGCTTCGAGCGATACGGGACTTCCCTCCAATGTCGGGGCCGGGCTGTGTGCAATCTTTCCGCTGATCGGAGGGATCATCTTCTATTTTATCGAGAAGAAAGACAGCTTCGTGCGGCATTGGGCGGTGCAGAGTATTTATTTTGGGGCCAGCACTTTCGTTTTGTTCTTTGCGCTTATGATCGTTCTACAGATCTTCGCGCATATTCCGCTGATTGGATGGCTCTTCGCCATTCTGCTCGGCCTGTTGATTTTCGTCTTCTATATCGGTTATTTCGTCCTTTGGATCATGGGCATCATTAAGGCTTTCACCGGGCAGCGCTGGGAATACCCATATCTGACTCCACTTTGGAAGAAGTGGTTTCCGAACCTAGTAGCTTAATCCTCCTTTCCTCCTCCTTTCCGTAGCGCCCCGCACGGTGACCTTTTTTATGTTCGACGCTGGCGAGCTGACCTTGTCGGGGTAGGGCAAAACAGTCCGGCTGAGACAACCTTCGCGGCCCTTATGTTTGGCTCACGCAGACCATCCCGCTATCGCTCGGGCTGCATTTCGCCCTACCTCTCACCGACTTGATTTCTTTATCGATTTCACAGCTTCGACCATGGGATGAACAAGCTCGCTAAGATGGGAGACGATGTCTGAGTCATTCGCTAGTTCCCCGATCCTGCGCACAATCGCACTCCCGACCACGACAGCGTCAGCCAATGCCGCCACTTGTGCGGCTTGTTCCGGATTGGAAATACCGAACCCGACAGCAATTGGAAGAGCAGAATAGCGTCGGATTTTCTCCACTTGGGCACCAATCGAATCGGATAAAGTTCTCTGTTCTCCGGTTACACCTTCCCGGGAAACATAATAGATGAAGCCGCTTGCTCGCGCCGCGATAGTTCTGATTCGCTCCTCGCTGGTGGTTGGGGCGATTAAACGGATCCGATGAAGAAAGCTACTTCGATCCGACAACGAATGCTCATCCGGAGGTAAATCGAGGAGCAGTAATCCGTCAATTCCCACAGCTAGCGCGTCTTGCTCGAATTGCTCAAACCCATATTGGTAGATCGGATTGAGGTAACTGTAGAGAATAATTGGGATCGGGATCCGGCAACGAATCTGAGAAATTGTGTAGAGCAGTTTCGGGAGAGTTGTTCCCGATGCGAGTGCGCGCTGCGCTCCTAACTGATTAGCGATACCGTCTGCTAGCGGATCAGAGAAGGGGACGCCCAGTTCTAGAAAATCAACTCCGGTCTCCGCTAAGCCGACGGCAATGTCGACGGTGCGCTCCAGATTAGGATCTCCACCAGTAATATAAGCGGCGAATCCAGCTCGTCCGTTGCGACGGAGTGCCTCAAACTGTTCATCGATGCGATTTTGCATAAGCTTCACAACGCCCTGCGTTCTGACGTCTGCGTGCACGATCAAGCAGAAGGCGAATACTTGCGAAAGTTTTTTCCCATCAGCCCGTCGGATTTGGGGTCGAGCGGCACGGTCGCCGGGTCAGAGACCCTGCCGACAAGGCTTTCGCGTAGCGCATGCGGGCGTGGCTTTTCCTTTGAAATCTGCAAGCTACTGTTCAGCTGTGCACTCAAATCCGACAGGCGGCTGGTTCAAGGGCAATTTTTCCGCAGCTTTACTAGCCGGGGGCCGGTCGATTCGAATGGGCCGAGATAAAGGGGAGATCGCCATAAACTGGCAGGGCGAAACCGTGCCGCTTCGAGTGCGGCAGCTCCGAATTTTGGAGAGCCTGGAACCAGAAGAACTGCTCTACTCGGGTCCGAGCCGAGTAGACGGTCTGTCCCGGGCGAAGATAATTCTCGACCAATGGTCTGATGCAGGTCCTTTGAGCGGTATTGCTTCATGTCTCGAGCAGACGACCAGCGATCTACTGCTCTGCTTGGCCGTCGATGTCGCGCGTATCGAAACGCTCACATTGTTGAAGTTACTGCGAAAATGTCGCGCCGGTCAGGGAATCGTGCCCAGAATCGGCAAACATTATGAGCCGCTCGTTGCAGTTTATCCGAAGAGAGCGTTTCGTCTCGCGATCAGCCAAATTGCGGAACGACATCTGCGGTTGCAAGATTTCGTTCGACGGCTCGTAAGCGATCATCTGGTTACCGAGTATTCGGTTTTGGATGAAGAGATCCCGTTGTTCGCCAATTGGAATACTCCGGCGGATGTAGGCTAGGTAGAGCCGGGCGGAAAGGCCCGCACCGTACGGCGAAACCCGACTTCGCACAACTTGTCGCGCCGTAGGCGAAGGCGGAAGCCTACGGCGCGGCCTGTTTTGTGGTTTACTTCAACCGCACAGCTAGGGCGCGCCTAGCGTAGCGACGGCGAGATCGGCCGAGTGAGCCAAATGTCCGCGGGCTAAATAACCGGGTGGCGTAATCAAGCCGCGACTTAGTCCATTCGATCTGCGGCGGGTCAGTGCGCGGCTCATCTATGATTCGCGACTCATTTCCGTGGAGACGCGCCGCGAGACGGCGTCGGTGATGCATCGACGTTATCCCCTTCGTCAGCTTCGTTTATTGCCAGTTGGTCAACGCGGACCAGCCGGCCGGTATCCGCGATCTCCAATTCCAAATAAGGTTGTCCGTTCTGATCGATTGCGAATTTGTAGATGGTGGAATCACCCCACTGGAAAGTCTCAATGGTCCGGACGGTCCCATTTCCGGACTCAGCTTTCAGCGTATTGACAACCGGTGCCGGGAGCGAATCGACACTTGGCTCATCGGCCAATGCAAAAGGGCTGACCGCAATCAGTACGACAATCAACAAAAAATACCGCATAACTTAAATTACCATTTCAGCCGGAATATCCAGGCCCAGTTTGGAAACGCCGTCAGCGCCGAGAACGGTAGCGATAGGTCTTTTAGTAGTCTTTCGCAGAATCGATCGCCAGCAGCGAAGGAGTGATCGCGCTCCCGCGGTCCCCAGTCCACGACGTTCTCGGCGCTGCCGACGTTACCATCAACTGGCGCTGGACAACAGTTCGAACGCACGCGAAGAGAATTGCGATTGGAGCGGTATAAGATCGAGTGAAGCAAAGGGTACTTCGTCGATATATATTGATTGGAATTGCCGGCGGAATCGGAACTCTTTGCCGCTACGGAGTTGGCGAATGGCTGCATTTGCCTCGGCCCTGGTTGGCCACGTTATTCGTAAATTTAACCGGCTCCTTCTTGATTGGATTGTTGCAAGCTCTTGCCGAACCGGAAAGTCGATTCTATCTCGGATCAAACGCTCGACTAGTCTTAATGACCGGATTCTGTGGCGGATACACGACTTTCAGCACCTTTTCGCTGCTGTCATTCCACTCCATGCAAAGTGCGAATTGGGGCGACGCATTTCTGAACATTATCGCCTCGCACCTACTCGGCTTGACTGCGGTTTTTGCCGGATATTTTGCGAGCAGCGGAGCAGTGCGATTGATGGAAACCTGGGTTCGTCGCCTGCAGCATCGGAGAAAGCACTTATGATTGGCGTCATCCTTCTTGCTTTCGTCGGTGGAGCCATAGGGAGCGTCTGGCGCTATAGTTTGTCGGGATGGGTAGCCCAACGAATAGGAGAGACGTTGCCGGTTGGTACGCTCGTGGTGAATCTTACCGGTAGCTTACTCATTGGATTTGTCGCCAATTACGCCAGATCCGATCTGCATCGTGAGTTCGCCGACATTGTTTGCGTATTCGTTGGTGTTGGCATTTGCGGCGGCTTGACTACTTTCTCCTCGTTTATCTTGCAAACTTTTCACCTTCTGCGCGAAAAGCGTTTTTGGATAGCATTGGCCAACATTCTTTTCTCGACCGTCCTCTGCATTGGGATGGTCGTAGCCGGTTGGTGGTTGGCGACTCTTGTGCTTGGTTAGCGGTTATCGAGAATGGAACTTCCCCGCGATGCGATGCTCTTGCGAGTCTTTATCGGCGAGGCCGATGAATGGGAGGGTAAATCCCTTTACGAACAGATTGTGTTGAAGGCGCGAGAAAGAAAACTTGCTGGAGCGACCGTGCTCCGAGGGCCGATGGGTTTTGGTAAGTCGAGCCATCTGCATACGACGAAGATTCTTCGACTCTCGATGGATCTACCAATCGTGATCGAGATAGTTGATAGCGAGGAAAAGATCCAAGAATTTCTTCCGATTCTTGACGAAATGATTGCCGGCGGCTTGGTGACCCTGGAGCGAGTGCGAGCGATCGTGTATCGGGGGGCCCAAGATCGGTAGGCTTTGCGCTCCGACTTCGCCCGGCGGCTGCCCAAGCGCGTCAACATAAGGAGGCGACACGGGGAAAGGGCGAGTGGACGAAGGGCTCGGTGATCTGCCCATTGCGGTAGGGCGAAAAACCTCGGCGCGCTTAGTAGGTACGCCCTTTCGTTATGCTTTCCGATGCGCCGGGTTTGAGCCATTTCGTTACCCGCCGATTAGGGTGATTTCGGAGTACGATTCGATTGGCTAATCCGCAACCATGGCTATTGGCGTACAACGCCGGTAGGAGGGGTCTCAAAAACGTGACCTCTTGCTTTAGCCTGGGATGGAAGTCTTAGGATGCGGGGTGGTCTGAAGACCTGCGTACCGATTGACCCGGTTTAGTCACAAACCGAAATCACTCTTTTCGGCGGGTAACGAAATGGCTCAAACCCGGCGCATCGGAAAGCATAACGAAAGGGCGTACCTACTAAGCGCGCCGAGGTTTTTCGTATAGGTAGTCCGGAGTTATTCAGCAAGCTTCGGTCGGAGGCCAGCTAACCCAAGCCGGAGCTGGAGCTTGTGAATAACT
>JBEEIB010000536.1:0-12118 GCA_041167675.1 Verrucomicrobiota bacterium
CCGATATCAAAAAGCACCAGGTTCTGACCCGTGTTTACGATCAGCAGGTTCTGATTCAAGGTCATACTGTACGCGGGCAGAGATGCACCGGCCAGTAACTCGGTAATTTCCCTAGGATCGGCTTTGGGGAAACCGTTTGCTGGCGATCCCATGTTCATGGGGCCGTCCGTCACCACCGTACACTGGAAATCCCCATGACGGAAACGTGTCCAGCCGACAAATGCCTTGTGAACTGTCCTCTCTCTCTGCCCAAACTAGATCTATAGAATCGCCCTACGTTGTTACCACGACGTTTGAAAGGTGGAGGAGTGCGTTGTCCCTCTCGATGGCCGCGTAGGCCTGCCTCGTTTCCTTCGAAGTACTCCTTGAGAGCCTGGGCGCCCTCAGCCGCGTAGCGTGCGGGAGCATGTGGAAAATCACTGCCAAATAACACGCGATCATAACCCGGAAATTGTCCAAGGGCACTCAGCGTCACCTTGCTATAAGAAAGCGCCGTGTCATAGAAAACGTTCCCACGAAGGGTTGCAGCGACGCCATTAGGAGTGCCTTTCGCGAGCTCCGGGAACGCTTCGGCACTACGCGTGCGCGTGTACTCGAGCCGCTGCAAAAGATAGGGAATGGTACCGCCAGCATGCGTAAACTGAGAGCGGACATCACGGTACCGGTCAAAAACGCCGTTCAGCAGCAAGCTGGCCACGGCGCGAGTGGTGTCGAAAGGAAATTCCAAGGTATAAGCCGGCAGCTTCAGATCGGAGATCTTCTCTTGCTTGGGCGAAGTGGGATGCACATCACGAACACTTTTCGACGGTTGAGCTCGGCGAAGAGAGCATCGAACTCGGGATCCCCAACATACTTGCCACCTATGTTCGACATATCAGCACCACCCCGTCCAGCTCTAGCGTGTCCAGGGCGTACTCCAGTTCTTTTAACGCACCATCCACAAAGGGCAGTGGCAGAAAGGCGAAGGCACCAAACCTGGGCGAGAAGTCGCGGATAACATGCGTACAATACTCATTGGACAGGTGGGCGAGATGTAGCGCGAGTGGTTCATCTCCAAAGAAAACACCTGGCTCGGAAAGGGATAAGATCGTCTTTTCAATACCGTTGTTATCCATCATTTCCAACGCGAGCTCCGGGCTCCACTTCGGCCATGAGACGCCACCGACCGGTTTGATCCCGCGCTGGTCGAGAGTTGAGACATACTCCGGTGGCAGAACATGGGAGTGCACATCGATGATTTGCGGTTTAGCTATTGACATATCGGTAATGTTTAATTGGTAGAGGTTGAGTTTTCTTCTGGTGAAAGATGGGCGGCGAAAACTGCCCATACTGTTCTGCGGCGCATCATGCTCTATACCTGGGACATTCGGATGATGGCCTTGATGACGCGACTCGCTATGTGTGGATCCTTTCGGTTCCGGTACTGACTAGGCCGCACTTTGCGATTCGGCTGCAAGGTCCCGCGGTGTCAGAAGATCCTGAAGACCGATATTTCGGAGCAGCTCTGCTCGTATCCGATCGGCAACGCCGTTGACGATCTCGCAGCCATCCTGCGCAGGATCGACGTGAACCCGAAAAGACCTCTTGCCAAATGGGGTCTCGACGACCTTAACGATCGCTTCCGCGACCCTGCCGACGTCGGCGTCAGCGGGCTCAAGCGACGCGATACCCTTCAGGATTAAGTCCGGTAATCCGGCATAAGGCCCTTCGTCATATTCCGCGGCCAGCGCCTTATCGGCCGGAGAGCCGGCGTTCGTAAAGTGACTGGTGCCTTTCGTGAAAGCACCCGGCACGATAATTGTGCTCTCCACACCCCAACGCGCCAGTTCGCCAGCGTAGGAAACAGCAAGGGAGTCCATCGCTGCCTTCGCCGCGAAATAAGGCGCCAGATACGGGGGTGTACCCCCACGGGTGCTACTCGAGGAAACCCAGATCATCAACCCTCGTCCCTGTTTACGGAGTTGGGGCAGCGCCGCCCGGTTGACGCGTTGCGTGCCCAGAACGTTTACGTCATAGAGCTGAGCGAACTGCTCTGGCGTAAACGCCTCCGCCGGTCCAAAAGCCATATGACCGGCATTGTGGACGATGACGTCGAGGCGCCTGCTCTCGGCGATGATTCTGTCTATCCCAGCGTCGACGGATTTGTCCGAGACAACGTCAAGCTCGACAACGCGTAGATCAACACCGTGTTTCGCGGCATACTCATGAGCCAGCACCACCTCATGCGCCCTGCCACCCTCCGTATTCCGCATTCCGGCATAGACGGTGTGACCGGCACTGGCCAGCGCCCGTGAAGCAAGAGCGCCAAAACCGCTCGATGCTCCAGTGACGACGATTACTTTCTTCATAGCTTATCTCCTTTTCAGCTCTCTCATAAAGGGAGAGCAAGATTTGATCGGCAGCCGAAACATCAGACCATGCCGCCGTTGGCGCGAAGCACTTGACCATTGATCCAGGATCCGTCGGGACCAGCCAGGAAAGCGACGGCAGCAGCGATGTCCTGCGGCGTCCCCAGACGCTCAAGCGGATTCATTTTCGCAAAGCGGTCGATGAGCTCCTGCGATTTTCCTTCCAAGAACAGGTCGGTCCCGGTCGGACCCGGTGCGATTGCATTGACCGTGATCGATCGGCCGCGGAGCTCCTTGGAGAGAATCGCGCTCAGCGTTTCGATCGCAGACTTGGTCGCGGCGTAGACACCATACGTCTCTAGCCTGAGGCCGATGACGCTGGTGGAGAAATTGATGATACGTCCACCAGTACGAAGCCGTTTGGCTGCTTCACGCAGGCCGTTGAAGGTGCCCTTCAGATTCACGGCAACAAGGCGGTCAAACGTGGCGTCATCGGTAGTCGCGATGCTCGACAGCGTCATGGTCCCAGCGTTGTTGACCAGAACGTCGACGCCGCCGAACTCTTTTTCAGCAGCGTCGAACATGCGCGCTACCTCGACCGGTTTGCTGACATCGGCTCGCACGCTGATCGCGCGGCCTTCGTCCGCGTTAATTTTCTTAACGAGCGCAGAAGCTTCCGCTTCGCCCCCTGCATAGTTCACTACGATGGCGAAGCCGTCCTGCGCCAGTCGGCTGGCGACGGCGCGCCCGATTCCACGGGACGCTCCGGTAACGATAGCGATCTTTGTTGATGTATTTGTCATGGTTCAATTAGACATCGACAAGCAATAACTCTAATACATAATGCTTATACTGATTATGCGTATAACACATTTACGTCAGGCTGACCTGAACCTGTTGATCGTCTTCACGGTTCTGGCGGAAGAACGGAATGTCACGCGCGCGGCGGCGCGGCTGTTGCTCAGCCAACCGGCAGCGAGCCGCGCGTTGCAACGGTTGCGAGACATGTTCCACGATGACCTCCTGATCAGGACCTCCACTGGGTATCAGCCCACTCCCAAAGGCGAACGCCTTTTGCACGAACTCGAGTCAACGCTGCCGCGATTGGACCGTTTGCTCAGCGGGAATGACTTCGACCCGGCTGCGGAAGAGACCTCCTTCCAGATCGCCGCCACCGATCACGCTTCCCATGTATTTTGTCCCCTGCTATGCCGTACCGTGCTCGCGGCGGCAGGCAAGGTCTCTTTTCATTTCATGCCGCTGCACGACGCGACGTTCGAAGCGATGGAAAAGGGCAGAATCGACCTGGTGCTGAATGCCGACGACGGCTACGCTCCCGCGCACCTAGCGAAAGAGGCGATCTTCGAGGTAGAGTTTGTTTGTGTCGTGGCGAAGGAGAGCCGCTTCTCGCGTGCTTTCACACTGAAGCAGTATCTGGCTGCAGATCACATCGGAATCGGGATTCTGGGAGGAATTCAGACCATCCTGGAGAAGAGATTAGCCGCGGTCGGGGCCCAGCGTCACTGCCCGATCTGGGTGCCCTATCATACTGCCGCGATGCACAGCGTTGCCGGCACAAATCTGGTCGCGACGGTACCCAGGCGCATGGCGGAATTGGAGGCTTCGAATCCGGCCATGAAAATCCTCAGAGCGCCGGCCGAACTTGGGGGATTCAATTACCTGATGACCTGGCATCCCCGAATGAATACTGACGCGGCACACGTTTGGTTGCGTTCGATCGTCCATGAGGCAGGAAAGCAAATATCGCTTTGAGGTCCGCTTGGCGTTTTTCTGAAACCGTATATTCTTCGTAATCTGTGGTTATTCTTTTCTTCGCATGAAGCCGCTCTCCGAATACGAGCAAAAAATCGACAAGTTACATGACGGCTGCCCGATTAAGGCGGCGATCGACGTCATTCGCGGGCGGTGGAAGCCGATGATTCTATGGGAGCTTAATTGCGGCACCAAACGTTTTTCGGATTTGCAGGCAGCGCTGCCGGAAATCGCGGCGCAGGTGCTCACCGTCCAGTTGCGTCAGTTGGAAGCGGACGGCGTTATCATCCGAACAGTATATCCGGAGATTCCGGCGCGGGTCGAGTACGCGTTGACCGAGCTTGGTAGCGCCCTTTCAGCGGTAATGGATCAGTTGGAGGTATGGGGATCGCGTTATCTCGAGCATAGGACGCGACATTTAGCATCAGCGCGATAACCGCAGGCAGCTGAGAACCGGTTTGAATTGGAGAGCTTGAGTTTGTCGACAGATTTTCCTCTAGGATAGCAATCTTTGCGCCTTGGCGTGAGATTTTTTGGGAGCAGATCGGCAGTCACGTTCTGGTGAGTCGCTCACAAATTTAGGACGAAGCTCCGCTTCGGATTTCAGCGCTCGAAGGCACTTCGAGGACAGGTTTTAAGGAAACTAAATCCTTGATCACTGTGCTGTAGATCTTCCCGCTCCACACCCCTGCCGGTATGAGCAATGTGTCGGTCGTCATTTTCAAGTCTCCTGATGCTGCGGTCTATTTTTCATCTCAGTGCAAAAAGATGAATCGCAGAAAAGAGCTTGGATAATATCGATTTAGTGGCACGATGATACCTTTCGGATATCGGGCCTATGGAACTACGTCACCTACGCTACTTCGTGGCGGTGGCCGAAGAACTGAATGTCCGTCAGGCGGCCACACGGCTGCATCTGTCTCAGCCCCCTCTGAGCCGGCAGATTCACGATCTGGAGGATGAAGTCGGGACAAAACTGTTCGTGCGTAGCCAGAGCGGGATGCTTCTCACTGAAGCAGGCCGCACCTTCTTGAAGGAAGCTCGCTTAATTCTGGCTCAGAGTCAGCGTGCGGTCCAACTAGCCCAAGCCGCCAGCCGCGGCGAAGCGGGCCACCTTCACATCGCTTATGCGATAGAAGGTTTTGAGCCGGTTCTTTTGCGCGTAACGCGTCTCTTCCGTCAACTTTTTCCCATGGTGGAATTGGGAATCCGAGAACTGCAATACCACCAGCAAGTTCAGGAATTAATCAATCGAAGGATCGATTTAGGCTACGTCGGAATCCGATTCCCGGAATTGGAGAGCGAGTTGGTGTTCGAATGTGTGCGCAAAGCTCCTTTCTTAGTTGCGTTACCGCCTGGGCATCCTTTGGCCAAGCAGCGGCGGCTGAGATTGTCGGAGCTGGCGAATGAGAAATTTATTTCTATTCGACAGACAGCCGCTGCGTATCATAGCCGGTTCGTGAGCCATTGCCGTTCCGCGGGATTCATGCCCGAGATTGCGCGGGAGGAAGCGGATGGCGCACTAAGCCTGCTCGGGTTGGTATCCGCCGGTTTCGGCGTAGCCCTCGTGCCTGAGACGTTTCAGCAGATTCTGCCGGTCGCGGTCGAGTTTCGGCCGCTGCGGCCGAGTATCCCAACTTTCGATTTCCACATCGCTTGGCGCAGGGACAACCAATCGAGCGTTCTCCACGCGTTTCTAGAAATGCTGAGGAAACACGCGCATGCTGAGGCTAAAGGCCCAGAGAAAACTGCAGTCGCAAAACATTCGGATCGTAATTTGTACAGAAGATCACAGCGCGAAGTAGACGCAGCCAAAAGCGACCGAAAGACAACCACGAATGGACGCTAACTAACGTTTGCAATTCCGATTGGCTGTAGCACTCGGAGCCAAGTCTCCGCTGCGGGATTGTGCAGGTTGCCCCAAAGTTTGGAACTTTGATATTTACTATTTGTGACTTTGGGAATTATTTTGCGTGGTTCTTTGGGTGCTATTTTGCGTGGTCGTGCTAAGGATTGGAGTTCGATAAGAGAGACTAGCCTCCCAAGCAATCGCGGCAAGCGGTCTACCGTCCTTGCGATGAGCGCGCTCTTCTCTCTCACAGTGAGAGAACGCCAATGAGCAAAGATCGCCACATCGGCCCTCCTGGCCGACTCGGGCCGTCGCGTCTCATCTGACGGTTCTGGGGAGAATCCTACTCAGGGTTACTGGGGCTAGCGAAGATTGCGGGACCGACCTGCCGGGCCAGCAAAACTCAACCGCCTAGAGCGGGGCAAAGGTAGAGCATTTCATGTTGGCGCTCGCCTTACCGAGAATCCTATGAATTGAGTGCATGCTGTCACGCACAGAGCGCATTGAAGAATTTCACCTCAAGCTTAGCCGCTCCGAAAAGGAACTGTATGAGGAGTTCGTAAAAACCGAAGAAGCAGCGCTCGTGCTGGAGATGCAGCAATATTTTGCTCAGGCGAAGGTCATCGTCGGCGGGATCAGTTTCGACAATACTAGTCTCTGGTCGAAGATCGGAAACAGAGTGGGTGTTTGGTTCGCAGAGGTTTGTGCAGACAAGAATCAAAACGAAAACCTGTTTCGGCGATCAAAGGAAGCGATCTTGCAGCGAATAAAAAATCTGCTGGCCAAGACGATCAGGGAATGGCTCGGTGCGAAGTGAGGGACTCGGTCGCCCGACCAATTGCCGCGCCCCGCCGCCTTGCGACGACGGGCGCCAGCAATCTAATCACTTCACCGACTGTATTCCCGGTGGTTTCCAAGTGCCTTCGCCGGGCGGAAGGATGGAGGGCGGCGTTGCCTTCGGCCAGTAGAGGCGCATGACGAGATAGATGAGGTCGTTCGGGGCGGGGAGCCAGTTGCTTTCCTTGTCCGCGCCGGGGTTGTCCTTCTGGAGGCGGGCCAGCTTCGCGCGGATTTCCTTCTCTTCCGGGCTGGCGGGAGCGAATTGCAGCGCGAAGCCGAGGTAGTCAAAGAAGCCGGTCTTGACCATTTCCTCGTTAATCTTGGGGAAGCTGACGGCCGGGGCCGCCGGGGGCGGAGGCTGGCTCAGATATTGAGAGAGCGGCTGCACCTTATCGCCGGACTGAATCTTCACGACATTCGGCATGTCGTCCGGGTTGAAGAGCTGGGTGCGGTAGGCCACCAACGAGAAGACGGTCATGGGAGAAACCCCGGCCGCTTTCACCACATCCCTAATGCTAGGAATCCTCTTGTTGTGAAGTTTCACTCAGAAATTGTATGCAAAGTGTAAAGGCATGCTGCGATGGGGCTCGAGATAAATGCCGCGTGCAGAGCTTTGGATCGAGCACAGCAATTGTGTTTCGCGCGTTTCACGCTGCTTTGAATCAGCTCGGTGTCTGGAACAGTCAAACGTCTGCCTTAAATCGCATAATCGATCAAATAAAGCCTTTTCGGCTTTCAGCTGCCTGGCAACGATTCTTATCATCTTACGCTGGTTTTGGGGGTAGGCTTGTTTGTTCGGCTCGTCCTTCTTTCCCTGCAAGACGTCTTCGATTTTTTCGAGCCCCCTTCAGAGGACCTTGGAGGCTTTCGTCACCGGTTCAAGTTGCGACAGAAATTGCGATTGCAAGTGTTGCGCCGATTGACTAGGAGTGAGGGCAAAGTTCGAGGATCAGGATAGCCGACGCCTTGTGAAACGGGCTCTATCCCAGTTTTAGAGCGTTAGTTTTTTCTCGCCGTCACTCACTTCCAGGCGCCACCACCCAAAGCCCGATCTTTTGCCCGCAGTGTTATTGAAATTGAAAGTGGCCGGAACCCATTAACCGGCTATCCTCCGGCATTCTTGGCCAACATTTTGGCTCCGCAGGAATCCCGTATTACTAATCTACAGTCCAACAGAATATCCCGAACGGGCATATCAGGATTCGTCACCCGTTCCAGCATTGCTGCGACAGCCGCGACGCCAATTTGCCTGCAGGGCTGGTGAACGGTCGTCAGCGGCACGGGCAAAAGATTCGCGTATTCGACATCATCGATTCCAACGATTCGCACATCTTCCGGAACTCGATAACCCAGGCGGATCAATCCGTGCATTAAGTGCCCCGCAGTTCGATCATTCGCGCCGACGATTGCCTCCGGTTTTAGCGTTTCCATGACTCGTCGCACCTCACTCTCATCATCGCTGTTGAGACGCTGAAGCGAGGCGGGCTCGACGGGAACGCCGGCCACGAAAAGGGCCTCTCGATAACCAGCGATGCGCGCTGCCACGGTCGATGCAGAGTTGGAATAAGCTACGAAGGCGATGCGCCGGCAGCCGACCCTGAGAAGGTGTTCTGTGATCATGTAGCCAGCGCGCCGGTGATCGATTCCAACCAAGTCGTGGCGGCTGCGGGTTGGATACGGCAGAAAGCACCGGTCGAGTAACACCACTGGGATACCGGCCAGCTCAAGCGCTGAAATTACACGATCGTTGGTTTCATTGCTCGCGACAGTCCGCTCCAGCGGAGCAAAAAAAACGCCGGCCACTTTTTTAGCGATGTATTGTTTACAGAGTTGCCAGGTTTGCTCGTCTTTTACGCTGTGGTCTGCCACTATGTTGCCCCAAAGCAGAGCATTTTTGCGCGCCTGCGGAGCCTCTGACATGCCCTGGCAGATGGGGCCAAATATTTCCGTGTCGCCCAGGTTCGGGACGAGCAAGCCAAACAACAGACCGCTATCATCAGAGGCGTTCGCTACATACGTTCCTGATCCTGCGCGGCGTTGAACTAAGCCCGCGTGCTGCAACTCGCGAAGGGCGCGGCCAACAGTGATCCTCGACGTTCCAAATCGCTTTAATAAAGCCGCTTCGCTCGGAAGCTTCTGGCCAGGCTGATATCGCCCAGAGAGAATGTCGGTCTTAATCGTGTCGAGGACTTGCTGATATTTAGGGACTTGAACGTCAGCATTTGAATAGGTCATTTCAGAAACCTGATATTACAATTTATACTCCTGTATTTCAACAGCTTGTGTAAAGTGATTGCCCAAATATCCCAGACAGTGTCCTAAAATGACTGGAATTGCGCTATGAGCTGTTATGTTGGTCGGCGACGGTTAATCAAGACAAAAGGCAACTTATGATAAACAGGTCTGCAAATATAAAGCGTTACCTGGTGGCAAGTGACTTCGACCAGACGTTGAGCTTCAACGATTCAGGGCGGGTTCTGAGCGAAATAATGGGTATCTCTGGGTTCGACGAAAAGGTGAGCGGACTCGCGAAAGCCAATCTCGTTCAGCAAGGAGCTGAGCTTGCCTATCTGTTGAGGCACGATCCGGAATTCCGGAGTCTTCGCCGCGAGCATCTTATAGAAGCCGGAAAGCAGGTCCGCCTGAAAAATAATGTCAATCTCCTGGCAGATTTTTTCGAAAAAGGTCTCGATCCATATGGCTTCCAGTTTTATGTGATTTCGGCTTCGCCTCAAGACGTCGTTCAGTCAGCTCTGGAAGGGATCGTTCCAGCAGATCACATTTTCGGTACCCAGCTCGAGTATGACGGTTCGACCGGCGAAATTTGTTCTATTAGACGAGTTTCAGCAGGCTATGGCAAAATTGCAGTACTCGAGGAACTGGAAACCAGGCTGCAGATTACGCCAGACCATACAATCTACATGGGCGATGGTAGTTCGGACCTGTTCGTGATGCTGCATGTGAACAGCCGCGAGGGTTACACGATCGCAGTCTCGGAGGCGAAGTTCCTTGGCCGCATTGCCAGACGGACGGTACTCAGCGACAGCGCGTTAAGTGTGCTCGTACCGATCTTTGAGGACATTCTTAACTGGAATTCGGCGCAGATACGCGAGGTGTTCGAGTCCTATGGTCTCGCTATCCAAGAATGGGACAAGACCCGCACGGACTGGGTAGCCTTACAACAATACATCCGGCCTGTAGCGGAGAAGCCAACAGCCCCATCAAGGAAGACGGCCTAAGGCAAAAGGGAATTCTCCGGGCGTTCCGTTCAGGAGCGGCCAAGCCAGAATGCTGAGAGAAACAAGAAGGGAAAATCCCGCGAGGGAGCCCGACTCTCAACGTTTAAACCTGAGTATTAGAAAGAGAGACACAATGGAAATAATCAAAGGCGTTCACGACCTGGCTTTTGTCGTCGTCCTCATCGCTATCGCTATGGCTCCACGAGCCATCGACGCTTATCTCACCGTTCGAAACGGAGAAATAACCACCAGGCTGATGAACAAAACCAACGGTATCCGGTGAAGGCATAGCTAAGTGAACTGCCCTTCTCAACGGAGCTAAACAACAAAGAAAAGGAAATATGGAAGCACTAGCATTAGCACTCCTCGCTCTACGTAGCCTATACAGACAGCGGGAGACTCTTAACTCTGAGGCGGAGGAATTTCAGCCGTTCGATCTTCAGCAGCTGAGACATTTGTACAACACCAAGGAGAAGTCTCCGAGGCGATTATCTGATCGGCAAGCGTCGTATGTGGCCCAGGCGGCGTCTTGATTCGCCGAGCCACCAGTCGACGACATAACCGCGATCCCGATGGCGACGAAACAGACAGTTGGGGATACAAAAGGAACAGTCGCCATTGGGACGCAAACGGCTTCGGCCTGGCGCTGCAAAGCAGTCGCCCAGTGCCGCAGGGTTTCGTGTTTCGAACAAAGCCTGCGTTTGGTAATCCAGCCCAAGACGTGATGACTTCGGTTTTGAAGGGTAGCGAATCAGTAAGTGATGATCGCGGGACTTGCGTAGACGAAGCTCTTGTTGCTGGTGATGGGCAGTCGACTTTCTTGGCGCAGCTCGGGTTTACGTGAGTAACGGCAATTCCAAAAAATCAAGATCTTAGCCAGTTCTTAGCCACTTTTTGGGCCTTGATTCCAGTTGGAAGATTTGATCCAAACTAAGTGAACGCGGCGGATGCACCGCGGAACCGCTGACTCTTAATCATTGGGTTGTAGGTTCGATTCCTACAAGGTGCATCTTTATCATCAACGGCTCAAATGCGGGCTGATCACGCGGTACAATTTTCGAAAGCTCCGTAGAAGCCGAGTTGCCGCGCTGATGACGAGAAATTCGAAGCCAATCGATTCTAGGAAGTGTTCCTGCACGCTGAGGGGTGGGTGCCCGCTGTCGGTCAGCCGCGGAGGCCCGAGAGGTTCATCATGCGGGCGGTCTCCCTGTAGGCTTCCTCAACCCATTCGACGATGTGCGACGGGTCAGGCGAATATTCGAGCTCGATGGCGACGGTGCCGTTGATGTCCAGTTCCTTGATCGCCTGGAGATACGGCTCGAATTTGATGATGCCGCGGCCAGGGGGCAGGTCGCCGTGGACTTTGCCGTCGCAATCGCTGATGTGGACATGGATGGCTTTGCCTTTGAGCTTGGCCAAATCAATCGGGCTGGTGTCGGCCAGAACGAGGTGGCTGATGTCGATATTGGCGCGCACGCGCGGGTGGGTGCACTCGTCCACGAAACGCGCCATGGCGGTCACACTGTTGAGCAGGCTCAGCCGGAAAGGCTCCAGCTCGAGTGCGATATCGATTTTCTTTTGGTCGGCGTAATCGCCGAGGATGCGACAGGTCTCGATTGCCCAGCGCCATTGCTCGGCCGGCGGGATGACTTCTCGCTGCCAAATGTATTCGCCGAGCACGAGGAGAATGTTTTTCGCACCCCACTCAGCAGCAAGGTCGATGAAGGCTTTGCAGCGCTGCACGTGGAAGGCGCGTACGGGTTCGTTGAAGTCGATAAGGCCGGCCGCGACGACGGGAAGCGAAACGATGGGCAGGTTGTTTTTCCGGCACGTGTCCAGCACCAAGTGTTTTTCCTCCGGGGTAATGGTCATGGCCTCCGTGAAGATGTCCACGCAATCGAAGCCGATGCCGGCGATGTACTGGAGGCCGATTGCGGTGTCCACGCCGGCCTGGCCGAACGCGCTGTTGATGATGCCAAGTTTCATCGGTTTCTGGATGTTCGGAACGTTAAAAACCAAATTCTGCAAGCTGCACCGCCCGGGCCTCCTGCGTTGAGCGGTAAGCAGCT